>JAFLTQ010000009.1 GCA_022510385.1 Muribaculaceae bacterium | reverse complement strand
AAGACAAAGTTCTATAATTTTGCCTTAATTAACAACCTATTTTATTCATTGACCCACTATTTCCACTTTCGTACGGAATTTATAGTTTACCTATAGCTTTCATTTGACTCAGCAACCATAGAGATGGATAACTCAGAAAGTTCAGAATATTTTCTTGAAGAAAGGATTTGATTATATAATGATTCCAGTGTTTCTTTTCTCTTTTTATCTGTTCTTAGGTCACATTCCCAGACTCTGATAACATTCCAGCCTTGTGTTTGCAACACATAGTCAGTAGCGATATCTCTTGCTTTATTGAACTTTATTTTTTGTTGCCAAAATAGTTCATTTGATTTTGGTATTTTAAAATATTTACACCCATCATGTCCATGCCAGAAACAACCATCTATAAAAATGACTGTCTTGTATTTCTTCAACACGATATCTGGACGTCCTTGTAGTTGTTTCATATGTACTCGGTAACGGAGACCTTTCGAGAAAAGATATTTCCGAACTATCATTTCCGGTTTGGTATCTTTTCCTCTGATAGCCTTCATCCGACAACTTCTTTGCTCTTTAGTTAATATATCAGTCATAACTTTACTCTCCTCATATATAAACAAAACAATTGATTAAATGTTAAACATTCATATGTGAAGAAAAGAGGTTCCCTAACGTTGAGACCGAGTGTGAATCAAGTTTATTGAAATTTTAGAATCTTTATTGTGCTACTACTTGTGCGTTGATTGCCTATTATTAGTAGCGTAATTTTGTGGGATTATGTAATTTTGATACATGTCTCATAAAGACCCGAAACTAATATCATTTGGTAAACGTGTGAAAATCTTACGTTTAGAACAAGGACTTTCCCAAGAAGAACTGGCACATCGTTGTGGATTTTACAGGACATATATAGGAATGGTAGAGAGAGCAGAGAGGAGCATAACTTTATGTAATGTTTTCAAGATTGCAGAAGGATTAAAAATTACAATGAAAGAACTCTTTGATTATGAACAATTATAGTATTCATAAATCTTGATATCTGCATATGAGTAAGAAAAGTAAATCAATTTTATTTTTAGAATTAGCACAACCAAATGACCAGGGTGTAAGTAGATGGGTTTATGTAACAGAATTTAAGGATGAATACGCATCCTTAAATTTAGGTAATGGATTGGATTTTGCACGAAAGGGAAGCACACTGGATAAAAAATATAATATTGAAGTTAACAGAGCGAGTAAGGGTAATAAAATCACATCAATGCGTTTAAATGGTTATAAAGAAGAGGACACCTTTAAACAAAATATCAGAAAAGATATCCGAGATATAATCATTAAAGAGGCGTGTGTAATGTTAGGTACCAAGGATGGGACATCTCACAATATGAAAATTGAACCCGACCATAAAGACGGTCGTAAGACTGATTTGAGAGTTTCAGATATGGCAACTCAAACATTAGATGATTTTCAACCATTATGCAAAGCAGCAAATGATTTCAAAAGACAAAAATGCAAAGAATGTAAAAGAACTAATATAAGGTGGAGTGCGTCTATATTGAAGGGATTTGAGGATTTCCCCTTCTATGAAGGTACAGAAAAATATGAAGGAACATGTGTCGGTTGTTATCTTTATGACCCCGTTGCATATCGTAAGGCATTTAGAGAATGGATTAAAACTTCTTCGAAATAATATCAAATTATGAAGTTTGACAAGGAACATTGGAAAGAATTGGATATTAACGTAGATAGTCTATGGTTAATTGGCCCTCGTGCAAAAGGAGGCAAAAGAGAGAATAACTATCACGGAAATTTCACTCCACAGGTTCCAGATAACCTAATTAGAAGATATACAGATGAAGACGAAATAGTTATAGACCTTTTTATGGGGAGCGGTACAACTCTTTATGAATGTGAAAATCTGAAAAGAAATTATATTGGATATGACATTAATGATGAAATAATTGATATTGTAAAAAATAAAATGAATGAGGAGACTTCTCCTATTAAATTTTTTATCAATAAAACAGATATCACCAATACGGAAGATTTTAATAAAGCAACAGAAAAAGCATTATCAAAACTGGGGAAGAAAAAGGCGGATTTCTTAATCATTCATCCACCTTATTGGGATATTATACATTTTACCAATAATAGTTGTGATTTATCAAATGCAGAAAGTCTAAAAGATTTTATTGATAAATTTACCTTAGGTATGTCCAATGCATTATCATACCTTAAATCTAATAGACATTTTGCAATTATAGTGGGTGATTTATATAGGGATAGTGCAGTTGTTCCATTAGGTTTTTATTTAATGTACGCAATAATGAAAAACTTTAAGTGCAAACTTAAAGGTATTGTAATTAAGGATATGGTTGGCAATAGAGCAAAAATTGGAATTGAAAATTTATGGAAATATAAGGCATTGAAAAGTGATTATTTTCTTTTCAAACATGAATATATTTTCGTCTTTCGGAAATCATAAATTTTTAGTGTGAGTTTCATTACTGATAGAAACCCTTTTATAGGTGGGTTTCTTTTTTTATTTTTGCACAATAATGGACTATGGTGGACAATACTAAAATATGATGGTCTAAAATATCAAATAAATGGAAAATAAGGACTTTTTTTCAATAGATGAAATTTCAACTAAACTTGGAGTTTCTGTAAAATCCATAAGACGGTTGGTGGCAAGTGGTGAATTACAGTCGGTTAAGATTAGAAATCTTTATAGAGTTTCAAAAGAGGCACTTGATTTATACTTGCAAAAAAACACTTATGTTCCAATACGACAGTCTTCATTATTTAATTCAGATGAACTTGGGGAATTTGAAAGTCCTACAAAAAGAAGAACTCGCAAATCAATAGAAAGTCTGGAAGGTAACAGTTTAATCACTGATGATAATGTTAAATGGATAGATATTTCTACCAAATGGGAAAACCCCTCAAAATCAGAAATGACATTTGTTGATTTGTTTTGCGGAGCAGGTGGATTATCAAAAGGATTAGAAATGTCAGGACTTGAAGGCATTTGTGGTCTTGACTGGTTTAAGGAAGCGTGTATGACCTATAATCGGAATTTTGACCATCCCTTTGTTAATGGAGATATTAAAGATAAAAATGTAAAAGAACTTTTTTATCAAACTGTTAAGGAGCAGTTAAACGGGCGTGAATTAAGTATAGTTGCAGGTGGTTTTCCTTGTCAAGGATTTAGTATGGCGGGGAATAGAATAGTTGATGACCCAAGAAATTCTTTATACAAGGAATTAATTGAAATTGTTGAATATCTGAAACCTCAATATGTTATATGTGAAAACGTAAAAGGTTTGAGAAGTATGTTAAATGGAATGGTGGAAAAGAAAATAATAGAAGATTTCAAGTCAATAGGATATGATGTTAAGGTGGCAGTTTTATGTGCGGCAGATTACTATACACCGCAGAAACGTGAAAGAGTTATCTTTATAGGTAATAGAATGGGTAGAGAAAACTATCATCCAAAACCAATTCTTAAAGCAAGTGAATATATTACAACAGGTCAGGCAATAGAAGATTTGATGTATCGGGAAGAAGATAAAAATTTCAATCATGTTCCAACAAAACATCGTGATGATATGGCACAGAAAATGTTGGCACTCCCCGAAGGTGAAAGTCTATACAAAGGTTATTCAGATGCGTGGAAAAAATGTCCGTGGGATGAAGCGTCTTGTACTATAAAAGAAAATCATGGTGGTGTAAATATTCACCCTAAATTACCACGTGTTTTAACTGCAAGAGAAATGGCACGATTACAATCATTTCCCGATGATTTCATTTTTGAAGGACCTAAAAATAAACAACTGGTTCAAATAGGAAATGCAGTACCTCCACTTTTGGGTAAGGCAATCGGTTTGGCGGTTAGATACTCTAATGATGATTTCAAATAAAATTATTATATATAAAGGAATATAAAATATATAGAAATTAATAGAAAATAAAGATTTTTTATGGAAAATAACCCATTGTCTCTTTCTATTTTAATTGAGGAAGGGAAAGAAATAAAAAAGCAAATTACTCGTATACCTAATCCTCCTGGTTTTATTTCAAGTTATTTTGACTACAAGATAGCAGATGTATCTAAATATGAGAAATGGAAATATACGGTTATTCGTTTCCTAACATCAAAATATAATGGTGATAGGTGTATTAAAGATTTTGAAGACACCTTAGAAAAATTTCAGAAACATAATAATCCTAAGTATTTTGAAGAACTAATAGGTATATTAGCATCGTGCGAAGCAATACCTATCATTCCAAGGGCGCAATCATCTTCAAAGGGTGGTAATTTGTTTAATATAAATCTAACTCAAAAACAAACTCAAACGCAAGAGCAATCACAGATAATGGAAATTTTTGTTGAAGCAATAAAAGATGAGATTTCTGGAAGACAATTAAAAGAATTACAAAACATAATAAAAGAAGAGGGGAACACTGAAAAAGCAAGAACAAAAATAGAAGATAAAATAAAGTCTTGGGGTGAAAATATTATGGCAAGTATCATCGCAAATGTAATTACAAACCCAACTGTGGTGAATGGAATTATAGGTTAAGTTGTGTTGGTACACGGTTGGACACGGTTTCTTGGTTCTATTTGTTTAATATTGAAGATTAAAATGACATCAACCCTCTATATCACCAAGTTAGGACAAGTAAAGACAAGAAACACTGTCACGGCTTTGGGCACAAGATTAGAGAGATAATTGACTAAATACAGTCAATTATCTCTCTTTCAATTTCTCCGATCCCAAAATTTGGTCACATTGGGCTCACCATTTTATTTTCGTGCGGAATATAATCTCAATAGATTTTAGGAAAAGGGAAACTGCTGAAACCTGGATAATAATTCCGGCACTTGTGGAAAGAATGAAATCTAAAACTCCGATATAAAATTGTTAAGAGCCTCAGAGAGGAACATGTTTCCCTTCTGTGTCTTTTTCATTTAAATCTTTGAAAATTATTTTGACTTTCATTCCTATTTCAGGAATAATTACTAATTTTGTGATCGGAGACGAAAGTCTCAAATTTTTGTTGTAAAAGAAGCGTTATGCTTGACTTGTAATTTGGAAACCTGAGAAATTTTCAAAGAAGTACAAGGGAAAAAGCATAGCGGTTCTCACGCCATGGGCGTGGGCCGCTTTCCCCACATCAGTAGTTCTGGCATTCCCAGGGCTTCCAAATTATAAGAGTGGTATACGGTTCCACGCTTCTTCCATTTTAATAAGACTTTGGAACTGAGTCTGTTTAAAAAATGAAAAAAATTTATTCATTTCTGGCAGTTAGTGCATTGTTTGCAATGACTGCATGTGGTGGCAAAGAGTCAACCTCTAATGACTCAAGCAGTAATGAAAATGATCAAGTTAATTCTGAAGTTGTGGGACAAGTTCAGAACGTGGTAGAAACAGAAGCTGAAGAAACAGGTCTTACCCCTCCTTTTACTATTATAGCTTCGTGGGAAAAACTTGATCCTGCAAATTATGGGTATGATGAGAGAAAGAACTTTAAAATTACAGTTAATAAGAATGGCACATATAACACAGTTGAAACTAAATCAACTAAGAAACATATCAATAGCCCTGATGAAGGAGAATGGGTATCAGATGAACCAGAAGAAACTATGGGCAAATGGATAACAAGAAATAGAGTCATTGGTGAGAATTCTCAAAAAGTATATGTTCTTCAAACAACAGGAGGTGATGACTTCATTTTAATCCCTGATGACGGTGAATATATTTGGGACAGTTACGAGGTAAGGGCTGACTTCAATGGTACATGGAGTGATTGTTCGAATTTAAATATGAAAAAAGCAATTAAAGTTTCTGAAGTCCAGAAATAAATTCAAAATCCCCTATACAATCACGATTATCTTCTTGCTCTTAGGACTTTAAGATAATTGAATAATAAAACAATGCTATTAAAAAAACCAAAAAGAAAAATATGTTATGATTTATTAACCCGGAGATGGTAAAAGTTATAGCATAAAACAAATTTTAAAATATGAGCTCGGCTTAAAACCGGGCTCATTCTATTATTATATTTGAAAAGATTTTTCAAACAGCTGTTATTTTTCTGTCACAGGTTTTACTGACCAATGAGCGAATAATAGGGACATATCATACATACATATTACAATTATAATAGATATATGAAAGAAGAACTGATGTGAAATCAGTTGTGATGTCTCGAAATATATGATGTTGGTGTTCCGTAGAAAAGCGGAGGAAAACAAATTATATCAGGAAGTGAGGGGAGGGAACATAATATTGAGAGTATACTCATAATGCTTAAATTGTTTTATAGAAAATTTTTGTAATTTTGTAAATAAACATACCTCAAAATGCCGACTTTATTTTATCTTTTCGGATATAGGTTTTACTTTTGGTCAAACGACCATGAACCAATACATGTGCATGTAAGTAAAGGTGATTCGGAAGCAAAATTCAATGTCAATGATGTTGTATTGATTGATAACTACTGTTTTAAGAAAAATGAATTAAGACTTATAGAATCTTTAATATAAGAAAATAAAGAGGTAATAATTGCATGTTGGAAAGAATATTTCCAGAAGGATAAGTGAAATGATAAACAGGACTCAAATAGAAAATATTAAAATAACTGACAACGCTGTAGTAGTGTTATTCAAGGATAGCACTGTCGGTAAGGAATGGTTTTCTGAATATCCTCCTCTTGCTAATGCCACACTGCAAGAGCGGGAGAATTTTACTGTTTCCTATTTTGGAATACATTGGCCTTCTTTGGATGAAGATTTATCTTTTGATGGCATTTACAAAAAGGCGGAAAACCTTGTTGAGAATATATAAATGGGAGGTTGGTCGCATTTGGTCGCAAATTCTTGGCGTTATCACTTTAATATGGCAAGAATAAGTTAGTACTTCTATTCTTTATGTACCAATTTTGTGCTCTTGCTCCAAGGTCCCGGTATTATAAGTAAACTACTTTATATCTATTGTATAGAAAAAAGGGAGGGTATGCCAATAAAGTTTGACATACCCTCTTGCATTTTTGGAGATCTTGTAAGATTATTTTAACGTTTCCTTATTAATAAAATAAATTCTTTCGTCGGTATAATTTCTCCCAAGAATAATTGAATCTATTTCATTCTCAGTGAGATTCCTGAAATTGACATAAACGGCCGGATAGCCGGTTACTGTAAGTTTGCCGCTTCCAAGAATCCTTTTGGAGTATGAGAATTGAGGATCGATTAATAAATCTACATCCCTCTCTCTGCATAAAGCCCTTATCAAGTTGGATTTTCTTACTTCCAGATCTATCGGAGATAAAAAATTGAAAACCCATGAGGTTGACTTGCTGATTCTTTTGTCGCCAATAATCAAGTCGGCTCCTGTTACAGCCAGAACCTGATTTTCAACTTCCGCTTCTTGAGGTAATTTCTCCGGTTCTTTTTTAGCGAAGCCCGTCAAACATCCCAAGAAAAGGATAAATCCAAAACAAAACCAGAGTCTTCTCTCCTTCATCTTTAAGGGCATACCGATGTATTATTAAGGCATCGGAACGGGAGGACAAGATCTGAAGTTTTTGTATGTAGCCGGGCGACCAGAAACTGTGATGTAAGTCAAAGTGTTGTCGTAGTTGAATTCAGGAGCTACGAGTACATCAGCGTTTCCATTTTCTTTGAGCAATGCAGCGATAGCGGCATTCTTGCAATTCTTGAGACCACCCTTACGATCTGCTGATGTGGGACGATAGGTGTAAGATACCCTATTACCAACATTGAGATCGGCAACAGTGCAAGTAGCAACTGTGTTGGATACCGGAACTTGGGTAGCTGTCCAAAGGTTGGACTTACATGAGGTCATGGCCAACATTACTACGCCGGCACATAAAAAAGCTAATTTTTTCATTGGTTTTTCAAAATTATTTGTTTAGCGCTACAAAATTATTAAAATATTAATATTTCCCAAAACTCTTTAGAAAGAATTTATGGGGCTTTTTTAAGCGTCAACCCCTTTATAAAAGAGCCTCACAGATATAATTACATCCACTTGTTTTGAATTTCTGAGTCTATTCTTCTAAGACTCAGGAGACTATTTTTCTGTGGGTCGGAAAATTTTAAAATCTGCAATCGAGGCTTTATTTCCTTCACATAATCGCGTAGGGGTGAATTTTAAATATCTGGCTTTTGATTTCGGAGTTTTGACTGTTTGACGTATAGGATTATTTTCAATATTTGAAAATTCACCTTCAGCAATCTTCTCCCAATTAATTCCATCTGATGATATGCTAAGTTGATAAGCCAAGACAAGTCCATTTTTGGTTTTTCTATCAGGAAGAAAGCTAAACCCTTCGAATTCAGTCTCTTTTTTCATATCAATCAAGAGACCCTCATCATCAGGGAGATTATAAACGGAATTATTATGGCGGTCGATGGCCCTTCTCCATTCCAACTCAGAAACCCCGGGAGCAATCACACTCCATAAGTTAGTCTCAACAAATTCATCGCCGGCAGCTTTACGTACGAGTGGTTCCACGATTGGAGGAGCATTAAAGATTCCAATATTTGAAATCAAAGGTTCACATTTAGAATCTAAGACGGTAAGCTTTACTTGGTCAGTCGTTATTGTCGGGAAACATACGATTCTTTTGTATCCGATAGTAGAAAGTGATTCGGTTTCAGGTAATAGTTCATCTTTCAATTCTATCCAGTTTCCGTCAATTAAGGCTTCCAGTTTGAAAGACTTTATTCTTTGACCTAATTCAATAGGTTCCTGAATTAATATTCTGTTGAATTCAGATGGCTGTTCAAGTTTGACAGTCCAGACATTATTGGAGTTATCAATGGAGGCACCATCGGCAAGATTGGTTTTGAACAGTTCCTTGATATAATTTCCAAAGGCAAGAGCGGTGATACTATCGTTTTTGTCGATAAGGCCATCGGGACGGATAGGAAAGTTGAGTAGTAGAGTAGCATTTCTTCCCACTGATTTATAATATGAATCCATCAAATTGGCTAATGATTTCACCTGGTTATCTTCCCGCTCGTGATAAAACCAACCGGGGCGGATAGAAGTATTCACCTCTGCAGCTACCCATCTGTCACCGTTTTCAACCCCATGGTGTAATTGTTCGCGAGTCACAAGTCCCTCAGAGGAAAGAAGGCTCCAGTTAGGTTGTCCCACATAACCGTCTTCAGTTCCGACCCAACGTAAATCACCACGCGAGTTGCCATCATTCCATATCATGATGTCGGGTTGAAGCTCTCTTATTAAATCATAAGTATTTTCCCAGTCATAATAAGTGAACTTATCGATTTTACGGTTTTCATTAGCACCCCCATACCATCCGGTGCCACCGTTAGCACCGTCAAACCATACTTCAAAAATGTCACCATAGTTAGTCAGGAGTTCTGTCAGTTGGTTGCGGAAATAGTCAATATATTCAGGTTTCCCATATTCAGGAAAATTACGATCCCATGGTGAAAGATAGACAGCGAATTTCAATCCGAATTTATCACAGGCATCTTTTAATTCCTTAACCAGGTCGCCCTTGCCATCTTTCCAGGGAGAATTCTTAACTGAATACTCAGTGAATTGAGAAGGCCACAGACAAAAACCGGAATGATGTTTGGCGGTAAGGATTATACCTGTGAGGCCGGCATCTTTAATAACTTTAACCCATTGAAGAACATCAAGTTTGTCAGGATTAAACAATTCGACATCTTCATTTCCAAATCCCCATTCTTCTCCGGTGTAGGTATTTATGCTATAATGGATAAAAGCGTATGTTTCCATTTTCTGCCAGTCTAATTGCTGTTGACTTGGCAATGGAGGGCAAGGTTTGGGGTTAGAAGCAAGAGCAAATAACGAAAACCACCATGAAAAAGCTATATATAAAATAAATTTCTTCATTTTCTTGAAATTTTATAGGATTGTCCAGGCTCTGTAGCCAAATCATATTCAAAAACCCTTTTTAAGATTGGGAAACGCGGATTTATTTCTTCAGAATGTAAGAATTCAGAAACCACAGGTTTGTCAAAAAACGGGTTGGGATTCTTCCCTTCCGCCACTTCCAACCCCACTCCTTTAAGAGGCACATAGGAACGGAGTCTTAAATTGCCCCCTAATGGCGACAAGATTTCAGCAGATTCAATTTGTCCATCTTTCCATTCCATATCCACAATATATCCACCCCGGGCCACAAGACCTTTAACATCTCCGTCAGCCCAAACATCAGGGAGGGCCGGAAGAAGGTGGAGGGCTCCGTCGTGGCTCTGAATGAGCATCTCGGCCACCCCGGCTGTATATCCGAAATTACCGTCAATCTGGAAAGGGGGATGTGCATCAAACATATTTGGATATAATCTTTTAGAAATAAGATTATTCACAATTTTATAAGCATGGTCACCATCCTGCAGCCTTGCCCATAGATTAATTTTCCAACCTATAGACCATCCTGTAGCCTCATCTCCCCGCTGAATCATAGTGGTTTTGACAGCTTCAAATAATTCCGGATTATCGTAGGGAGATATTTGGGTGCCGGGATAAAGTGCATATGCATGTGAGATATGCCGATGTTTATCATTAGGGTCATCAACATCTTCAAGCCATTCCCGGAGTTGATTGTATCTTCCGATTTGCAATGGAGGCAATTTAGATAAGACAAAATTTAACGAATCCACATAAGACTCTTCCTTTCCAAGAAGCGTGGCTGTTTTGGCAGTCTGGGTGAAAAGTTCCCTAAGTATTTCAGAATCCATAGTGGCTCCGGCCACAATCCAGGAAGATCCATTGTTTTCACTAAGGGGACCATGTTCGGGCGACATTGATGGAGAAACCACAAGCCAACCATTGTCGGGATGTTCCACTAAGAAATTAAGAAAGAAGTCAGTTGCTCCTTTCATCACCGGATAATATTTTTCCAGGAACTTCTTATCTCCGGAGTGAAGATAATGATTCCACAAATGAGTGGTGAGCCAAGCGCCACCCATAGGCCACATACCATATTTAGCATAGTCGACAACTCCCGAAGTGCGCCAAATATCGGTGTTATGATGAGCCACCCATCCCGGCATACCATACATTTCCCGGGCAGTTGTCTTAGCATTTTCAGACAATTCTTCCACAAGATCAAAAAGAGGGCCGTTGGTTTCTCCAAGATTAGTGATGTCAGCCGGCCAATAATTCATCTCTGTGTTGATGTTGATAGTGTATTTCCCATCCCAAGGAGCCAGAGGCTCGTTGTTCCATATTCCCTGAAGATTGGCAGCTTGTCCCCCGGGTTGAGAGGAGGAAATCAGAAGATAGCGTCCGAATTGAAAGAGAAGAGCGGTTAAATCCGGATCATTTGTTTCCTCAAATAAACTGATTCTGGTGTCAATCGGTAATGATTTGATAGAATCCGGCGTCACTCCCAAAGATAAAGAGACTCTGTCAAACTGATGCCTATATTTATCGATGTGGCATGCCTTCATCCGGGCGAAAGGAACTTTGACAGCATTTGCGAGGATTTTTTCCGCTTTCTTGACAGCATTTCCTTTCACTCCTTTATAACTATCGAAATTTGTAGCCGAGGAAACGAATACCAAAGCTTCGGAAGCTCCCGCTACAATCAATGAATCTTTTGCAGAAATAAGCTTTCCTCCGGTAGGAATAATTTCAACTACCGAAGCTCCTTTCACCACTCCTTTCACTCCTTCATGATCATCCCCGGAGACATTAAGAATCAGATGTTTACCTACAACCTCCACTGAATGTTTTTTCATCGGGGACTCGAATTTAGCGCTGAAATTCAAAGCTCCCGGCTGGGATGAAGAGATTTTCATCACGAAAACATCATCTTCAAAAGAGGTCAAGGCCTCACGTGTGAATTCTACACCGTTTACGTTGTAAACAGATTTAGAGAGAGCGCTATCGAGGCTTAATTCTCTTTTATAATTAGAATAGTTGTCATGTCCCGGAAAGTTCAGTATCAAAGAGCCCAAAGTCTGGAAAGGCATACCGTTTTGGCCTGTCAAGAAGGTTTCTGCGATAATGTCTTGAGCCTCTTGGTTTTTACCGGCAAAAATTAATTGTCTGACATTTTCCAGCTCGTTTAATGCTTTTGGGGAATGATTGACATAAGGTGAGCCTCCCCACATTGTTTCCTCATTGAGTTGTATGCGTTCCCGAGCCGGCTCGCTGAATATCATCGCACCAATTCTTGAATTGCCTAAAGGGAGAGCCTCAGTCCATTCTTTGGCAGGAGAGTCATACCATAAAATATTTGCTTCAGCGTGAGCCAATTGAAGAGCCCCACAAGCTAAAGTTAAGGCTATAATAAATTGATTTTTCATTTGAATTGTTATGATTGTGATTTTTCCATGGTGGAAAATATCTTGTATTTCCCAAATTTAAGAGATACAAATTGATATTGGTTGCATAGCCTGTATCAGGCATCTCCCTTTAATTATCACCGAAAGATACAAAATTTTCTCCAACCAAACGATATAAGAACAGGAGGCTTAATACTTTCAATATATTCTTATTTAAACTATATGGGGTCGCACTCCAATGAACCAAGACACAGGGGTTTATGTTATAAAGTAAAAAACAAATAATTATGGAAATATATGATTTTAAGGTTATAAACAATAAAGGTGAAGAGGTTTCACTTTCTGCATATAAAGGGAAAGTGGTTTTGATTGTAAACACAGCCACCGGATGCGGTTTTACACCCCAGTACGAAGGACTGGAAGATCTTTACAAAAAATATAAAGAGCAAGGGTTGGAGATTCTTGATTTCCCATGTAATCAGTTCGGACATCAAGCACCGGGTTCTGATCAGGAAATCGATTCTTTCTGCAAGCTTAAATATGACACTACTTTCCCAAGATTCAAAAAAATTGATGTGAACGGCGATAATGCATCTCCTCTTTACAAATGGTTGAAAAAAGAGAAAGGAGGATTATTTGGGAATGCCATCAAATGGAATTTCACAAAATTTCTTATAGACAGAAACGGGAAAGTAGTTGAAAGATATTCTCCGACCACACCTCCATCTAAAATAGAAGAGAAGATAAAGGAATTGCTTACACAACAATAAATTGATTATTCAATAGCATAACTTAACGAAAGCTTTAAGTCTCTTAAAGAATATTGTAATATGCTTTAATATCAAAATCCGCCAATCCCGAGAAAGGAAGGCGGATTTTGTATATTTAAGGTGTTTGTTTATTTTGTTGTTATATGGAATAATTGCGGCAGATAGTCGCCTTCACTTTCAATATCATATGCTGCAAAATTGGAAAATTTGGAAGAATAGTATATATTTTTTCCTGTCAAACGGTTTTTAATAGTCCAATTCCCGTTATCATTGATAGAAGCTGAGAATAAGAAAGAATCGGAAACGACGTTATCCTCGTCTGCTTCCACAGATGCAGAGCAATTAAAGCTTTTGTAGGGGTCCTGTAAGTAGAGATACCTATTGTTGGAATCTCTAATTAGGAAATAACCTTGAGGCACTGTAAGACCGGAGGGGAGAGTATTGGTGAAAAAGAAGACCTCATCATTGGTTGATGAAAAAGTTCCGTCTGCAGTTATCTCAGCTGACGAAGTAAGCAGGTATCCATAGGCACTATTAAGTGGTATCGGATTGGCAATTTCCACATTATTCCCCTCGATATGACCGATGATGTAACCGTTATTTAATTCAAGTGAAGGGTTAAGATATTGAGAGAAAGAATCTTCTGTTTGGCCGGGTTCAACCGGAAGAGGGGGTCCCTGATACTCCCCTAAATCCTCGAGCTCAGTGACCACCATATTTAATATCCTGTAAGGGACACCGTTTCTTGTCATATCGGAAAAATTAAGGAAATATCCGATGAAGTTATATTGGTGATTTTCAATCAACTGAGAAAGGATCTCCTGAGTCGGGAAGTAGACCATTCCGGCCACATAGGGCGCATCGGTGTAGAAAAGATAAGAGACTTTATTATCGGGATAAGATAATTGTTGAGCGAGGACACCTGAAACAGAAGAAAAGAAGGCGGTCTGAGGAGTATCCAATTGAGAGTATGCAGGAAGATCTTCAGAATTAAAAGGAAATGGGGTAGGATATTCAACATCCAATTCTCCGGCATTAATGATAGTGGCCCCTTTAGAAAGTTGAATGCAGTTGTCATAGTTAGTCACGCCTCCGAGAACATTTACCACGGTGCCAACAGGGAATTTGCTCAGATCAATAGTTGCATCGTAATAAAGGATGGAACCGGAGTTATCTGTTAATATCAAACCGCGCGAAGATTGAGCAGAGACAACAGCTGTAGCCATTAAAATTCCTCCGGGTTTAGAGTATCTAATGGTAGATGTGAGTTGTATAGGGTCTGTAGGAGATTGATTGATGTCATTGACAAATTCAATGCGGTCGATCTCATCAGAAGTCAGGTTAACAATCTGACCGTTGGAAAGATATAAGTTTACTCCCGAATCTGCAATTGCAAATGTGGAGCTCAATAAGAGGCATGCCCCAATGATATTGCGAGTAAAGAGTTTCATTTTTTAAAGAATTTAAAATTATTGACAAAAGTTTTCACTATAAAACAACCTGGAGCCAAGTTGGAAATATCATAAGAAATGTTACCTGAGGCGGAAGCTTTCATAGATTTAATCAATTTTCCGGAAAGGTCGTATATCTTCACGTCTGAAGCAGGTTTCAGGTTGAAAATTTCCATTAAGTTTGGATAAATTTTGAAGATAATCTCCGGAGAATCAATAGTATCAACAGAGGTATCATCAACATCCACAAATTGAAAAGAGACAACAGCTGAATCATCAAAAACAATCCTCTCTTGATCGGTTTCAATCACAAGAGCATCCGATTGGAAGAAAGCTGAAGGATGTGAAGAAAGCATAAAAATTAGTTCCCGGCCATTATCGGCAGACATTTTGACGGCATTCTGAGCATTGCAGTAGCCACAGGCTCCGGCTGCGAATGCCATTGTCAGAAAGATAGGTTTAAGAAGTTCTCTTATCATCATATTCTGTTTTTAGCTTCATTAGTTTTTAACTACTGTTATTCCGTAAAGGATGAAGTTAGTGCCCTGAATAATCAGGCCGTTACTATTCCTGAGTTGGCTAAGAAGGGTATCATTCAAGGTAATCTTAATGACATCGAAATTATTTACCTTCACAGGGTTGCGGTATTCCTTGGCTGCAAAATCTTGCCAACCGTTATTTTCATAGAAAGTCTGGAGCACAAATTCACCGCCGGTGCCCATAGTGTAAATTCTCAATTCATCACCGGCTTTGAAGACACTCCAATTAAATCGGCCGACAGAAGCTTCCTGCCAGTTGCTTCCCCATGTCGGGATTGATTTTTCTCCTTTCCAGAGGATCGGTTCTTTGTCGGCACCATATTCCGGGTTCAACTCTACTTTTTCCGGTTCTTTATAGTCTTCATTTCCCTGAATATATGAGAAACCGAGGAAAATACAGTTATTACCCTGAAGAATAATACCGTTTCTCTCCCTGAGCCTCTGCATAATCTCATTAGTGATTGTGAGTGTGGCCACCCTGACATCTTTATCTTTAATACTAATGTGGTATTGACCTGAGTCATTACCTTGATTCCCTGATCCGATGTCCTTAATCTGACTCCACTGGCCGTCAAATATCTGGAGGTCGTAGCCGCCGCCGGTAGACATTGTATAGAACTTCAGGACAGCACCCACTTTAACTTGAGTCCAATCAAATTTGTCTTTTGTGTATTGTTCAGAGTTAGAACTCCAGTTTTCAAATCCCAGCGTTTTCTTGAGCATCAGGATTTCCTCATCAGGATATTCAAGTTCGAAGTCTTGGTTTCCTATATCCGAATCAGTTTCGGTGACACATCCGGAAGGTTGCTTGTCAGAGATATTATTCTCTCTACCCTTACCGACTTCGCATAAGTCATAGAATTTACCCTTTTGAATTGTCCAGGAATAGTCTTCTGTGAGATAAGCGGGATTGTAACTTACAGTTGTGTTAAAACTGTCACCATTACGAGTATAAATAGTCACCTTCCCATCGTCTTGTAATTTTACGAACAACATTCTGAGGTCATCAGGGTCAACGGTAGTTGAACAATAGAAATGTTGCCATTGAGCCGCTGAGGCAGTAGTTCCCACCGCTTTACCGGGGAATGTGTAAAGAGGAGTATTTTCTCCATTTCTTGTGTCGAAAAGGAAAATATGAGTAGCTTCATGGACGTTGAAACTAACAAAATATTCTTTTTGAGTATCAGCCTCTTGAGCATTACCGGCTTTACAACGAATAGGCATGCGATGGTCGGTGACACTTGCATTCATGTATGTAGAAACCGAGCCATTAAGATAGAGAGCTCTAACCCAGTTGCCCATTTCCTCTTTTTCCATAGCAGGAGCCTCTGTAACAGACCAATAGTACCCGGCCCCGGCATCCCCAACAGTAGGAGTCTCTTCAAATTTTGGGGAAGTAGTCCAAATATTGGATTTGTTATAATAGCGAGCTTTCTGGAAGTGAACATCTCCTATTTTAGGATTGCCTGTTCTATAGAAAGTAGTCAGATAGGAAGTTCTGTCAATTATAGTATCTTTTGTAGTGAAATTCGTATTCAATCTGATATTGTCCCATTCCGACTGGTTTGGAATATGATAACCGGGAGGAATCATCCCAAAATCAAAAGTTGGGAGAGCGAAAGGATTAAGAGATTCGACGATAGTGTAGAGTTTACCGGCAGCTTTGCGATAGTCAGCAGGTTCAGCGCCATCGAAAACTCTTTCAATATCAATAAACGGGGTATTAGCTTTAGCTCCTATATTTCTGTCGAGCCAGAAATCTTTATCCTTATTCCCTCCCATAGGTACCACTTCGTAATAGTAATAACCTCGATCAGACTCATCGACATATTTGGTATCACCTAAATAATGGAAAATTCCTGTGTGATATATAGATGCTATTATTTCCGAAGTGCCGTCTGTTTCTTTAAAATGTACCATGAAAGAGATTCTACCTCCGGCATAAGTGTAAAGGTTGTTTCCGGAAGTCATTGAAAGGATTCCCTTGCCATCACCTTGGTATTTCCAATTGATCTTATCATTCCAGAACTCATCCCCGTTGATTACTATGGAAATATTATCGATTGTAGTTCCCGTATCATCAAGAGCTGCGAGTTGTGCAAAATTAATAGTATATTCATAAGTCCAGGGAGATGATGAGTTATTACCCATAGGCATCGGGAAATGGAAGCCACCAGTGCGCTTTTTCCCTGACATATCTTCAGCTTGGATGCCGAAAAGGCGCGGAGTGTTAGCCTTCTCAGATTCGTTCACCCCTGTGCCGTCGGGCAACGGGGATTCACCTTGTCCGGTTACGAAGGTCCAGTAATCTTTTATTAAATAAGAGTTTCCATCCCCATTTATAGTGAGTTCAACAGTGCATACCGTCGGGAGGAGGAAAGCAGCTTCATAGTTCACCTGAACAGTTCTTTTTAAACCCTGCCAGTAAAAAGTTATATATCCGGTTTGATCTTCATAGACATTCTCCTCCGGATTTAATTTAAGATAGAATTCATATTGAGATCCTTTAGTGTCATTGTCCCAATATTTATTAAAGTCACTAACCTCATGTTCTTCAACTCTATCAACAATAATCCACGAACTTTTTTCATCATCCGGATAAGTGATTTCATCTGAGGATATCACTACATCAGGTTGGCTTGCATCGTAACATTTCACAACAACCATTGCTTCAGTGAGAGTGGGGGAAAGAATTACGTTTGAAGTGACCCCCAGTTCTCTCATACCGTCAGTAACCATAGAGAAAACTTCAGCCGCATGGTCATGTATAATATAAACCAGATATTGATCGGATTCCGGATGTTTTGCAGCTTCCTCAGGAGAATCATAACCATCGTTAAAGACATCAGTGATTTCAATCTGATAATGATGATTAGCCAATAAGTCAAGATATTCGAGATCTTCGGAATTATCTTTATCTCTGCGGAGATTGATACGATAATATTGAGCGGGAAAGGCCGGGTTTCTTGTCACTTTAACTACTACAAATGCCCCTGGGTCAGAAAGGCCGTTCCCCTTATATCCTAAAGAAGGGTAGCAATATTCCACCAAATTCTCAGAGAAGGAGTCAGGATTGGTTGGACTATTAACTTGGAAGACATAATCTTTATACTCATTTTCAGTATTAATAGGGGAGGAGAGATATCCGTTAATGGCATTATGGAAAATTTGCAGGCCATTAAGACTTATTTTTGAGTCTTTCCCTGAATAATAGGCAGAGACTTTAGCGACAGAACGAGTCAGACTCATGGAGGCGGATGTGGCGGAGGTATTCACTGTCTGCCATCCTATCATTGGGAGCCCGTCATCCAGTGAAACAGGTTGATTCAACACATATTTCCGCAGATCTGCAATTGAGTTTACATTCTTAATTTTATCTACATCATCAGGGTTTGCAACGAGATAAATTGAAAGATCATAATCTCTCACATTTCCACCGAGTTTAAGACGAATAGTGTTATCAACAATATTTTCAGTGGAAAAAGATTGACTAATCAGGAATTTTCCATCATTTTCATCATTTGACTTGATAAAAACAAGAGCGACAATATCTTTTACCATGACTTCTTTTTCAGAAGCCCGAGTAAGAATAGAGCGTAGATCGGGTATGGCGAACTGGATATAAATTGAATCATCAGAAGGGCAAAGGGCGTCGGAGAAGTCTTCTCCCACAAAGCAGGAGGTTAACATTGAGGAGACAACAATAGCATAGAACGCCGTCAATATATCCTTAGGTCGGTGATGGATTGCCACTCCGAAGTTTATTTTCTTGATATATGATATTATTTTTGATAGAAAATTCATTTCTAAGATTTTTAAGTTAATCTTGAAGAAGGCGATTAGACTTCATTGATCCATTATGGCAGTTTATGCACGTTAATCAGATAATAACCGTGTCTTGGAATATAATATTTAGTGAGGTCTTCCACCTTTAGGTTTTTAGAATAGTTGTTATCAGCCGGAAGTCTGAATATAAGCTGGTCTTTATTACTCGTTGGCGTTTGCGTGGAGAAAGTGACATACTTATAATTACCATACTCATTCTCGGTAGGAGAGTAGCTTACTCTTTCATTACTATTACCACCGTAATCAACCATGACATAAGAGGAGCCATTGTTTCCGGGCTTATAATCCTTAGTGACATGGTCGTTCCACTTCACGAACAATTCTATCTGAGAGTTAAATTCAGTATAAAGCGGCTTAGCAGTGATATAACCATTTCCTGATTTGATGAAGTTTTTAGGAGAAAGGTAATAGGTCTTGTCAGAGCCGTTGCTGAAATTAACCTTAGCTACAATATTGTCAAACCCGATAGCATTAGGGTTAGAGAAAGTAAAAGTAGCCTTACCATCAGAGTATGTGATCCCGTTATTATATTTTTGGTCAGAATAATATTGGTTATCAAATTTTGATTCATCATAATAACCGAATTCGTCGCCTGTGTATTTATACTGATGGCCAATTTCAATACTATTTACAGTGATGCCAGAAGGCAAAAGGATTTCAAGAGTTAAATTGTTGGAGTAGGTCCCGTTAAATGATAAGGGAATAATATTCGAAGGTTTATCATCGGTGAATTTCTGGTCGGAATTGGTGGTGTTACCATCGAAAAGGAACCAACCTTCATTGTCTTCAAAGTCAAAGAGAGGAAGACCGGATTCATAGTCACCGGGCCAACGGTTGTCTTCAGCTGTATAGTCGCCTTCGCTCTTCTCCCAAGGGGCATGATGGTTAGCAAAAATAATCATTGTTCTACCCGGTTGTGCAACTCCTGTAAGAGTATATTTCCACCATCCATCTTCCTCTTTTTCCATGGAGATTCCGGTATAGAAGTGGTCGTCATTACCGTCATTGTAATCAGGGGCCATCAATTGGCAACGTCGACACCCCCAATGATCGAGGGAATTCTGATGGTCGCCATTGAAATTCACTTCATAATTATATCTTTTTTTCCGGTCTTGATTTTCGGCGATGCCATAGGTGATATTGTAAGCGTAGGAATAATTCCAGAAATTACCGTTAGGTTGGCCGAACATCACAAAACCATAAGTTGACCCGTCTTCAGTGGGGGGCGTGTGAGTCCATGACGACTCTTCCCAAGGGTTATTGATATCCGGGCCCCCATAACCTTTCCAACCACGGAAGCTACAGTTATTACTGAACACATACTGGACGGCTGCGTTCCATTGCTTTCCGCTTGAGGGGTTATCTTCTATAAATCCTACAATTTTGCCGGCGTAAGGATGTAACTCATCAGGATCATATCCGTCGGTTCCCGGTTCCTTCGAAGTCAAATCGGAGGGCAAAGTCAGATCCTGATAAACGTAAATATGCGTGTCGTGCCAATGTTTGGTGTTATCGCGGAAATGAATTACATAAGTTCCGGAGAATGGACGAACTTTAATAGTAACAGTTTTCTCTATTACTATGGGGTCTCCACCGTTAATGTCGGCAGGGACTGTTAATATAAAAGTAAGAGTATAATCGTTATTTTTGTTCCAGAATGGATTGCCTGTAATAATATTGCGGATATTAAGATTGAGGGTTCCCTCTTTCACGGAGACATTATAAGGGGAAGCAGACCCGGAAACAAAAGAGGGTTTAGACACTTTAAAATCGCCGTCGCCAAGCCCGGTTGATAAAAGGGTACTTGGGTCGAGGATTTGGAGTGTTACTCCATCAGTAATATCTACATTTGTTTCGAAAGAGATAGGATAAGAGAAGTTGTCGTAGCCCGAAGTGTATAACTCCCGAGTATCAACGATAATGGTCTGCGGAGTCACTTCAAGATATGGGTCAAGGTCAAGGTTAAGGATATCTATTCTTTTCTGAAGATTCCCTGCTATGATGTGAAAGAAAGAGATATCGCTTTTATCATATTCTTTACCTTCACCATAGGATCCCAGACTATGCAGGATTCTATAAGGGACCTCGAGGTTGAATCCGACTCTGAGCTGATGATACCCCTCTTCATTAGTGAGGTAGGAGCCGTCAGAATTCTTCACCACTTCACCTACGAAAATAGGACGACGGGAACTTTCATCGTCTACATTATTATTTATGGATACCCATGGAGAGGAGAACCCGATTTCCTCCGGCGGGATATCAGATTTAAACCAGATATATGCATCCTGAATCATACTAAGGGATTCCACGTAAGTTTTGTCAACGATAAGTTCGTAGGGGCCATGTAATTGATAGGTGAGTTGTTGGAGTGTCCAATCGTTAATAACCACTTTCACGACCATATCTGCGGGATCGGGATTTTTAATCACCACATATACATCATAGCTTTTGGCACGCTTCAATCCATATTGGCTATTCTGATTATCAAAGTCTAAAAGTATTTGGCGTGGACTTTCCGCACCCTCCTCACCATTAAAGCGGTAGGGTAAAGCCAGTTTAGTCAATAGAGTGCTCCTATCTTTCTCATCAGAGACAAAGTTTTCGGGGAAATAAGCGATACCTTGCCAAGCTCTTTTATTGAGGAAAGTTTCTCCGGTCCAAGAGCCTTTGGAAGCAGACCACGGATTTTGATAAATTTGATCCAAAGCTCTGGTTATCTCCGAGTCGGAACTAACATCCTCATAGAAATCGAAATTAGTTCCATATATATGTCTTGCCAAAGGAATATTCCAAGAGGCTAAATTGCCGGTGTTATCCAGAATGAAATAAGATGGGTAGGCATCGGCCATAGCTGAGATATCGTCATTGACATTGAGGACATCGTTCAACTGCATAGTCGGGTCTAAAGGAGTGCGGTGTCTGAGATTTGTTGCAAAGGGAGCAAGAGATGATCCATCAATCTGAACATCAATAATATCATTAGCACCGAAACTTGATTTAGATCTATCGAAAAGAATAGTGTATCTCACCTTAGAACAGAGATATTCCAGATCGGCATAAATTTTTTTAGGATTTCCCTTTTGAATGTCGATTAGATTGTCGGGATTCCCCACTTTTGCAGATTCATCGGGAGAATCCACTTTAATATTCTCATGGAGGCAGGCCATTGGGAGGAAGCCCGGTTCGAGAGGAGTCTGAGGTACAAAGTTGATAATCAGGTTCCTGATATTTCGTTCAGAAGTGCCTTGGGAGGGGAAAGTTGTGTCGAGTCCGTCGTCAGTGAAAAGATAACGGTTTAGGTTAGCCACGACATAAAATTTATATTTTCCGGGATTCAGGGCAATTTTATAAAGCCTGTACCCGGTAGAAGCATCGTAGCTGTCATATTGAGTTTTAAAATAGGTATGCAGCATTTCCCCTTCATTGGTTTCTTCTATGGCAACAATATAAAGGGTGTTGAAATTAGTTTCACGGGATTTGTCGTAAGCCCTGGTATTTACAAATTCATCGGAACGAGTGGCGCCATATTCAGCTGCGGCCAAAGCATCAGGGATCATAAGGGTGATTCCGGAAAAATCTTCATCTACATCGATTCGGTCGGAAGGGATATCATCGGTGCAAGATGTAGCCAGCCCTAAGACAGTTAACAGAGGAGCTATAAATCTTAGCGACGAGCTGAGCTGTCGGATGGGATTCAAATACCTTAATATATGTGACAAAAAATTCATTTCAATAATTGTTTGTTAGTTTGGGAATCATCTTCCTCAATTTATCCCTTAGTCAATGAAGGCTAATATTTTACGCGGAGTTAATCACCAGATTTCTTTTTTTGGAGGAGTGGAAGTATCCCAATCTTTAACCTTTACGTAGATTTCTTGAGTTTCGAAATCTCCTCCTATATAGAAACGGTAGATATGATTACGCATTACGGGCCAAAGGTCAGAAGTGTTTGATTTCTCAAAGGCATCAAACTCATCCGAATATACATCATTGATTGGAGCGTTAGGGTTGGAATAATCAGTGAAATAGATACGGTGGCACTCATTATCATCGAGATAAGTTTCCGAATTTTTTTCATACCGATATTCAACGTGAGCCACTTTCGGAGTAGCAGTTCTGTCGCCTACAGTGTTAGGGTCGTCAATAAATTTATCGGGCATATAGAGGATGTATCTCAAATAGCCGCTTGCGGTTTTCCCTTTATAAATAAACTCACAAAAGTCAGTTCTTTCGATAGATGGATTGAAGATATGGGGATAATAATCCGAGGAGGGGAGGGTGATGCCGTTAAAAGGCCAGCTCCATTTGTCGGAACTTGTCTTTTGCAGGTAGCTACCCCCGGTTCCGTCACCACTTGCCAGATATTTTTGATTCCAGGCACCGTAGAACCAGGATAACCAATTTTTATAATCCTGTAAGCTCTCGTTTCCGGAAGGTTGATAACAGGGGCCATAGTCTTTGAGATCGAACCATTCACAGTGGCTATGGTCATGATAACTCAAATTAGTGGTTTTTGCCCACGCCCTGTTTGTGGGCGTTTCGACATCCATAGGTTCACAACGGGAAGAGCGGTTCATACTTCTCATCCCTACATAAGCCAAAGCACTTTCCTCCTCATTGCTACGGTCACGTATATACAGCTCAACTTTAGCGACCGACCGTATCAGATTAATGTTTAATCCTGTGTTGGAAAGATTCACTACAGAAGCAGCTCCCCAGTTTTCGATTTTGGGGAACATCTGCACTCCATACATAGGAATAGGTTGTTCGACACCCACCCTGTCCGTGTCGCTTAAATACTTGTCGCAAATATATTCAATAGCATAAATAACCACAGGCGCATTGGCATATTCATTATATATATATATTTCTTCCGGTCCCCCGGTAATGCTAATGGCTCTATAGTATTGGCTTGGAGTTGTGGATGTAGACCCATTTGACTGAGCCTCATAATTGCTGCCACGCTGCACATTGAATTTAGCATTTATCTTACCGTCAGGACTTCCATAAATGACACGGAGTTTGCCGGTGGCGGGAGCTATAATCTTGATATATCCTGCATTATACTGGCTCGTTATATCTAATCTGTTCTTGCCATCTTTATCCTCAGTATAATTGGTTCTCCCCAATTTGATTCCATGGTAGTTATTATAATGGAACGCGTATGATTTTACGCCATTTTTATAATTATTTGCAGAATTATCAGGCACATTTGAAAAAATAAAACCGTCATTATTAGAAAGATCTTCTAATGCATTTGAAGATTCTGCTTCTCCGAGCCAAGTTTCGAAATTTTCTCCACTTCTTTTATTCCAGATATTCCTGAGTTCATTTTCCAGATAAACATGTGGGTTAGTTTCAGGTTTATCGTCTTTATGTCGTGCGAGTTGACCATATGGTAATTGATTCCCTTCATAGTTGCCACCAAAATTCCAGACTTGCCAAAGTCTTCCCATTCTGTAACGATAAAGGAAATCAGATGGTTGATAGTCAGGATGTTGTGTTGGGTCCTCTTTCGGTTTCCAGTATTGTCTTATATAAGTGTCAGCATAGGATTCGGACATTTCGGGGATATTTGAAGTGACCCAGTTAGTCTTAAGCCCCATTTTCCTGTCACCATCCATCAGGAAACTATATGTATCATATCGCTCGGCACGAGTGTCAGCTCTTGAGTTGGAATTATCATCAGAATTTTCTCCCTCTGCCGGTGCTTTAAAACCTGAAGAGTAATTGCCATCAACGACGAGATGATGAAGATCATTGATATTTCTAATATTTGCCGGGTCGGCACTTGAATTAAGCACGCTATTTTGCCAACTCCAGTTAAGTGCAAAAGGCGTTATATCTTCCGGTCTGTTAGAGCGAGGCATTTCATCATGCCAGTTTGCAAGGACAGCGATTTTAAAGGATTGGTTTTCCAAGACCGATCTAATTTGGCCTAAAATAGAGCGGTTTTGGTCATCCCGGATAGAGTTGTTTAAAGGAATTGTCACATACCATTGACCGTTGTCGTCTGCGCTTTTTCTAACGGATCTATTCTGACTTTCAAACATGAACTGCCCGTCTTGGTCGAAAAGAAAGACTTTGAACATACGAGCAGTATCTACATAATTGTCGTATGTATCGATGAATGTTTCATCATCAACACTTGAGGCCTCGTCACGCGTGGCACCATCTGTGGAACTCAGTTGCACAGCGAAAGAGATTGCCAATCCTTCAGGGTCAACTATCTCCGGGGCATCTGAAGGGTCAGGTTGCATTAATTTATCATCAGTGCAAGCCCATAAGGTTGCCCCCAATATGAATAGAAGCGCTAAAAAAAGTTTATGTTTAGATATAAAAGACATTTCTAATGTTTAAACCCTCGTAATTAAAAATCAGTAGATTCATTGTTTTCATTGTTTTCAGTCCAGTCGTGGACCACATCTTCGATTGATGTTTGGGGAGGTCGAGAACCGGGTTTCGACTCAGTAATATTTTGGTCGGTTTCGTGCCAGGGGATAATACTAACGAAAACTTGGACAGCCATATTTCCGTCGGGATTAGTGACTTTTGCCACCACATCATAGAAATAGTCACGGTCCAACCCTATGTAAGACCCTTGAGCGTCGGAATAATCCTCACCGTTTAGCCCTTCAAATTTGCTTTCAACATCATTGCCAAATAGATAAATTACCTTTGGGTTGTCGGCTAATACCTCCGGGGTTTCCTCAAGAGAATTCAGACGAGTGTGGTATGGGAATTCCAATCTTGTTGTTTTTGACTTTCCGTTATAAAGATTCTCAGGCAGATAGACGATGCCTTGCCAAACTTTCTGCTTGCTTTCAATCCAATCATCGAGAGAGCCGTCCCAAGGAGTAAGCTCAGACTTGGGTCCTTTGGGATAATTTTCACCTTCCTCCGACCACTTATATCTGTCGATGCTCATGTTCCACCATCCTCTATTGGCAGAATAAGAAGCTCCGGTGGCACCGTCAGTTTTCTCTTCATCATCAGCTGAAGAAATATCGGAACTCAGGATAAAATCATTTTCAATCAACACCTTATCGCCTTTGGTTGCAGGGTCCAAAATTTTAGTCCAGCTTCTGATATTCGTGGCAATAGGTTTGAGTCTGTCGTCAACATTGAAACGGATCCATGAATTTCCAAAAGCTTCCGAGATGCCGTTAGGAGTTTTATCAAAAAGGATAGTGTATCTCACCTTAGCACAAAGAAAATTCATATCAGCGAATATGTGCGTAGATTTCCCTTTTTCAAGAGTGACTAATGGAGTGTTCTGATCAACAAGTTTAGCCTCGGGATATTCCCCCGAATCATTTTCGACAGAATATTTTATTTCTTCCGGCAGACAAACCATCGGCAGATGGTAGGGCACCAACGGGGTGTCTTCGGAGAAATAAAGAACTATGTCCCGAAGGTCTTGCTCTAATCGGAAGTCAGAAATTTTTTTAGCCCTCCAAAGATAGAGATCCACATTAGCGAGGACAGCAAATTTATATTTACCGGGATAAAGGGCTACATTGAAGATATGATAATCATTTTGTCCATATTTGAATTTTTCCCCTACGGGATTAAGGGCGTAAGTGTAAACCACCCCCTCATTCATTTGGTATTCTTTTATGACGTTCCCATCATCATCGAGGTCGGCATATTTGATGGCAATAACATAAAGATTGCTCATATACCCTTCTTCCAGAGGGTCGAAAGCTCGAGTGCCGAATTGAGCTGCTCCGGTTTGATAATCCGGCAGAAGCAGCGTCAACTGAGTCATCCCCTCGGGCACTTTAAAATCGGGTGACTCATTATCACTGTTTCGACAACCCGCAAGAACCGGGACCATCAACAGAGATAGATAGAGAAATATATATTTATGAAGTCGAATCATTATCTTAAATTTAAATCTCAACCAAGAGAGAAAAGCTTTACCATTCTACAACTACTTTTCTATGTCCCCAGTCAGTAACCTGAACATGAACTTCAGGGTTTTCCGGGCTTGAGCCTGAGACATAAAGTTTATATTTATGGTTTCTCATTATCGGCCAATGTTTTGTAATTCTCTCGCGGTCTTGTTCATATTCGTCGTAAGTTTCCCTATACCATTTTCGTTCTTTCAACTCTTCATTGACAGGGCCATTGGAGCCTGAAGTGTTTGCGCCGTAGTTAGTGAAATAAATCCTGAAACAATCATTATCATCAAGATTATACTCCGTATTGCTGTATTCGTCATCGGCTATTTGAGCGATATCGTCATTAGTGTTCTTTTTCTCTGGAACGAAACGATATTCAATATGAGCTATTTTCGGTGTAGATGAGAGGTCTCCCACCACAGATGGATCATCAATATTTTTCTCGGGAACATAGAGCACATATTTGTAATAGTGGTCTTGACCTACATAGGTGTCTCCCACTTTCAGGAATCTAACGAAATCGCTTCGATAATTGTAAGGATTAAAGATATGAGGAGGAGCTATTTTCCAGTTTCCGGAGGAAATTCCGGGCCACCCTTGCTGCTCACCCACAGCTTCAAAGTATCCACGGTCGCGGTTATACCTATACCCACCTGAAGTTTTCCATTTTATAGGATATTGGTCTTCAGGATTATATTTCCAACTTCCATAAAACCAGTTCAACCATTCGGCATGGGTAGCAGAAGGGTTCTTATAGGCGACACCATATTGAAAAATCCGATACCATTCACACATGCCGGTGAAATCAGTTGCAGGATAGGTTGCCGGATGATTGGTAGAGTGGTCATCCGTCATTTCGTTTCCCCATAATTTATCGGTCGGGGTATGCACATCCATAGGTTCGCAACGCGCAGCCCTATTGATTCCTCTCATTAACATGTGTTTCGGTTCTCCGAATTCTTTTTTGATATAAACCTCTATCTTAGCAAGGGCTCTAATCAAATAGACGTTGTTAGGGAGGTTTTGGGTAGTACCCCTCTGCCAGTCATCAATTTTTTTGAAGTCTTGAACGCCATACATCGGGATACCCTGGTGTTCACTTGGAGCGATCCCCTCGCGGTCGGTTTCATAAAGATACCGTCCGCGAATAAACTCAACGGAATAGATGACGGGCTTCCCTGTGGTTCCGAAAATATAAACCGGTCGAGACCCTTCGCTGACAGTGATATCCACATATTGGAGGTTGTCATCGGGATTAGTCCAGTTTTTTGGCGTTGTTAAAGAATAGTTGGAATCGGCATGATATATCTCAGATCCGGAATTACCCGACTGTTTAGGCAATCCCACCTGCACGGCCACGCCTGAAGGAGTTCCGTCGAGACTGCTCCATTTCACGCGTAGAGTTCCAGAAGTTCTGGCTTGAAAAGACATCATGCCGGTGTAGTCGACCTTTTTACCTTCACCGATAGCCGGCAATTGAATGCCGTAGAAATTATTTACATTGACACAATAAGCCGGGTAACCTGTCTTACTTGTGTATTTGAAGAAAACATCGTTATTGCTTTCACCAATGTCAATAGTTATAGAACCTATAGGGGCTTTATTAGAGTAGCTTGCCTTCATCCATTTGTAAAGGAGGTCGCCGTTACGCTGATACCATATATCTCCCCGATTGTTAGTGATTTTGGCAGGGCCATCGTCATTCCATCCCCAGTTGTCATTATAGGCAGACTTGTCATTCACCTTATCGACAACTTGTTTGTTGTTAACAGTCTTGTAAGTGACATTCCCGGCTAAATCCCCGGTCACATAAGAAGCATGGAAGTTCCAAAGGAACCACATATGTTGGTAGTGACGATAAATCCTTTTATTTTGGTTACGATCGACATCAGGAGTCCAGTTTGCCCGAATCCATTGGTTTGCTGTTGTTTTGCTATCAAATTCGGCAACTTCGGTACTTAAATTATAGTCTGCCTTCCACCCGTCGGCATCAGTTATGGTTCTCATTTTCACCCAGTCGGTTGGTTCTCCCATATAGTAACCGGATTCATTCCCCTCCTTGGCATTAGCCATAAAGTTTTTATAAACCTCATATCTTGACAAGCCACCGTTAGATGAAGTGCTTGCATAATACAAGTCGTTATAAACATGGTGAAGATCGTTAATATTCCGGATGTCGGAAGGGCTGGCATCTTTATTGAGGATCGAATTGCTCCAGTTCCATTGAGGATTTCCCTTAAGAGTTGAGGAGGGGTTACCACTTCCATCGGGAGTTCCTTCGCTATCATCCCAGTCGGCGGGGTTAACCTTTTCGCCTGCATTAGGCCAATTAGCGAGCACCGCGATTTTAAAAGGATTGTTTTTAAGATAATTTTTGATTTTTTCGATGTCGTATTCTTGATTATCCCGGTCGACAATCATAGTCATAGGTATACGGACATACCAATAGTCATAATTATAATCAGCGGCGCTTGAAAGCTTACCGACAACGCGGTCGGTTGCGCCAAAAAGGAAATCGCCATCAGCAGTAAAGAAGAAAACCCTGAATTTATCTTGTGTGTCGATATAACTATCATATTTTTCATCAGATAAAAAAGCAGAGGAGGCATCATCACGAGAAGAGAGCGCCTTGTCGAGTTGGATAGTAAATTGGAGACAATCCCCTTCAATTTCAGAATCAGCTTTGTTTGCCGGATCTTCAGCAACGAAATCATCTTTACATGAAGGAAGAGAGACTAATAAAGAACAAGCCATTAAAGCCCCACAAATAGGTATGCATTGATTGCCTCCCTTTCTGAAGAGATTAATTGCCTTATGAAATATTTTATATAAAATAGTCATTTGTCAAATAGAATTCGCCGGTTAAATTCCTTACATCATAGGGATGTTATCTTCAACAATTTCATGCCAGTTAAGAAGTTCGACACCCATATTAATATAGGATCTTTTGATATCCATGACCGGGACAATCGGTTGGTCAGGGTCGTCAACCGGAGTGCCAAGGTGAGTAAATTCAGTAACTGAAATATCATACCAGTTATTTCTAACCACGCCAAAAGCACCTAAATGGCTCCAATTAGTAGGGGCGATAGAAGAGTAACGATGAGGTATGGGAACGCTGAAATACATCCTCCCGTTTTTATAGACATCAACGGGTCCTATGATTTTGTGAATAAGAGCGACGAGGTGGTTATAATTGATTTCTACGGCTCTCTCCATATCCATTTCGGTCCCGGATTCATCCTTAGGAGGAGCGAGATAGTATTTCCATTTCATTCCCATGTATTTTTGGGAAGGAGCGATAAGAGCTTGGCCGTCACCGCCGGAAATCTCAGCCGGGATTAGATCGAGAGCCTGAATTTCATCATCGTTTTTATTTATGTCGATTGTAACCTGGAACGGAGGATTGGTTTCGCTAAATACAGGTTTATAAATACTCTTTGAGGGGTCAGCGGGATCGGGTAGACTGTCGTAAAGAGGAGTGCCGTCCGAATTTGTTTTGAGTTCCGCGAACCAAAGTTTAGATCCTTCACTCCATGCCACTTTGTCGAGATGAGTATCTTTATCTTGGTCGACATCCCCTTCTTCCCAACGGATATGGTGATCCCATTGTCCGTGGAGAATTTGAATGCCGGCATTACCGCCGGAAAGCATCACCGAGTTAAGTATCGCGAGTTTAGAGTTTAATAAATTGACCTTTTTGAGATAGAAAATATTGTTCTGACCGAGATAAACGGTTCTTACGGATGATTCAGGAGCACGAGTCATTAGATTTTTGTCACCTTCCACGGATCCGGTTTCAGCTGCCGAAGAACCGCTTTCATTATTATCCGAGAAAACGATTTGTGCCAGAACAATAAGATTTGTGGCTGTTCCATATGGCACGCGTTGCCAAGGCCATTTCCAAGTCTGGCCGCCTGTCAACATACCTTGATCGGAATATGTGTTTTCTAAAGTGTAGAGAGGATAATAAGTAAAAGTGGTATTATCGTTTTGACTTTCAGCTTTCCAATGTCTTTGATAATCATCATAAATTTGGTTGAATGTTTTGTAAGAGAGAGCAACATTGTTATAAACTGCCTCTGTATTTATCTTCCCTAATTTATTATAAGATTCATATGTGACATTCCCTACTTTATATGTTTCTTTAGGATTGTCATAGTCCAAGTATCCTGCCGGGTCATTTGTGCCTTTATGAAGCGAAGAGACGGAGTCGGTGTCGATTGCGAGCCGGAATTGATGAGGATATCCCTCGACCTTTGTGAAGTTGGGAGAAGAGGGATTTGTAAGTTCGTAATGTTGGTCTTGTGCCCAGTAAGAACGATAGTTTGAAGGGTCGTTCCATTTCCAAGACACATTACCATAAATATAGTTGATATCTTTGAAGAGGTTGGTTCTCGCTTCAGTGTTGCTCAGGCCGTAACCAAGGATTTTGATGGTGGCTTTCATATCCACAGTCTGAATTTCATAGCCCGTGTTGTCGAATTTAATACCTCCGGGGAACTGCATGTTTACTCTCTGGACGGTGAGGTCCAAATCGGGGAGGCCGGTATCCGTGTCGGTATAGACTTTCATGAGCATCATATCTCCATAGGGGTCAAAATTAGCCACACTCATTCGGTCAATATTGAATGAAAGAGTTACTTTTGCCGCCAATCTTTCGACATGTGTGATAATAGCCGGGTCAGCGAGAGCCTGATCTCGGGTGCTGTATATTTTAGTGGGGAAAATCTGTCCGTCGATTATTTTGCTGTTCGTGTTATTGGAGTATACCGAGTTGGACATAATAAAATAATCCTTTCCCTCTTTGCTGATTTTATAGTCGGTCATTTGAAGGGTTTCGAGCTGAGACCTTGTCAGATTTTTAAGGACATCAAGAGTGTTTGAGCCTGAAACCGAATAGGGAGAGTAGAAATTCGGATTAGACACATCGAGTTTGAAATTAAGGAGTACATAAGGTTTCATCCCCGATATAAGGTTTGCGAAAGAAGCTACGGAAGAGAACTGTTCTGAAAGGTAAGCGAGTTCTTCCGGATTATCTTCATCAGGAAACATTTTGCTGATGGAGAGGGTAATATTGTCATTGGCAGGATCTTCAAATTTGGGATCAGAGACATCAATTTTAAAGATCCAGGGTTTGGAATTAGAGTCGGTAGAGGAATAGAGCAATAAATAGTGGTAAGATTCGGCATCTCCATCATCTGCCTGAAGCAAGGCATACTCATCATCGAAACCATCGTCAAAAGGGAAATCATCGGATGTTTTGTCGGAAGCCCTGGTATTACCCACCTCGGCTTTATGGATTGAAATGCCGATATAACCCGGGAGATCGATAATAGAGAAGCCGTCGGGAGAGGAGGGATTCGGATTATGAGATGAAACAGGATCGTCGGTGCATGCCGGCAGACACAGCAAGGAAAATAGCACCGGTATAATAACGGCCCTGCTAATTGAAAGGAGAGAAGAAAGTTTTATATATAGAGTATTAATAATTATCATGGCAAAGTTGATCCGGCGGGATCAAATCCTAAAAAAATTGTACTAAAAGGATTATGGTTAAAGCAATTGCAAAGGTACTGATTTTTCTTCTATTCTTCAATAAAAAGGGCCGGATTTCGGGCAAAATTCGGATGCTGATTGTCGGTGATTAAAGTAGGTCGGATTGGTAGGATTAGAAGTCGGTGAAAGCAAGAGGCAGGAGAGATTTTATAGAGGGGAGAATGTAGATTTTGTCGTTACCGAAAAGCAGCACTTCAATATCTCCATAAAGGTATTCATATTCGAGAAGGGCCTGGCGGCAACCGCCACATGGGGAAACGGGCTTGTTCTGGAATTCCTCTTTGCCGGCTTTAGATGGGTCGGAGCTTGTGCGGGCTGCGATAGCAATTTTTTTGAAAGCTACCCCGGGATTGGCTGATGATGCAAAGAAAGCAGCGGTGCGTTCAGCGCAGGTGCCTGACGGATAGGCGGCATTTTCCTGGTTGCTTCCTTCGACAATTTTACCGTTGTCGAGAAGAATGGCAGCTCCTACATAATATTTAGAGAAAGGGGCATAGGCACGAAGCGTAGCCTCTTTGGCACACTCCACGAGATGCCGGTCGAGAGGAGATAACTCTTCGATTGAACACTCTTTGACAGTAGATTTTATTTCGAATTCTTTCATAGAAAAGGCTTTATAGAGATTGAGAATTAATGATAAGTTGCCTCACTTATAACAAAATCGGGAGCAAACACCAATGTGACAACAAATATACATAATCAATGTTACGCCACCTAAATTTTAACATAAATTGGGGATAAAAAGATAAATAATAGAGATAAAAGGGAGTTATAAGGGATATGACAAAATGAGGGAATGAAAGATTTTAATTAACTTTGCAGCGGTGTAAAAGGGTCGTAAGAAAAAGAGATCTACAAGGGAATGGAAGTGATAGAAAGTTATCGATATCCTAAGGAGAACCGTTTGCATCATCGATCGTTGGTGGAGGGTCTTTTTCGTGAAGGTAAGAGCTTCTATGAATTCCCTTTTCGCGTGGTATGGCGGTTAATGAGTGCGGAAGAGATAACGAAGAATTTCCGTAGCAATGTTCCGTCAGGGATTGGCGCAGTTCAGATGATGGTGACAGTTCCCAAGAAGAAGAGGCGCAGAGCAGTAGATCGAGTGAAGATTCGCCGGAGGATACGGGAGGCCTATCGTCTGAACCGGCGGGAATTTGAGAGTGAGATAAGTTCAATTCCGGGAATTGGTACCCTCTCCGTTGGGATGGTTTATATTCATTCCGAAAATATGGATTATCATGGAATTGAGGAAAAGGTGAAACGAGTGATTTCGCAATTGCAAAAAAGGATAATGGCAAAGAAAAAAGAATTAGTTTCAACCAAAGAGGAATAAAAGAGTCAAATAGGATGACGAAATTATTTATATTAATGATACGTTTTTATCAGGGAGCCATATCTCCTCATTTCCCGGCAAGTTGTCGCTACACGCCGACCTGCAGTGCGTATGCGATAGAGGCTCTCAAGAAATATGGGGTGTTGAAGGGAAGTTATTTGGCGATAAGGCGTATTTCAAGATGTCATCCATTAGGAGGAAGCGGATATGACCCGGTGCCTTGACATACATACACATCATGCGGCTCCCCAACCGGAGGGAGTGATATCGGTGGAATTTGACCAATTTAATCCGATAGCGGGACAATTATATTCCGTAGGGATTCATCCCTGGGTGTCTTATCGGGATTTCACGAGTGAAGCATGGGAGGAATTCAGGAAGCTTGCGATGCATCCCCAGGTTGTTGCAATCGGGGAGTGCGGAATAGACAAACTGAAAGGTGGCTTTTTATTTAATCAGCTTTTGATTATGAAGCGCCAGATCGAGGTGTCGGAGGAGTTAGGGAAGCCGTTGATCATCCATGATGTAAAGGCCCATGATGTTATCACGGGGTTGCGACGTGACATGGAACCGCGGCAGAAATGGGCTGTGCATGGATTCCGTTACAAACCGACAGTAGCAAAGATGTTGATAGATACCGGCATCTATCTGTCGTATGGGTCAGAATTCAATCCGGAGTCTTTGAAGATCACTCCACGAGAAATGATACTTGCCGAGACAGATGAATCTCCTCTCTCCATTGAGGAGATAATAAGCAAACTTTCTTCTGTGATTGGAGAAGACCTGACAGATCAGATAGCTGAAAACAGCGCGCGTTTCCTATCGTTGGAATAGAGAAGTTAACGGAGAGTAAAGAAAGAGGAAGATTTTGGTAATGAGCAGAATATATTTGAAGATTATATATTTGATCATAGGTTTTTTCTTGGGATTTGAAGGAGCTTCGGCATTGCGTTTGGAGCCGATACCCTACGGCGATTTTTCGCGCTGGAAAACCCGAGGTATAACCGAGTCGAAATTGTTGGGAGGTAAACACAAGAGTATCTATGAGATAGCCCCTGAAGGGACTTCCGAAGGGAACATACCTTACACAAACGAGGGTGGTTCACCGTGGGCCACGAGCAATGTCTATGCAAAGGTTGCAGGGATAGTGAAGGGATCTAACACCGTAACGCCGGCAGTTATTAACGGTAACCGTTGTGCGAAGATGCAGGCAAAGATGGAGGAAGTGAAGGTGTTAGGGATAGTCAATATGGATGTGATGGTCGCCGGGACAATTTTTTTAGGCCAGATCTATGAACCGATCACCTCGCCGAAGGGACCATTTTCAAAGATGGAGATGGGGATTCCTTACGCAAAGCGGCCTTCTGCACTTGTGTTTGATTATCAAGTTGATATGCCGGCCGATGACACTCGCACAAAGTCAACCGGTTTTTCTGCCAAGAAGACATTAAAAGGAAGAGACAATGCAGAGGTCTATGTTTTGCTTCAGAAACGATGGGAGGATGAGAAAGGGAATCTGTATGCCCATCGCGTAGGTACGGGACGGGAAAGGTATTCAGAGTCGATACCCTGGACCACGGGCCATGTCTTGCCGATACATTACGGGGATATCACCGGTGAGAGTTTCTATAAGTCATGGATGGGTCTATTGAATGGAGATAAAGCCTATTATGCAAAGAACTCAAAAGGGAAATTGGTTCCGGTGGAGGAGGTTGGCTGGGCTCCGGCAGATGCCACACCGACCCATGTTTTGGTGATGCTGTCATCATCGTGTGGAGAGCCCTTTGTGGGGACAGAGGGTTTGACCCTATATGTAGATAATGTGAGTTTCGGTTTTTAACATAAGAAATAGAGAAGGAAATGAAGGTAGCGATAATAGGATATGGCCGGATGGGTCAACTCATAGAGGAGGTAGCCAAGAGCCGAGGATTGGAGATCAGTTGTATTATAGATATCAATGATCAGGAAAAATTTCTTAGTAAGGAATTTTGTAGTTCGGATGTAGCGATAGAGTTTACTACCCCGTCGGCTGCAGTGGATGGTATTTTGCGCTGTTTTGCAGCTAAGGTACCGGTAGTGGTCGGGACGACAGGATGGAACAATTCGATGCCGGATGTCAAGGCAATCTGTGACAAGGGAGAGGGGACACTCTTATTTTCATCTAATTTTTCAATCGGAATGAATATCTTCCAGGCCCTCAACCGTTATGTAACCGGGATAATGAATGGATTTGAGAGCTACACCCCGTCGCTGACAGAGGTGCATCACATTCATAAGCTCGATCATCCGTCAGGGACTGCAGTGACGTTGGCGAATGAGCTGACTGCTTTGTCGCAAAGATTCAAAAAATGGGTGGAGAAAGAAATCGGAGAGCCGGGAGAAGAAGGAATGTTGCCGGTCTACCATCGACGTGAGGGGGAAGTTCCCGGAATCCATACCATTACATGGGACTCAGATTGTGACAGCATTATTATGACTCATGATGCTAAGAACAGGCTTGGATTTGCGCGTGGAGCTGTTTCGGCCGCGCAATGGCTTGCAGGACGAAAAGGCTTTTTCACAATCGGAGATTTCCTGTCGGATGTTACGGGAACCAAAGGGGTGTTTTGAAGTTGGAAAGTTGGAGAGTTTGAAAGTTGGAAAGTAAGAAGAAGGGAACGTGGATAAAACAGATAAAAAGGGAGAAAAGAGAGAGCCGGAAAATAAAGCTCTGTCATTAAGAGAGAGGTTAGAAGATGTGAAAACCACCCGATGGATAAGATTCGGTATAGTTTCGCTTATCTTCTTCTTATGGGTAGTGTGGATGGGGAATCCATGGCTGGCACTTATCTGGCTGCTGCTCATAGATATCTATATCACCGGTTTTATTCCCTGGACATGGTGGAAAAACACGAAAGGGACCACTCGAGTTGTGTGGGGATGGGTAGATGCAATTATATATGCCCTTATTCTTGTGTATTTTATCTTCGCGTTTATAGGCCAGAACTATATGATTCCGAGTTCATCCCTTGAGAAATCTCTTCTTGTCGGGGATTATCTATGGGTAAACAAGGCTATGTATGGGCCCAGAGTCCCACAGACGCCATTGCATTTCCCTTTGGAACAGCATACCCTGCCGATTATCAATACCAAGAGTTATATAGAGTATCCGCAACTTTCTTACCATCGACTTCCGGGTCTTCGTGAGATAGAAAGGGGAGATATTGTTGTGTTCAATTATCCTCAGGGGGATACAGTGGCCTTGAAGATCCAGAATCCCGACTATTATCAGATAAGCTATGACCTGAAGCAGAACGGAGTTGGAAATCCGCGAGCCTATATAGAAGCAAATCCCGATATATTCGGAGAGATAGTGTATCGTCCGGTAGACAGGCGAGAAAATTATGTGAAACGTGCCATAGGATTGCCCGGTGAACGACTACTGATACGTAACGACACAATCTTTATCAACGGGAAGGCGATAGAGGAACCTACTAATGTTCAGTATAATTACATCATCCCGGTGTCTACTAATGTCCCGGCGATAAGATGGGAGGAACTTGGGGTGAGTATGGATGATTATAACGGTTCCTTGTCTCGTGATGAACTGACAGGCACCTTCTATTATGACATCCCCTTGACAAAGGAAATGAAGAGAAAGGTTGAAAAGTGGCCGGAAGTGACGGGGCCTTTGTTGACGGAGGCAGAGACGGGGCGTTTCAATTTAGCCCCCGGCATTTTCCCGTTGGGTAATCCCTATGGATGGACACGCCCGGATATGGGAGAATTCTGGATACCAAAGCGAGGATCGACCCTTCATCTGACCCTTGACAATCTGCCGGTGTATGAAAGGGTGATAAGAGTCTATGAGGGGAATGATTTAGAAGTCAAAGATGGCAAGATATATATCAATGGGGAACCGAACGAGTATTATACCTTCAAGATGGATTATTACTGGATGATGGGCGATAATCGCGACAAGAGTGCCGATTCGCGCTATTGGGGCTTTGTACCTGAAGATCATATAGTGGGAACCCCGATGTTTGTGTTTGCTTCGTTTGATAAAGACAAAGGTCTCTTTGACGGGAAGGTGAGATGGGAACGCATCCTGAAATCAGCGAATCCCGACCGCGGGAAATGGGAATAAGTCCGGAGATATTGCCACTGATGCCATCAGCCGATTGGTTTGGTAGTCTGTTGATGAGAGTGGGCCATGGTGAAGACATTAAAGAGGCTATCCTGAGTGCAAACACCGGATTGAATCCAAAGGAATATGGTCGTTTCCGACTTTTAGGGAGCCGTGAAAGAGAATTGGTCTGTTCAGTTGCTCTGGAGGGAGGAGGGAGACAACTTCGGAATTTAGAGAGTTTTAGAAGTCTCCGACTTTCGGGACATGGCGAATGGCAGAGGATGCATTTGGGTAGTATGGAGAGTGTATTAGGGAGAATGCCCTACTACCGTCACATAGAAGAAAGAATCGGGAGTATTTATGAAGAGGCTAAGGAGGGGACATTATTGATAGATTTTAATACGGCAATATTTCAAAGTCTCTATTCGTTCCTAATGAAAAATATAGGGTCTGACGAATTGAAAGGATTTTACGGAAACAGATTATTGCAAGAGAGGGGAAAAGAGATAGCAGGAAGGATCAGAGGAGAGATATCTGTATTGGAGGCAATATCGCAATATGGCAGGGATACACTGCTCGGATTGTTGGTGAGAGGGATTCCTTCCAAACAACTTTAATAGTCTTAAAACCCCGGTAGGCTTATAAACAGAAAGATGCAACAAGGGAAGTGGAAGATATTGATGCTTGTTATGGCGATTATATTAATGGTCGCCACGCCGGCAAATGCCCGGAAGGTAGATATCTCCACCTTACCCCGGACACCGGAACTGAAAGTAAAAGCCTACGTAAGTTTCTATCGTTTTGTAGATGAGTATGGAGATACGGTCAGGATGACTAATATCCGCGAGGTTATTGTCTATCCGCCGATGAAATTCAAGAACAAAAAACAGGAGGAGTTTTATTGGCGCACAGTGAGGGATGTCCGCAAGACGTTGCCCTACGCCAAATTGGCATTCTCAACCTTGTGTGAGACCTACGAATATATCCAGACAATACCTGATAAGAAACAGCGTGAACGTCATCTTAAGCAACTTGAGAAAGATATCTTTGAGCAATATAAGCCTGTAGTTAAGAATATGACAAAGGGTCAGGGGAAAATTTTATTGAAACTTATCAACAGAGAAACCGACCAAAGCTCCTATAGCATAGTAAAGGCGTTTTTGGGTAGTTTTAGGGCAGGTTTCTGGCAGACCTTCGGTCGTTTTTTCGGTATGAACATGAAATCGGGGTTCAAGCCGGATAAGGTAGAGGAGGATGCGATTATAGACCGTATAGCGACCCTGATAGAACAGGGAGCGTTATAAAACAGGTTGTAAATAAGGGTATTATTATATTTACCTACAAGGATTCCGAAGACATAAAGTAAGTGTTGAAGTTAAAATGATGGTTTGATAAGCCATCTTTTTTTGTATAAAAAAATTAAGTTTTAAAAAAAATATGGTACTATGTATTGCATAGTACTATTTTTTATTATAACTTTGCGGCGAAATAGGGTTGGAGGGGGTTGAGATCGTTGGAGTGGTTTGAAGGGTTGGTAAGTTGGAGAGATAGAGAGTGGGAAATTGGAGAGATAGAGGTTTGGAAAGTTGGAGAGATAGAGAGTGGGAAATTGGAGAGTTAGAGAGTTGGAAAATTGAAAAGATAGAAAGTTAGAAAGATAAAAAAGGAGATAATAGAATATGAGTGAAGATAGCAATAACATAAAGTCGCAAATGCGAAAAGGGATTCTTGAGTATTGCGTGCTGTTGCTACTGCAAAAAGGAAGGGCCTATCCCTCCGATATCATCAACCGTCTGAGTGAGGCATCGTTGATAGTGGTCGAGGGGACGCTCTACACATTGCTCAACAGGCTGCGAAAAGAGGGGAAACTCAGTTATGAATGGGAGGAAAGCACTATGGGGCCTCCAAGAAAATATTATAGCATCACTCCACAAGGCATCAAGACTTGCATAGAGATGTCGAAAGCATGGGATGAGATAGTAGAGAATGTTAATCATTTTAGAACCCTGACAAAAGACGAAAAAGATGAAAAAGACAATTAATATTAATTTGGCGGGGTATCCGTTTACGATCGATGAGGATGCCTATAAATTGCTGAAAGATTATCTGGACACTATACGCTACGCCTTTGAGACAAAGGATGATACAGAGGATTTGGCAGAAGATATAGAGAGCCGGATAGCTGAGATTCTGATAGAGAGGGAAAACGGCGCAGTGAGAATAGTGACTTTCGATGAGATCTCAAAAGTGATAGAAAGAATAGGTCGTCCCTCGGAATTCATCGAAATCGAAGAGATAGAAAAGGAGGATCAAAAGAGTGGGGAGGAGGTTGAAGAGAGTCAGGAACAAATAAGCATTACTCCTCCTCCCTATGATCCGAATCGTTACTCAAGGAATCCTTTTGTCAGGAAAAGGATGTTTAGAGATCCTCAAAACTCGATGTTGGGAGGTGTGTGTGCAGGATTGGCGGCCTATCTGAATGTAGATGTAACGATAGTAAGACTCGTAGCCGTATTACTTCTATTCCTGTCGGCCACTACAGTTGGGATTGTCTATATAATTTTATGGATAGTATTGCCCCCGGCAAGCACTCCTTTGCAACGAATGCAGATGAGAGGAGAAAACCCGACAATGGAGAATATCGGGAAGAGAGTGACGGAGAATTATCAGGAGAGTGAAAATGGGTCACGTAGTGTCAGCAATAACAATGATAAGGGAATTATATCGACAACCATGTCGATTTTTGTCAAATGTTTGATTATTTTAGGGTTCATAATCTGCTGTCCGATAGCAATTGTATTGGCAGCTACTCTTATCGGATGTATGATAGCCGTCTTTATCATAGGTATCGGAATCTTCAGTGGAAGTATGTTCGACTCTGTAAATGAAGGATTGATGGTGCTGTATATACTCTTAGCAGTGATAGGAGGTGTCATTACATTAGGAGTTCCCATATGGTTGTTAATCCGTAAATTATGGAAGAATAAGGATGCACATACGAATCCGGCGACTCAACGTTCGTTGCTGATAATTTGGTTGTGCGGGCTTGCGCTTGTAGCCGTTTTCTCTGTTAAATCAGTGAAGGAGAGCCACCGTATTGAACACTATGTAAAAGAGCAGATTATAGATTTTGCCACTAAGGATATGGATATTGACATTGATGATTTTATGGATCTGGATGAGGTAAAGAATATCAATATCAAGCATGGGAAAATAACAGTGGAGACCTATGATGGTCGTCGTGTTGTGATAGAGAATGGTAAAGTTAAAACATCCGTAGAGGAGGAGACCATTCAAGAGAGCGTCGAGGGAAAAGAGGGTGTTGGAGTAGATTCTCTCCAAATAGAGCAAACAGTAGTTACAGATACGATTGTTTCATAATTATGTCGGAAATAATCATAGATCTCAAGGATATTAACAAGACGTATACCGGAGGAGTACCCTTGCATGTTTTGAAGGGAATCGATCTGCAAATCGAGAAGGGGGAGTTGGTGTCGATCATGGGAGCATCCGGCTCCGGGAAATCCACGTTGCTTAATATATTGGGGATACTTGACACCTACGACAGTGGAGAGTATCGACTCGATGGGGTTTTGATAAAGGATCTGACCGAGAATCATGCTGCTGAACTGCGGAATAAGAAGATAGGCTTTGTTTTTCAATCCTTCAATTTGATAAACTATAAGGATGCACTTGAGAATGTAGCGTTGCCGCTATTTTACCAAGGGGTTTCGAGAAGGAAACGAAATGCATTGGCAATGGAGCAGCTTGAGAGGTTAGGACTTGGAGACAGATTCCACCATCTGCCGGGGGAATTGTCAGGAGGACAAAAACAGAGAGTGGCTATAGCCCGGTCGCTCATCACTCAGCCATCCCTCATTCTTGCTGATGAACCCACCGGAGCGTTGGATTCACAGACATCAAAAGAGGTCATGCAGGTATTCAGAGACTTGAACAAAGAGGGGATGACAATAGTGATTGTGACACATGACCCTGAAGTAGCGGCGGCAACCGACAGAGTGATAAAGATCGAGGATGGTTTGGTGGTGTGACTGATTCATAGTTAGAACAGCAGGCAAGTCTACGATGGATTTACTGAGAGAAATATTACAGACATTGCGCAATAACCGGTTGCGGACTTTCTTGACCGGGATTGCAGTGGCATGGGGCATCTTTATGCTGATAATTCTGTTGGGAATGGCGAGAGGAGTCTTAAATTCCTTTGAGAACAACAATTGGGCCAAGACGTCGAATAATATCTCAGTATATCAGGGTGTCACCTCACGAGCCTATAAGGGTTTCCGAGAGGGAAGAGGGATAAAGCCGGAGATGGCAGATATGGAGATTCTTGAGCAAAAGAATCCGCAGCATGTTGAAAAAGTCACAACCTACTCCAGTCTTAACAATACGAATTTTTCAACTTCCAAAGATTATATAACCGTATCTCCAAAAGGAGTCTATCCGGCTCAGGGGAAAAGAGACGACATTAAAATTAAGTATGGACGTTTTATCAATGAAGCAGATCTTAACTATAAACGCAAGGTTATAATCCTGGAGGAGAGTAATGCAAAAGCCTTGTTCGGGGATGCTTCATCGGCTGTAGGGAAGAGAATAAAGGGTTATGATTTATCATGGCTTGTGGTAGGAGTCTACCAACATGATTGGCGAACAGATGTTTATGTTCCCTTTACCACAGCAAAGCAGTTGACCGGGAATGACCCCTATACATGGAATATGGCTGTAGAGATCAAGAATGTATCGACTATGGAGGATGGAGAGAAGGCGGAAAAGGAGATACGTTCAACATTATCGAACAGACATGATTTTGATCCCGAAGATCAGAGCGCACTCTATTTCTATAATCAGTTCACCAATTATCTAAAAAGTCGCAGCATATTCAATATCTTGAACATAAGTGTATGGATAATAGGGATTTTTACATTGCTGTCGGGTATAGTCGGAGTCAGCAACATAATGTTTGTATCGGTGAGGGAAAGAACCCATGAAATAGGAGTGAGACGGGCCATCGGCGCCAAACCTCGCCATATTCTTCTTCAGATTATCACTGAGAGTGTAGTTATAACCACTCTGTTTGGCTATATAGGAGTTGTATTGGGAATGATAGTGACTCAACTCATAGCCTATCTGACAGCAGATAAGGGATTTTTAGAGAATCCGACGGTTTCATTAGAGATAGCGGCGGAAGTTACAGTTGTATTGATAATTTCAGGCCTTCTGGCCGGATATTTCCCGGCAAGGAAAGCCACAAAGGTGAAACCGGTTGAAGCATTGCGTGACGAATGAGGACAGGCATATTTGACATAGACAACTGGCGGGAGATAGGGGCTACCTTGTCACGCAACAAGACACGGACATTTCTGACAGCTTTCGGAATATTCTGGGGGACAGCGATGTTGGGAATATTATGGGGTGGCGCCTCCGGATTGAAAGGGATGCTGATGAGGAATGTTGAGGGATTGGCAACTAACATGGCAGTTGTGGAACCGTCACGCACAAGTATGCCCTATAAAGGATACAACAAGGGGATGAAGGTGAAAATTGAGCAAGAAGATCTTGACGCAGTAAGGAGAAGGGTGCCACATATTGATGCTTTGTCGGGAGTTGTGATGAGGGTAGTCAATTTAGCCTATAATAACAAGAGCAAAAATGGAGTGGCTTGCAAAGGGATTGAGGCAGGGTATTATGATATAGAGTATCCGATACTTTATAAAGGAAGACTGATAAATGAGTCGGATATTCGTGAAAGACGCAAAGTTGTGAATATAGGAAAGAATATTGCACAGGAATTGTTTGGGAGCGAGGATATAGAAGGGAAATTTTTGAGTATCAACGGTATATATTTTCAGATAGTAGGGATTGTAGGCCAGAATGGAGAATTTTCCATAGGCGGGAAATCCGACGACAGCGTTATTTTGCCCGAGAATGTGATGAGAAGTGCATTAGGCTTGGGAAGAGAAATAGATTTCGTGATTTTCACTGCAGACCCCGGTTATGATCCGGATGATGTAAGGCCCTCTTTGATGAGAGTGTTGAAATCCAGACATCCGATACATCCGGAAGATGATAATGCAATCAGGATGATGAATATCGCGGAACAATTCAGGATGGTAGATAACATCTTTTTGGGAGTGTCATTATTGGCTCTTTTTGTTGGCATCGGGACGCTGATGGCAGGGATAATCGGAGTTGGTAATATCATGTGGATAATAGTAAAGGAACGGACTCAGGAGATAGGGATTAGACGTGCGATAGGCGCGAAGCCGAGGGATATTATAGTACAGGTGTTGTCGGAGGGGATAGCCTTGACAGCTATTGCCGGGATAGCGGGCATATCATTCGCAACTTTGGTATTGTATGTTGTAGACAAAGCCACCTATGATCCTATATCCGGCTCAGCACAATTTCTGTTGACTTTTGAGCATGCCGTCCAGATAATGTTGATATTCTTGGTTTTAGGCATTATTGCCGGGCTTATACCATCCGTTAAGGCTATGAAGATCAAGCCGATAGAGGCGATGAGAGAAGGGAAATAGCAACATTCGGGATGAAAGAGATTGATTTATGACTCAGAATTGGAATTATATTGAAAACAATGAATAACAAAGGATTTATGAAACGGATTTTCAGAATTTTTCTATGGGTAATAGTGGGATGTATCTTTGTATCGACATTTGTCTTTCTCTACATAAATTCCAGACCGGAGAAGATGGAATATGAAATAGTAAGTCCTACAATCGGGGATATAGAGAAACAGACAGTATTGACCGGGAAGATAGAGCCTCGAGACGAGATAGAGATAAAGCCCCAGATATCCGGAATTATCACGGAAATAAGTGTAGAGCCGGGCGAGATGGTAAAAGAGGGTGATATTATCGCTAAGATCAAGGTCATTCCGGAGGCATCCTCCTTGTCGTCGGCACAGCTTAGGGTTGAGACCGCCGAGATATCTTTGGCAGATGCCACATCCAAGTATGAAAGAAACAAGATATTATATGAAAAGAAAATAATATCGCGGGAAGAGTTTGAGACCTCCGAGACCTCATGGCGACAGGCCCAACAGGAGTTGGATGCGGCAAAAGATGCCTATTTGATAGTGAAAGAGGGGGTATCGAAATATAATGCCACAGAGAGCAATACCTTGGTCAGGGCTACTATCGACGGTTTGGTTCTTGATGTCCCGGTGAAGGTTGGAAGTTCCGTCATACAATCGAATACTTTTAATGACGGTACGACCATAGCTACCATAGCCGATATGAATAAATTGATATTCAAAGGTAAGGTGGATGAAACGGAGGTTGGGGAGCTACGCGTGGGGATGCCTATGGAAATAACTATCGGGGCGTTGCCGGGTAGGCATCCTATGGCAATATTGGAATATATCTCACCGAAGGGGACGGAGGAGAACGGGGCCAATACATTTGAGATAAAGGGAGCGATGAATATAGACAGTATCTCGGATTTGCGGGCAGGATATAGTGCAAATGCCACAGTGACTTTATCACGTGCCGAGCATGTAATAATGTTGCCGGAAGGGGTGGTGACCTTCTCAGGCGACAGCACCTACGTCTATCTTTTAAAATCGGGAGAGGGTGTAAACAGAGTGTTTGAGAAGCATCCCATCGTCACAGGAATGTCTGATGGAATAAACATAGAGATCAAAGAGGGATTAGATACAATCTCAAAAGTGAGGGGATAGACTTAAGAGGAGATTAACAATCGGTGAGATTAAAAATAGGATGAAAAAGATTTTATTGTGGGTGTTGGTTTTGGCGGCGATTTTTCCTGTATGGGGCAACGGGGCATGGAGTCTTGATAGCTGTATAAATTACGCTGTTAGTCACAACCTGACCGTAAAGAGCCGGGAATTGAATGTCAGGAATGCGGAACTTACAGTGACAGAGGCAAAAGATGCCTTTCTGCCGAATCTTAGCGGGGGAGCCCAGCAATCCTTCTCTTTCGGGCGTGGTCTGACTCAGGAAAATATGTATGCCAACAGGAACACTTCGCAGTTCGGGTGGAGCGTACAGATGTCTATGCCACTGTTTCAGGGTTTACGGGATGTCAGAAATCTTGATTATTCAAGAGCCAACTACAGGATGATTATAGAGGAACTTGAGTCGGCTAAGGATAACATCACGCTTTCTGTCATTGCGCAATATTTGCAGGTGCTATATTGCAAGGAGATGTATGATGTGGCGATGGAGCAGGTGAGACTATCGGAATTTGAGCTAAACAGGCGTAAGGAATTAGTGGAGGCCGGAAAGATTCCGGAACTTGATATCCTGCAGGCTCAGGCGCAATTGTCACAGGATGAACTGACAGCAGTGTCAGCCAACAATGATTTGGATCTCGCACTGCTTGATCTTTCTCAGATGCTTGAGCTTGAGACACCGGAAGGGTTTGATGTTGAGCCCCTTAGTGTCTCTATGATAGAGTTGCCTTTGATGAGACCGGAAGAAGTTTATGAATCAGCGCTGAGCGGAAATCATAGCGTTAAGGCATCACGTTTGGCGGTTGACGTAGCAGATAAGTACATAAAGTTAGCCCAAAGCGGATATCTTCCGACCTTGTCATTTTCAGCAGGCTTAGGGAGCAGCTACTACAAGACATCAGGCTTTGATAATGAGAGTTTTTTAGGTCAGATGCGCCATAATCTGAGTCAAAGTTTGGGATTTTCGCTTAATATACCGATATTTGACTCCTTTAGCACTCGGAATAATGTCAGGAAGGCAAAAGTGCAACAACTGAGCGCACAATTACAGTTGAAGGAAACGGAGTTGCAGCTTTATAAAACGATTCAGCAGGCATATACACAGGCAGTGGCTGCCAATAAACGGAAAGAATCGTCGGCAGTTGCGGAGAAATCAACTCGCGCCTCCTTTGATGCAATCCGAGAAAAATATAACTACGGGAAAGCGAATGCGACAGAGTTTGAACAGGCTCAGACAGAATACATAAAGGCAGTTAGTCAATCGGTACAGGCAAAATATGAGTCAGTGTTGCGTAGAAGAATCTTAGCTTATTATATGGGAAATTAAACGGCTTAATCAAGATGGATTCAGAATTTCTAATATCAGTCATTACAGTGGCTTATAATGCTGAGGGTGTTATAGGTAGAACCCTTGAATCGTTAGAAAGTCAGACTTATAAGGATTTTGAATATATACTGATTGATGGGAAATCAACAGATAAGACTGTTGCAAAAGTTGAGGAAGCCGGGATAAAAAATAAGGTTATAGTCAGTGAGCCGGACAAAGGACTCTATGATGCGATGAATAAGGGTCTGAGGAAGGCTCGTGGGAAATATGTCTTGTTTTTGAATGCCGGAGACTCTTTCCACAGTGCCGACACCCTCTCATTATATGCAAAGGGAGCTGAAAATGGAGCCGATATCATATATGGTGACACCATTATAGTGGATAAGAATGGCGAGAAACTTGGGGAGAGACATTTGAGGGCACCGGAATTTCTGACTCATAATTCTTTTGCCTCGGGGATGCTGATATGCCATCAGGCCTTTATGGTTAGGAAGGAACTTGCTCCGGAATATGATCTGAAATACAGGTTCTCGGCAGATTATGATTGGTGTGTGAAATGTATAAAAACCACGGAAGTGGGCGGATGCATCAATCTGAAGAGGGTCACCATAGATTATCTGAGTGATGGTTTGACTGACAAGAACAAATATAAATCACTAAAAGAGCGTTTCCGGATAATGTCAAGACATTATGGATATCTGCCGACACTGTGGAGACATCTTGGTTTTGCTTTTAGAGCTCTTAAAAGGGGAAAGGTTTGAAAGAGAGTAAGATTGGTTCTACTATGTTAATTTCGGAGGAAATTTAGAAGAGTTGAACCAACTGCTTGTAGAGTTTCTTTAGATATTCCTTCAAGGTTATCGGAAGTGGTATGCCAACGGTCATTGAAGCCGGTGTCATCGTTAGAATGGTATTCGATGATATCAATTGCCGGAATTCCGGCTTTGATTAGCTGCACATGATCGTCGAGGATAGCACCTCCCATACGGTTAAGGAAGAAAGATCCATAACCGAGTTTGGAGGCAGTTTGCCAGATAGCTTCAGCGAGATGTGGGGCGGAACGTTCCGAGAAGTATTCCCGACAAAAAGTAGCCCCTTGGCCGCCCACCATATCAAGCAGAATGGCTGCATAAGGAGAATACCCTTTTATTGGAGGATTTTCCACGAAATATTTAGTGCCGAGAGCCCAAGAGTCTTCGTCACCATCCTCTCCCCAGTCTTCAGCATCGACAAAGAGAATGTCTATATTTTTATCCACCGGATTTAGAGAAAGCTGGCGGGCAATTTCGAGGAGAATGGCAACCCCGCTTGCTCCGTCGTTAGCTCCATCTACAGGTAGATTACGTTTGTCGGGGTCGGGATCCTTATCAGCCCAGGGTCTGGAATCCCAATGAGCGAGCAACAGAATCGGGGCTTCTTTCCCTTTTTCGGGATTCTTAGAAGGGAACCGAGCGAAGATATTTCTTGCGTTCAGATTAGTTCCGTCGAAAGCCTTTAAGATTGCCTTTTGTTGGGAGACCTGACCACCGTGGCGATTAAGCTCTGCGACGAGCCAGTCGCCTGTGAGTTTATGTTCATCAGAGTTAGGAACGCGTGGGCCGAACGCCACTTGCCTTGCAAGATAATTATATGCTGAATCGGCATTAAAATCTCCCAAGGGAGATGAGTTTGCGACATCTCCGGGAGCCGGCGATTCAGCCTCCGCCCATTGGCCCAAGGTCTCTTTGGCAGCATTCCCCGGAGAGCTGCAACCTGAAGTTAAGGCTACCGCTGTCAATATAAATATCAGGGAATCAAGGAAACGGGGCATCGTGAGTTTTGAGTTGTGAGTTTTGAGTTTTGAGTTGTGAGTTTTGAGTTGTGAGTTTTTGGGGGATGGATTCATTAGCCGACTGAGGACCCGGGTTTCACCGGGCCGGAGGGTGAAATCACCACCAGACGTCCGTCGGCATCTTCAGCACTGAGAATCATTCCCTGAGATTCAACTCCTTTCAGTTTGCGAGGAGCAAAATTTGCAATGAAGCAGACTTCTTTACCCACTAATTCTTCAGGGTTATAGAATTTTGCAATACCGCTGACAATAGTGCGTCCACCCATGCCATCATCTATTTTGAATTTCAAAAGCTTATCAGCCTTTGGTATTCTCTCACATTCAAGCACTTTACCCACGCGAATATCCATCTTTTCAAAAGTGGGGAATTCTACGGTCTCTTTCACCTGAGCGGGCTTCCATTCGTCGAGAATATTCTTCTTCTTTGCATCTTCGAGTTTGTTGATTTGGAATTCCACGACACTGTCATCAATTTTTTCAAAGAGGAGTTCCGGGGAACCGATTTCGATACCATCCGCCACGAGGTCGAAACTGCCTGCCATATCCCATTTCAGTTCTTTAAGGCGGAGTTGTTCTGCAAGTCGGGCAGCCATGAAAGGCATGAAAGGCTCGAAGATAACAGCTAAGTTAGCACAGATCTGGATAGATAGATTTAAAATTGTAGCGGTGCGTACCGGATCAGTCTTAATTAGTTTCCATGGCTCATTGTCGGCGAGGTATTTATTACCGATACGGGCCACATTCATGGCATCCTTAAGACCTTCGCGGAACTTGAAATTATCGAGGTTATTGCTGAGACTGCGGATGCTTTCCCTGACTTCCTCCATCATAGACTTGTCGGATTCAGAGAGATCACCGGCTGCCGGAATCATTCCTCCATAATATTTATGAATAAGGACTGTAGCCCGGTTTATGAAATTACCGAGAATGGCCACAAGTTCATTATTATTACGAGCCTGGAAATCTTTCCAGGTGAAATTATTATCTTTTGTTTCGGGAGCATTGGCTGTCAGAACATATCTCAATACATCCTGTTTACCCGGGAGTTCGCGGAGGTATTCATGCAACCATACGGCCCAATTACGAGAAGTGGAAATCTTATCATCTTCAAGATTCAGGAATTCATTGGCGGGGACATTGTCAGGGAGGTTATAGCCGCCGTGGGCCATAAGCATTGAAGGGAAGACAATGCAATGGAAAACAATATTGTCTTTGCCGATGAAATGAATCATGCGTGATTCCGGATCTTTCCACCATTTCTCCCAATCCGGGGTTGCGTCGATAGTGTTTGAAATATAGCCTATGGGCGCGTCAAACCAAACGTAAAGCACCTTTCCTTCAGCGCCTTCTACGGGTACGGGGATACCCCATTTGAGGTCGCGGCTAACGGCACGAGGCTGAAGTCCGAGATCGAGCCACGACTTGCATTGACCATATACGTTTGGTCTCCATTCTTTATGATTTTCAAGAATCCATTCTCTGAGTTTGGGTTCCCATTTGTCAAGAGGTAGATACCAGTGGGAAGTCTCTTTAAGCACAGGAGTGCTGCCGGAAAGTTTTGACTTGGGATTTATAAGATCCGAAGGGCTGAGGGAGGTGCCGCAAGCCTCGCATTGATCACCATAAGCACCATCTTTGCCACAATGAGGGCATGTTCCCACTACATATCTGTCGGCCAAAAATTCACCTGCTTCCTCATCATAGAGTTGCTCTGAAGTTTTTTCGATGAATTCACCTTTATCGTAGAGGGTGCGGAAAAAATCAGAAGCTGTTTTATGATGAGTCTTGGAGGTGGTGCGACCATAGATGTCGAAAGAGATTCCCAACTCTTCAAAGGAATCTTTAATAATTTTATGATAACGGTCAACGATATCCTGAGGAGTCACTCCCTCATTACGAGCTTTGATAGTGATAGGGACTCCATGTTCATCACTGCCCCCGATAAACATCACCTCTTCCCCTTTTAAGCGAAGATAACGGGCATAGATATCAGCCGGGACATATACGCCGGCAAGGTGACCGATATGCACCGGGCCGTTGGCATAAGGGAGAGCGGATGTTATGAGAGTTCTTTTATACATAATTATTATTTCTAATCAACAAAAACCTGAATTAATGCAAAATTAATAAAAAAGGAACGTTGTGACAAAAAGCATTCGGGTGCTTACAAATCCCTATTTCGGATGGAGAGATAAATAACCGGCACAAAAGATATTATTTAATTGTAAAACCTACAGATTATTTCCATCTGTTGTGGCTCCATAGCCAATAAGCCGGGGCTTCTTCAATTGTTTTTTCAAACTTTTTCCAGAAGAGGCGCGTGAATGGGAACGGGAGGCTCATATCTTGCGGATGGAGAGGATGGAACTCAATTTCATAATATCCGCGTTTTAATTTCCGCATTTCCAAATAGAAGTATTCAGCGCCGGTTTTTCTTCCGATTTCTTCGGGACCGTAGATAAACCAGGTTTTATGATTCAGGAAATCAATGCAGTTATCCTCATGTTTTCTCCAAGTGTAGGCATCGGCAATAAATCCGCAAACCCATGGCTGGTTATCCCGATTCAATAAGACTCGTGTCGCCTTTTTCATCGGAACAATATGAGCTCCCCACCGACTACGCATCTTAATGAAAATATTCTCCCATATCTTGTTGGATAAGGGATGGTAGATAGAAGCCATGAAAGTATGTGGAAGGAAATAGCGGCTTATTTCCTGCACCCATTCCCAATTGCCATAATGTCCCATCAAGAGCACAACATTCTTCCCTTCCTCTAAGACCTCGTTGACACCATTGTAATTAATAACCTTAACTCTCCGTTTAAGTTGAAGGTCGGAAATATGGAGAAGTTTAAGGGTTTCAACTATCTGATCCCCAAGATAGCCATAAAATTCCTTTTCAATATGTTTAAGTTCCTTTTCAGATTTCAGCGGGAAAGAGGCAGTCAAGTTCTTCCATACCATCTTTCTTCTATATTTGACTATATGATATAAGATAAAGGAAGCAAGATCTGAAAAAAGATACAGAATACCTAAAGGAAGCCTTGCGAGACCTTTTAAACAACCTAACAAGATTTTTTCATTCATATATCAGATTTTGTAATCAAAATAAAGATAAACTTATATGGTTATCCTATCCGATTTGAAAATAATCTACAAAATAATTAAAAAATTGGCATAATTTCTATTAATTTGTAATCATAATTACATTTTGAGGATGGTTATGAAAGGAGAGTTTTAATTTCGGAAGAGAAGGCTCAGACTCTCTTACCAACAAACAGCAGACGATATACCCGGTCGATGAAAAGAATATTGTTTTATTCAGAAAGTTTCTGTGGCGAAAAAGTGCATGGCGGTTTGGAATCTGCCACATATAGGCTTGCCAAAGCTTTAAAAGAGTCGGGGCGATGGGAAGTGTATGATGCTTTTAGAAGCATGGGCGACGGAAAAGAAAAATCCATATATAAGAAGGTTATCAAGCTTGGGAAATCAAATTCTGTATTCGTCAAACAATTGGCATCATTTATCAGGGATGAAAAGATAGATGTAATTGTTAATATGACCCGGTTTTATAGGCATAAATATATCATAGAGGCAATCAAACGGTCCGGACGCGAAGTGAAGGTTGTGTTTATGCAGCATTTTGCCCCGGGGAGTGAGATGAAAAAACCGACCTATAAATCAGGCTTCCATCTGCTTAAATTAAATCCTTATAATCCCCTTTATTGGCTTAGAGCCTCAATTTATCCATTGATAAAGTTACATCGCAACAGAAATTGGGGTAAAATATATAAATCCGTATATGAGTCGAGCAATAAAGTTGTGCTATTATCAGAGGGATATATAGATGGTTACAAAGAGGTAGCAGGATTGGAAGTAAATGGAGACAAATTTATAGCCATCCCTAATATCTTTGAGTTGCCTTCGGAGCATAGAGATTTTCTACCTAAAAAGCAGAAGCGAGTATTGATAATGAGTCGCATGGATGAAATCCAGAAACGGGTATCCCTTGCGTTACGAATATGGAAGATAATAGAGGAGGAACCGGATTTACAAGACTGGCATCTCGATATTGTTGGAACAGGTCATGACATTGCTTTGGAGAAACGAGTGGCAAAATTATTGCAACTTAAGAATATCACTTTTCATGGGTGGGGTGACCGTGATGAATTTTTAGGTAAGTCGCCAATCTTATTGATGACGTCTGAATATGAAGGACTTCCACTCACTATTTTAGAGGCGTTGGCCTATTCATGTGTCCCCATCGCTTATGATTCATATGCTTCGCTAAAGGATGTTGTGGCTAATGATATCAATGGGATAACAGTCTCACCTTTTGGAGATATCGAAGGATTTGCAGAAAAATTAAAATCCCTGATGAGAGATAAGGAAAGAAGGGAAGAGTTGGGGAAGAATGCTTCTTTAACCACAGAAAATTTCTCCTCGAAAAGAATAGGGGATAAATGGCTTGAATTATTAGAAAATTTATGAACACTGATTTCCCAATAGATTTTGTTGTGGTGTGGGTTGATATGAACGACCCTCAATGGCAGGCAGACTTCTCCCGATGGTCGGGGAAGGAGAAGACTGACAAATATAATACCGGGATGGAAAGATTCCGTGATTACGGATTACTTAAATATTGGTTTCGTGGTGTGGAGAAATTTGCTCCTTGGGTTAATAAAATCCATTTTGTGACCTGCGGTCAGAAACCGGAATGGCTTAATACAAATAATCCAAAATTAAATCTTGTAGACCATAAAGATATAATACCGGAACAATTTCTGCCCACCTTTAATTCCGGAGTGATAGAAAGATATATCCATAGAATTCCGGGGCTTTCCGATCATTTCGTGTATTTCAATGACGACTTTTTTATTATTCGCCCGATTACTCCGGAACGATTTTTTCAAGATGGCCTCCCTTGTGACATTGCAGTGTTCCAATATAATCCGTCATGGTCTCCATATTACGTAATGCTCAAAAATAATATCAGGATAATAAACCGGCATTTCAATAAGAAAGAAATTTTAAGCAGAGACAAGGATAAATGGATCACCAAAGAATATGGGGGCAAAGAGATTACAAATAAACTCATGCAGCCTTTCGAAAAGTTTATAACCCTCAGGGTGCATCATAATGCACAGCCATATCTGAAGAAATCTTTTGAAAATGCATGGGAATTTGCTTTTGATGAATTGACCCAAACCTCAGCAAATCGATTCAGGGATAAGAGCGACTACACTCATGAACTGTTCCGCACATGGCAGATCTGCGAAGGGAATTTTATACCATATAATACCTATAAAGACACAAAAATGTTTCCCCTTATGGTGAAGCCGAACCAGGCTGTGAGGGCGATACGGAATCAGGAGTATTCTTTAGTCTGTATCAATGACAATAAGAATATAAAAAACTATGAGCAGTTAATGGAGAGGATCAGCTCTTCTTTCGAACATATTCTACCGGACAAATCATCATTTGAGAAATAGAGAGAGATTAATAATCAGGGTCTCTCTATTCGTTCGAAAGGCACTCCGCCGGCCTTTGCCGCATACACCGGGAAATCGCTTTTATACATGTCACCAATTACGATTGAGTAAACTTTCACAGCTTCTCCAATCATAAAAAAGTCTAAGAAAGATTTAAGTTGGGTGTGATTGACATCAGTTTTGGAGAATTCCATATGTGAAATTTTCTCTTTTACCACCCTCACATAATCTTTCTTCTCTGCTTCCTCCAAAAATGTAAAACTGTCTGAAGTTACCAGAATCTTCAGGTCCGGATGTTTTGACCGGATCCTTTCCAATTCCGAAAGATTGCGTTGAATAAGTTTTTGTACCTCTTCCTTATTCTTGATTTTTCTATAGAATTTTCCTTCGTTAAAGTCTCCGAGAAGATTCTGAAATCTAAATACTGCGGCCACAAACTTCCCGCCAATTGCATTCCTGTGAAAAGATAAAGCATTTTCCAACAATGGGGAAGGTTTGAATAATTTTCTAAATGAAGCACCCCAATCGTCGGAATAGGGAGGATAGTGAAGGGTATTCCCAATATCTATATTCCCATAATACCAAATATTCTTATTTGTCTTAAATTTAGATAACCGTTTGCCATTTTCACCTCTTCCATAAAAGATTCTTGTGTTGAAAATGGAGTCGGGAATTTCCTTTTCATCAATCGTCCAATCATATTCATTGGGCACTACATAGTCAGTAAGTAGGAAGGGATAGACATAAAATAATTTGAATTGAACGTTATTTTGCCGGCAATAGTTCCACCATGAAACAGCACCCTTAAATCTATCGGTGAGGCCACCATGATAACCTCTACCGTCTACTCTCATGACGCCAATTTTTTCTCCTTTGTCACTCTTTTTAAATTTTAAATATTTAAGGGCCCAATATCTCTCTTTCACTCTATGAGTGAAGGGTTGAAGAGATTTATTGAATTTTGAAATTTTTTTAAGGAAACTCCCCATATTTGTTTTTATTTCTTATAGAATTTTTCCCTTGCATGACCTCTTCTTTGATTCTCGGGAGGAGGAGTCATATAATCCCCATATACCATGGTAAGATAAGAATGAGTGTCGGCAAATGTCAAAAATTTCCGGCCTTCAAAATCAATTTCTTTCAAGTTTTTTAGCCAATTCCGGTCAAAAACGGTCTTCTTATTTCGGGAGCCGACTATATGCGCTACCAATCTGCTGTCATTATAATTTGAGGATCGGATGGTTTTGTCAACCTTTTCCCACCACCAATCAACTGAATGGAAGTAAGATGTAAGAACGGAGAGGAAATCTTTCTTTTGCCTGTGTCTAAGCCCATGCTGATATCTGATAAGTTTCCCCATATAATTATTCCGCTCTTTTTCATCCTCAGGTACATAGTCAAGGGGAAAAATATCAACATAAACGCCATGTCGAAACTTACTGTTATCTCTTATCATGTAGGTATTAGGTTCGCAAACCTTAACGAATCCTAATCTGAAGGATTCCTCCTCAGAGTCAGCATTATAAAGGAGATGGTATTTCCTATTTTTATATAGGGAAATGAATCTGTCGAAATCTTCTCTGAGCATAAACATATCGGCATCATCATCCCAAGGTATGAATCCCCCGTGCCTCACAGCTCCCAACAAAGTGCCTGAAGAGATGACATAGGGTAAGTTGTGAGCCCTACAGAAATCATCAATGTCGATCATTATATCTAAAATGATACGTTTTTTTTCTTCAGGATTAATTTCTACCATTAATTTTTTTTCTATTAAGACTATGAGGGAAATAGATTTTTTAACGGTCAGACATCTCTGATATTCGTGAGGACAACCCCTATGGTTTCTCCGTAATAAATCACGTGGAGTTAAGAGTGGTTATTTATCGGATTTGCGAATATATTTGTGGGGCTTCTCAGCCTCAAGTTCTTCTGCAAATTTATTCGGGAAGGAGAATTTTTCTTTAGGACGCAACATAGCCCAGATCACAAGTCCACATCCTAACAGAACGAATGGGATGCTAAGTAGCTGACCTTGATTGATGCCATAGTTCTCAATCATCTGCACCTCCCAACTTACCTGAACATTTTTAATATATTCAATAAAGAATCGGGGCAGGAAAATTCCGATGAAGAAAACACCGGTGATGAGATAGGGACGTTCTTGAGCATTCTTTTTCCAATACATCCACATCAAGAGTGCGAACAGGATAAAATAGCATCCGGCCTCATAGATTTGAGTTGGATGTTTAGGTACATTTTCTCCGTTTCTGAGAAAAACGAACCCCCAAGGGAGATCGGTTTCGCCTCCATAGATCTCGCTGTTCATAAGATTTCCGAGACGAATCAAACCGCCGACAAGTGCTATAGCTATCACAATTTTATCGAAGGTCCATGACGCAGGTTTCTTAGAGACAAACCAAGAGAAGAGGAAAACGGATATGATGATGGCGATGGTACCCCCATGAGAAGCAAGCCCTCCGTTCCATACTTTAGGAATCTCCGACAAATGTTGGGAATAATAATCCCATTCATAGAAGAAAACATGGCCGAGACGTGCTCCTATAACCGTGGCGATCACGAGATAAGCCAAAAGAATACCGAGCCATTTTTCCGGTGCTCCCTCATGCTTGAACATCCGGGCCACAAGGTTATATCCAATAATGAATCCTACGGCAAAAGCGAGGCCATACCATCTTACTGAGAAGGCTCCCAATGAAAAGATTTCAGGGCTTGGATTCCAGCTTATAAAATCGAGCATCGTCATAAGAGTTGTAGTAGATGGAGCTCGTCGAGGACTTCGCGTCCGGAGAGGGAACGACGGAGGGAAATTATTCTTGCGAATTCATCAATTGCCGGATGGACGCGGGGATTTCTGAAGAGTCTCATAGCGCGGCTGAGGGCATGGTTATATAGATTTTCCACTTCGTCGCTTTCGAGGGCGCAAGTGGCAATCCCTTCCTCTTCCACAATATTATAGACCTCTTTCATTATATCTTCGGGAGCCTCCTCCTTGAGTCGGACGAGAGAGCGAGCGAGAATATTCCCGACCACCATTGAAGTGGTCAGATGGAAATTAGATACGAGATTATCCCAAGTGGATTTCGGAGAGATAGAGGGGCTACCTGCGAAATAGTATGCATGAGAGAATTCCACCATCGGGCCGTCAGTGTCGATAGAAACAGTAGCCACCCGGTCGATGGCATCGAGGCTTGCGAGCGCTACCATCATGCCTGCCAGACCGTAGGCACGATCATCTTCATTGAGATATGACAAGGAAAATTTATGTTGGCTCATTTATTATCTCTTTTTGTCTAATCTGTTAGTCTAATCTAAATTTTGGGCCTTATCTCTTTGGGTCTAATTTCTTTTATCCAAATCAAGGTTGATGGAAAAAATATAGGCCGGGACTATTGAGCCGCCGGCCTTATCTAAGTAATACGTAGTCCATAGCAGAGTCGAACTGCTCTTTAGAGAATGAAAATCTCTCGTCCTAACCGATAGACGAATGGACCGGATAAACTGATTAAGGATTAAATTAAAACATAGCGAAATGGATTTTTTTAAACTTTGGCTTCCTCCTTTTTGTGTTGACCGGGTAGTCAAAGTTATAAAGCCGATCGCTATTAATTGCTAAACCTTAAGCGAGTTTATTAATATATTTTTCGAGGCCGCTGCAGAGGTTGGCCGCCTTATTCTTTGAGATAATATTTTTTCTACCGAGTCTTTGGAGGAGGGCGCTAACTTTATTGTAGGCTTCCTGAGCCTCCTTTTTATCGGTCATTTTGCGGATTTTTCTCACAGAAGTGCGAGCTGTTTTTGCCCAATAGCGGTTTTCCAATCTTCTTTTTTCAGATTGGCGGATTCTTTTAAGCGATGATTTATGGTTTGCCATCTTTTATCAATTTCTAACCATTGACCTTTCCAAGGCCTTTGGCTCTTTAAACTTAAATTGTTGAATAGTAGCCCATAGCAGAGTCGAACTGCTCTTTAGAGAATGAAAATCTCTCGTCCTAACCGATAGACGAATGGGCCATTCGCTAACATTTGCGGTGCAAAGTTAATCCGAATTACTCTATTTTCCAAATTTTATCTTCCCAAAAAGTGGCGAAAGTGAATAGATATTTAAATTTGAAGAGTCCAAGGCTTGTAGTTTGTTCTGTCTTTGCAAATTTTTTTACAATAAGCATTATCCACTTTATACTTTTTTACTATTTTTGCAAAGATAACCCTCCATATCTGAATGAATTTCAAAAAGGGAATAAAGGGACATTATATCAAAAAATAAAAAATATAATACCATGACATTATTTGAAAGATTGACCAAGAAGGCGCAGGATCACCCGCAACGCCTTGTATTGCCCGAATCTACAGAACCTCGGACCCTTCAAGCAGCAGAACAGATTATTGAGAAGAAAGCTGCCAATATAATATTTATCGGCAAAAAGGATGAAATCCTTGCAAAGGCTGCGGAATTAGGGTTAGTGCGTATCGGGGATGCAGAATTCATAGATGGCGATGACCATAATGCAACAGAAAAATATGCAGAACTCTTTGCCGAGCTTCGTAAAAGCAAAGGAGTGACCCTACAGGATGCGCGCTATACTGTGAAGAATCCTCTATATCTGGGATGTCTATTAATCAAGGCCGGTGAAGCGGATGCAATGGTGGCCGGTGCTTTGAGTCCTACTTCAAGCGTATTGAGGGCAGCTTTCCAGGTATTGAAGACCAAACCGGGCATCTCGGTAGTAAGTGGCGCCTTCATCATGCTGTTGCCGGAAAACTGTGGTTTTGGCGACCATCATATGTTGGTATTCGCTGACTGCGCCGTGATTCCGGATCCGACTGCTGAAGAATTGGCTCAGATCGCAGTGGCTACCGCGAAGACCACCAAGGATATTGCCGGCCTCGACCCGGTTGTTGCATTGCTCACCTTCTCTACAAAGGGGAGTGCAACCCATCCGAGAGTTGACAAGGTAAAAGAGGCTCTCGAAATTGCTCATAAACTGGCTCCGGACCTCAAACTTGACGGAGAGCTTCAGAGTGACGCAGCGATTGTTCCGATGGTTGGACGGCTCAAAGCACCCGAAAGCGAAGTTGCAGGTCGCGCCAACACGCTGATTTTCCCGTCGCTTGAAACCGGGAATATCGCTTATAAACTCGTGCAACGTCTTGCAGGTGCCGGCGCCGTGGGCCCGATACTTCAAGGTCTTGCCGCTCCTGTCAATGATCTTTCAAGAGGGGCAACTGTTGAGGATATAGTCAATACTATCATTGTGACTTGCAACCAGGCAATCGGTGACAAAGGACTTTAAGTTTTAAAAGATAAGTTGTAACAGATATGAAAATTCTTGTATTAAACTGCGGATCAAGCAGTGTGAAATATAAACTGATAGATTCCTCTTCAAAGGAAGTTTTGGCTGAAGGAGGAGTAGAGAAAATCGGACTCCCCGACTCTTTTTTGAAGTTCAAGAGGCCTGATGGAGAAAAAGAGATTATCACCACTCCGATGCCCACTGCCAAAGAGGCAGTAAAGAATATCTTGGATTTATTAACAGATCCTAAGAATGGTGTTGTCAAGAGTCTTGATGAAATAGAGGCTGTAGGCCACAGGGTTGTGCATGGCATGGAGACTTTCAGCGAGTCGGTTTTGATCACTCCGGAGGTTATAGAGAAGGTAAAGGAGGCTTACAGTGTTGCTCCCTTACATAATCCTGCGAATGTCACAGGAATCGAGGCCGTTTCGTCGTTGATCCCGGATGTGCCTCAGGTTGCAGTTTTCGACACAGCTTTCCATCAGACGATGCCGGCAAAAGCCTTTATGTATGCGTTGCCTTACGAACTTTACAAGAAATATGGAGTCAGACGCTATGGTTTCCACGGCACAAGCCACCGGTATGTGTCTCGCAGGGCTTGCGAATTCTTGGGCCTTCCCTATGAAAAGCAGCGTATCATCACCTGTCATATCGGCAACGGAGGAAGTATCACCGCCATACGTGACGGCATAAGTGTCGACACCTCAATGGGTCTGACACCCACCGAGGGTCTGATGATGGGCACCCGCTCCGGAGATGTTGATCCGGGAGCTCTCATCTATATAATGGAGAGAGAGAATCTTGACGCAGCCGGGTTAAGCAAACTTGTCAACAAACAGAGTGGAGTTTTGGGAGTTTCAGAGAAGTCGAGCGATATGCGTGATATCGAGAGCGCTATACTTGCCGGCGATGAAAAGGCAAAATTGGCTCTCCAGATGTATGAATACCGGATTATTAAATATATCGGCGCTTATATAGCAGTGCTTGGTGGTGTCGATGTTATAGTATTCACCGGAGGTGTCGGAGAGAATCAGAGGTCAACCCGCGAAGCCATCTGCAAACAGTTGGCTTATATGGGAGTGACATTTGACGCAGAGGCCAACCAGGTCAGAGGTGAAGAAATAGAGATTTCCGGAAAGGACTCCAAGGTGCATGTTGTTGTGATCCCGACCGATGAGGAGATGATGATAGCACAAGACACTGCTGCTATCGTTAAGAAATAATAGAATAGCGGAGAAATAATACAAATTTCGATATTCCTCTCTTAATCAGAGGGAATGATTTAGTTCGCAGGTTTGTATCCTTTAAATGGGAGCAAACCTGCGAATTTTGTTATAAAATCTGATGAAGAAAAGATGAACTAATAAAGGATAATTCTGTTATATCAATATAGGAACTAAATTAAGGATTAAAACTATAAAAAAACAAAATTATGATTGACCCCAATTTAAGACAAGGTGACGCTAAGAGCGATGCCTTTGGCACAAATGCCATGCTAAATCCGGCCCCGGAACAAAAGATACCGGATGGCCCGACAATCCCGTCAGTAGCTTATCAGATGGTGAAAGATGAGACTTATGCACAGACTCAGCCACGCCTGAATCTCGCTACTTTTGTAACCACCTATATGGATGATTACGCAACAAGATTGATGAACGAAGCCATCAATATTAATTATATCGATGAAACTGAATATCCACGCGTTGCCGTGATGTGTCAGAAATGTATCAATATTGTTGCCAATTTGTGGAACACTCCGGAGACTAACCGTTGGAAAGCGGGAGCGCTTGCAATAGGTTCTTCAGAGGCTTGTATGTTAGGTGGAATTGCAGCTTGGAAACGTTGGATAGAACGTAGAAAGAAAGCAGGAAAACCCTACGACAAGCCGAATTTCGTTATCTCAGCCGGTTATCAGGTGGTTTGGGAAAAATTCGCTTCTCTTTGGAACATCGAAATGCGTCAGGTGCCTCTCACTGAAAAGAGCATAACTCTCGATATCGATGAAGCCATCAAGATGTGTGATGAAAACACTATTTGTGTTGTAGCAATACAAGGTGTAACTTGGACAGGTCTTAACGATGATGTAGAAGCTTTGGATGCAGCTCTTGAGAAATATAATGCAGCCACCGGTAATGAGGTATGTATCCACGTTGATGCAGCCACAGGCGGATATATTCTTCCGTTCCTCTTCCCGGAGAAGAAGTGGGATTTCCGCTTGAAATGGGTTCTTTCAATCAGCACATCAGGCCACAAGTTCGGACTTGTATATCCGGGTCTTGGATGGGTTGTATGGAAAGACAAGAAGTATTTGCCCGGTGATATGGCATTCACAGTTGATTATCTTGGCGCAGAAGTGACACAGGTAGGTTTGAACTACTCACGTCCTGCAGCTCAGATATTGGGACAATATTATCAATTCATCAAATTAGGATTTGAGGGATACAAAGAGGTGCAATACAATTCACTGACAATTGCGAAGTATTTGCACGATCAGTTAGCTCAAATGCCGGAATTCGTAAACTACAGCGACGAAGTCCCCAACCCGATCGTTGTTTGGAAGATGAAACCGGAAGTGCAAGCCACAGCCAAGTGGACGCTCTACGACCTTCAAGACAAGCTTCAGATGCACGGCTGGATGGTTCCTGCATACGCTATGCCGGCTAATATCGAGACAACCGTTGTGATGCGTGTGCTTTGCAAGCAAGGGTTCAGCCGCGATATGTGTGACCAGCTCATCGGCGACATCAAAAGTTCTGTTGCAGAGCTTAATGCACTCGAGTATCCTACAACAACTCGTATCGCCATGGAGAAGAATATACCTCTCAAGAAGAGGGCATTCAATCACACCGGTAAATAAATCTAAACCTTTATATAGAGAAAATTGTTATATTGACAGTTCGGAAAGTCTCCGGACTGTCAATTTTTTTATTAATTTTACAATTGCATTATGGAAAAAAATCTGACCATTTCCCAAATAAAAAATGCCGCAAACGAAGCCTATCAGGAAGTTAAAAACTTGACAGGCGGCAAAAATGCCAACTACATCCCCTATCTTGCCAATGTGGATTCGAATCTTTTCGGTCTGAGTATCACATTGCTCGACGGCACATGCATTAATTTAGGCGACACAGAGTTCAAATTCGGCATCGAATCTGTTTCCAAAGTTCCAACGGCTATTTTGGCCATGATACAACACACTCCTGAGGGTGTGCTTGAAAAGATCGGAGCAGATGCCACAGGTCTTCCTTTTAATTCGATCTTTGCGCTTTTATTGGAAAACGATCATCCCTCCACTCCTTTGGTAAATGCCGGAGCCATTTCAGCTTGTTCGATGATAGCCCCGCAAGGAGATTCCGAAGACAAGTGGAAAGCTATCACGGGAAATATTACGGCACTATGCGCCTCAGCCCCCGTCTTGATCGATGAATTGTATGAAAGCGAAACAGCCACAAATTTCAACAATCATTCCATAGCTTGGCTGCTTAAAAACTACGATAGAATCTACGACGATGTAGATATGAGCCTTGACCTCTACACCCGTCAATGTTCCTTAGGCATCACTTCTTCCCAGCTTGCCATAATGGGAGCTACAATTGCCAACGGTGGATTCAATCCGGTCAGCAAGCTACAGGTGTTCGACAAGGAAATTGCCCCCAAGATCACTTCGATGATTGCCAGCGTTGGATTCTATCAGCACACGGGTGACTGGCTTTTCACTTCAGGCATCCCGGCCAAAACCGGTGTGGGAGGTGGAGTGATGGGTGTTATGCCCGGCCTGTTTGGTATTGCTGCTTTTGCTCCTCCTTTGGATGACGCAGGAAATTCCGTTAAGGCCCAGGCAGTCATTAAATCATTTATGAATAAGCTCGACCTCGGCATCTTTAAGGGCGACAAAATAAAAATCGTTGCAGATTAATACTTTTAGCCTTTATTATTGTTATAAAAAAGCAAACCAAACAACCACAAACTATAAACTACAATCTAAAAATTAAAACCCGATTAATATGGCGACAGCAGTTCAATCAAAAGGCACCATAAAGCAAGCTGCCAAAATGGGAGTTTTCACTCTCGCTATGATGAATATCGTTGCAGTAGTCTCCCTACGTGGACTTCCTGCGGAAGCTGAATATGGAGTGAGTTCCGCTTTCTATTATATCCTTGCTGCTATAGTGTTTTTGGTCCCCGTATCGCTGGTGGCGGCAGAACTTGCTGCGATGTTCCCATATCAGCAGGGCGGTATGTTCCGCTGGGTGGGAGAAGCCTATGGTGAAAAACTGGGATTTCTCGGTATCTGGCTCCAATGGGTAGAGAGCACAATCTGGTATCCCACAGTTTTGACCTTCGGTGGTGTCGCCCTGGCATTCATTGGTATGGATCATGTCTACGATAGCCATATAGCCGCCAATAAATGGTATATGATCTGCGTGGTGCTTGCCATCTACTGGATAGCCACCCTTATCTCCTTACGAGGTATGACATGGGTAGGGAAGGCTTCCAAGATTGGTGGTTTGATCGGAACTATTATACCGGCCGGAATCCTTGTGGTTTGTGGTGTTATTTTCCTATGCATCGGTGGCCACTCACAGATGAACTGGCACGAAAGCTTTATCCCCGACTTTTCTAATTTCAACAATATAATCTTTGCCGTGTCAATCTTCCTCTTTTATGCCGGTATGGAGATGAGCGGTGTTCACGTCAGGGATATTAAGAATCCTACCGTTAATTATCCAAAAGCAATCCTCATAGGTACAATCGCCACCGTCTTGGTATTCGTGCTTGGTACTTATGCGTTGGGTGTTATTCTTCCCGTAAAAGACATCAACCTCGTACAGAGTCTTCTTCAAGGGTTCGACATGTATTTCTCAGCCCTACATATTAAATGGCTTGCTCCGATCATGGCTGTGGCCCTTGCTATCGGAGTGCTTGCAGGAGTATTGACATGGGTAGCCGGTCCTTCCAAGGGAGTTTTCGCAGTAGGTCAGGCCGGATATCTTCCAAGATTTTTCCAGAAAGCCAACAAACATGGAGTCCAAAGCAATATGCTTTATGTGCAGGGTGCTTGCGTGACGGGTCTCTCTTTCATAATGGTGCTTATGCCCTCTGTAGAAAGTTTTTATCAAATCCTATCGCAGTTGACCTGTCTGTTGTATCTGATTGTATATTTGCTGATGTTTGCCTCAGTGATACGTCTGCGCTACACAATGAAAGATACAAAACGACCTTTCAGAATCGGTAAAAAAGGTAATGGTTTCTTATGGATTGTAGCCGGCGTAGGATTCCTTGCATCTTTGGTAGCCTTTATCTTCAGCTTCTTCCCTCCGGGTCAGATTGCTATGGGTTCCAAGGCTGTATGGTTCACTGTCCTTATTCTTGGTTGTATCGTCTTTACAGTGCTTCCCTTCATTATTCTTGCTTGTAAGAAAGCCAGCTGGTTGCAACCGGGCAATGCTTTCGTACCTTTCCACTGGGATAAGTCTCCGGAGGCTCAAGCTGCCCTCGCTCAGGCTGCACAGCAATTTGCAGAGGAAGAAGAGGAAATTGCCCAAGAAGAAGCAGCAGCAGCTCAGCAAAAGAGTGCAAAACTCCAACCGACCGTTGCAACTCCGATTTCTCCGGCTGCTGAGACGACCGAAACTCCAAGCGCTCCAACTTCTCCCGCTCCTCAAACAGCGGCTCCGGAAGTTCCATCTGCTCCATCTGCTCCAACAGAGGCTCCAAGCGATCCTGCAGCTTCTTCTGATGATAAATCAGACGTTTCATCAACTACAGAGAATAACAATCCATCTAATTAACAATAAAACACAGAGAATAACACTCCATTTAAAAAACAATAAGTTATGGTAAAGACCGGGAAAGTTCCGATTACGATGTTGACATATCTTGCTATTATGTCGATATCTCTTATTGTTAATCTGCCGGGATTGGCAGTTGCTCCGATGGAGGGGAAACTCAAAGAGATACTTCATGCACCGGAACTTGAGGTCCAACTGTTGACGACTTTACCAAATTTCATCATTATTCCTTTTGTGTTGCTTTCGGGGAAGTTGTCGGAGGCAAAGCATAAAATCCCTATCATTGTAGGGGCGCTGATATTATACTCAGGATGTGCCATCTGGTATCTGTTTGCCGGAGACATGACAACCCTTATAGTCATCAGTTGCCTTTTGGGGTGTGGGGCGGGTCTTCTCATTCCATTCTCCACAGGTTTGATCGCCGAGACTTTTTCAGGATCATATAGAATGCAACAAATGGGATGGCAGTCAGGAATCTCCAACTCAACTGTGGTAATCGCAACTTTTGCAGTGGGGTGGTTGATTCAAGGTCGCAACTGGCATCTGCCTTTTATAGTTTATTTAGCAGCTGTTATACCTTTGATATTCTCCCTATGGCTAAAGAATGTTCCGGGCATTAAGACATCGAGCAAGCAGGAACAGAACATGATTAGCGAAGGGGAAGAGACATCAACTGTTTCCGGAGATACAAATCCGAATCCGGTAGAAAAAGAGCAGCCGGTGAAGGAAAAAGGCTTCAACATGGGCCGGATATGGAGCCTTGTAGGAGTCTATTTCCTCGTGACATTCACTTCTATCGCCATTACCAATTACAGTTCGCAACTTACGGTTCAGTATGGATGGCCAAGCAATATCGCGGGAGATGTGACATCCGTATTCTTCCTGCTCGTACTTATACCGGGATATGTGCTGACATGGTTTGTTAGAAGGCTTCGGGGAGGGACATTCTTCTGGACTGCATTGATGCTTGTGGTTGGATTAGGTCTCTTTGCATTCTTCCCTTACAAATGGGCGATGTTTGTTGGTGCCGGTCTCACGGGCCTTGGTTATGGGATATGCCAACCGATGCTCTATGATAAGGCCAGCTATACAGTGGCAAATCCGGAGAAACTCACGATGGCACTTGCAATTGTATTGACAGCCAATTATCTGGCAATAGCTATCGAGCCGTTCATCATAAGTGGACTAAGTGATTTATTCCATATCAAGAATGAAAATATATTCGCCTTCTTCTTGAGTTTTGGGTTGGTGGTGGCTTATACGATTTTAATAATGTTCACTCGCAAATCGTTTGCATTTTCAGTGGAAAAATCCTACTACGAAGAGCCCCCCAAGAATTAAGAGAAGAGTCTACATATATCCGGTCTACATATTATAGAAGGAATGGAGCCACAACATTGGGAGAGGTTTTTCGGATAGTTGTGAGTTTTAGGTCTTTATATTTTTGGTGTTTTAAAACTCTATTTGCTAATTTTAACATAAATTGGGTAATTGGGTTTAAAATAGTGTAATATAAAAGATTTCCTGCAGGCAGGAGGTTATTTCTATTCTGATATCCTCCTGCTTAAACAATAGTAAAAGGAGCAACTCCGTTAAGGCATTTGGGGGAATATTATTTTTTAATTAAATTTGGCCCTCAGTGTAAACCTGTTTTTTTTAAAATTAGTCTAATCCTAAGATAAAAATTATAAACTGACATCATTAAAGGAAACAATATGAAAAAATTCTTACCCCTGATAATTTGTATATCGGTAGTCACAACCGGTTATGCCAAAGGTCTCGACCTACAGAACCGTATACTTTTGAACAGAGCCAAGATGGAAAGAGCCGGAGTTATCAAAAACTTTAAGGTTGGAGATAAAGCAGACAAGGCTAAAACCCGTGGTTCAGAAGCGGCCCCAAATAACGATAATTATATACGCGCTATCGTGGAGATAGCTGATGGATATACCGTAGGGGACATTGAGGCAGCCGGGTATCCTGTAATGCCGGCAAGGGGTAATATAGTTGTAGTAGCCGTCCCTATTGATGAAGTTGAGGAGTTTTCCAATCTGGAGAGTATCAAAAAAATGAGTATTGAAAAGCCTCTCAACACTAATATGAATATCGCGAGGGCAGTATCCGGTGTAGACGATATCCATGCAGGGAAAGGATTGAGTAATCCCTATACAGGTAAGGGAGTTAATGTAGCAATAGTAGATCAGGGTATTGACCCCGATCATATCGCTTTTAAGGACGAGGAAGGCAAAAACCGTATAAAATTTCTTACGTATTTTGATGGATACACAGCTGATAGCGATGGTTTGCCTGCAGCAAGATATTTCGGAGAGAATATAACCTATGAAGATGATAAAGGTAATATTCAACAATATCCTGGAGTTGATCAGTTTTATACCGATATGACTTCGGCTTATCATGGCACTCATACCCTTAATATTCTTGGGGGAGGATATCATGGAGACGTGACATATTATGAGAACGGGAAGGAAGTAACCGGTCCGAATCCATTTTATGGAGTTGCTCCGGAATCAAATCTGACAGTTTCTTGTGGTTCTCTTCAAGATGCTTGTGTTGTGATGGGAATAGCCAACCTCCTAAGTTATGCCGACTATAATAAGGAAGAGGCAGAGGTTTCCACTCCCACAATTATGAGTCTCTCCCTGGGTTCAACAGCCGGACCACATGACCCCAATAGCCTTATGAATCGATTTTTATCAGAGTGTGGGAAAGATTATATAATTGTTTTGTCATCAGGGAATGAAGGAGACCTCAAGATAGCGCTCAACAAAACTCTGACTGCTGAAGACAATACTCTGCAAAGTATGGTTTATCCATATGGATTCCAATATGATCCTTCTCAAGGGGCTCCATCGCATGATAACACTTACGTTAGAAATGGAGTGGTAATGGTTTATTCAGATGACGAGACACCCTTTACACTTCAAGCCTTCATAATGACAGGTAGCGAAGGAAACTATAGAAAGCGTGCAACATTCAATTTAACGAGTGAGGATGGTAATTACTATTCATCGAGCAGCTATTATATAAACTACGTGGGAGGTAGTGTCAACACTACGGTGGGAAGATATTTCGACGGATATATAGGTGGAGGTGCAAAGCTTGACGAGGACTTAGGCAGGTTTTACGGTGCCTTTGACTATTACCTTTACACCAATCCCGAAACCGGAATGAACGAAGATGGTAGTGAAGGAGTGATAGTTGGATTCGAAATCACCGGAGTTGACGGTCAGCGTATAGATTGCTATTGTGACGGAATGAACACTTGGATATATAATTATGGATTAGAAGGATATCAAGACGGCAGCCGCGACGGTTCAATTTCAGATATGGCTGTAGGAGATAATGTGCTTGTTGTGGGAGCTTACAACACGCGCAACAATTGGACTACAATCAGCGGAGACGTTTACGGTTATGAAAATGAAGAGGGATTCAAGTCAGGACAAATCGGTCCGTACACCTCATATGGAACACTTGCAGACGGACGGACTCTTCCGCATGTATGTGCTCCGGGCACAGCCATAATGTCAGCAGTATCCAATCCATGGATAGAATCATATTTTAAAGGGTATGAAAGTTATATTCCAAAGAATGTAACCGGGCAAGCTACAATCAAAGGGCAAAATTATTACTGGCAACCCGAAACGGGGACATCCATGTCTACTCCTTTTGTAGCCGGAAGTATAGCATTATGGCTACAGGCAAATCCGGATCTTACAATAGATGACGTCTTGGATATTATCGCAAAAACATCGGTGAAGGATGATGATGTGATGGCGGGAATTCCTGCACAATGGGGAGCCGGGAAATTCGATGCTTATGCGGGTCTAAAAGAAGCGATCAATAATGCGGGAGTTGAGTCTATTACAATCGGCGACCGTAACGACAAACTATTGCTTCAGCAGACAGGATCCAAAGAATACAACGTATTTGTAGGTAATGCAACTAATCTTGACGTGAAAGTTTATTCCTTAGCCGGAAGCCAAATGTTCTCAAAAACGTATCCCGGGAATGAGGCAAATATAGATCTCTCACATCTACCGACGGGAATATATGTTGTGAAAGTCAACCGCCACGCAGCCAAGATAGTGATTAAGTAATGAGAGTTTAGTTGGAAAGTTAGAGGTAAAAAGAAAGTCGAATTAAGGTATCATACATAAACAAGAAAAAATGAAACATCGAAAATTAGGATTGGCAAAGGGAATAGCGCTGACCGCAATGATGCTTACATCAGGGATGGCCTATAGTGCATCAGATCTCCCTTTGATAGCGACCCTCAAAACGAATATCTACGGATATCAGGGTCCTTCCAACAACTTTACCATTTATCTCGGATCTACGAGTAAGGGAGTAGAGGTGTATGTGGAAACAGCGACGTCCCAGCAGTATATAGACGTTGACCCCTGGACTTTGGGACAGGATGAAGAAGGATCGAACGCAGTAGTAGCTACAGCGATTCCCCTTTCAGTTTCTGAAAAAGATGATGAGGTAAGGATTTATGGCGATTTAAAGAGCATAGACTTGATCGATGCTCATGGATGCTATTTGAGCAGTTTCGTTTTAGCAGGCGAGCTACCTAATCTTTCGGTGATCGACCTTTCTCATAATGAACTTAAGTCTATCGATCTGTCGGCACAAGCAAATTTGGCATCTATCGACCTGACGGACAATGCGTTCACCGATCCGTCAAAGATGGTGATAGGAACCAACCATCCGGGTTTGTTAATATTGTCTGTAGGAATCAATGACGTTTGCGATCCACAGCTTGATCTTAAGAATTTCCCACAGCTACAATATTTCAGCGCCAGAAATAACTATGGAATAACTAACGTAGACCCTACGGGCTGTCCTAATTTGGTTTCATTAGTGCTGGAGATTACAAATATAAGCAGCATAGATGTTACAAAGAATCCTTTGCTGGATGTTTTGAATCTCTCTCAGACAAGAGTAACATCGGTGGATCTAAGTAAAAACACTAAACTTGGAGAGTTCTATATCAATCATGAGGGTAGTTTCAATAATGAAGACAGATATAGGGTTCAATCTATAGATCTCACTAATAATCCACTATTGCAATATTTGGATCTTGGGGGGAATGCTCTCACAAGCATAGATCTTAGCAAAAACACAGATTTGCGTTTGCTCTATCTGCAAAAGAACCAGCTGTCGAGTATTGACGTTAGCAAGATGAGCAAACTTGCCGTGTTGAATCTATCAAACAATAATTTCACCTACGCGAATCTACCTATTCCGCAGAATGGTTGGGATTATTATTATTATCGGTCAGCATTGCCGACAGCTTTAAAATATAAGGTTGGAGAGCCTATAGATTTCTCATCCTCTGTCATAAGGGCACCATATAAAGATGCTGCCGGAAATACCATTACTCCGGTGACTTACGCACAGGCATTTACACAGCCACGTGCCGGAGATGCACAGGAAATAGCTGATACAGATTATAGTTTCTCTAATGGAGTGATCACATTCAATAAGGCATTCCCTGATTCAGTGTATGTTCAGTTCTTCTGTGATGTATTCCCCGACTGGCCATTGAATAGCCAGACCTTTATGGTAAAGACTCCGGAGGATTATGATGCTCCTTCTGCAGCATTCTCATTCACACCGATGCCTGAAATGGCCGGCAAGACCGTGTCATTGAGCATGGGTGCAGATGTCCTGACTTCGATGCTTACCTATCCGGCTGATGTCACAATTATAGCCAATGGAGAGCAAACAGTACTTAAGGGAGCTGTGACCGGTAGCGGAATGCCGGGAAGCGCAAACGTTACATTCACTCTTCCCTCAACTACGGGCGAAGTAGTGGTGGCGCTTGCAGACGGATACAGCCTGTCAGCCTTAGGAATCAATGGCATTACGCTCAACGCTATCGACCTATCTGCTTCAGAAGGATTGAGAAATCTCAAGATCAACAATTGTAATCTTTTGAGCATCAATTTGCAATATAATCGTGCCCTCACAAATCTTGATTTGTCGGACAACCGAATCAGTACAATAGATTTAACGGGAATCAGAGGCGATTATGAGAAGTATAGTCTTTCAACAATCAATCTGTCAAACAACCGACTTGTTAATCTTTCTGCTGTTTCTTACGCCACCATCAAGAACCTGAATCTCTCCGGCAACAGGTTCAGTTCATTTGAATTGAAATACTACACCGGTTTGCAAAATCTTGACTTGAGTAACAACCGTGTTGCAGGTACCCTTGATTTCTCAAAAGTACAACAATTGCAAAGCGCCAACCTTGAAGGCAATAATATCACAGGATTAGTATTCAATACTGAAGAGGGAGCACTTGACTCATTCAAATCATTGAATGTGGCAAATAATATGCTGACATTCGCAACATTGCCCCAACTTTCTATTTCAGATTATGTATATGCTCCTCAGCAGAAAATGAGCGTTCTTGCTACAGCATCGTTGATTAACCTATCGGCTCAGAATATAGTTAAGAATGGTGTAGGAACTACATACGTATGGAAATATGCAGACAACAATGCAGTCGTTCCTGCAACTGAATATAGCAATAACGGAGGTTCAACCTCATTTGCATCAACTCTTGTAGGGAAACAGGTGTATTGTGAGATGACAAATCCTTTGTTTGGAGCTTTCAATTCAACACCTCTAACCACAAGCGTAGTTACAGTTGCAGATAAGCCAACCAACCTTATAGCTACCTTCACAACGCTTAATAGTGGTACTGCTCAAATAGGATTTGCTTTTTATAGTGAGGGTGACAATGCCGTTTATATTGACTGGAGAGGCGACGGTACAGATCTTGAACCTTACTTATATGAAGCAAATGCAGTATATCCCTCTATCTACAGAACCGGAACAACTTTTGCAGGAGCAAACGTGAAAGTTTATGCTTATGAAAACGGATCTAATATTCAGACGTTTGCAATGATGAATACCCCGCTGAAAGATCTCGATCTTTCTCCGATGAGTCTGTTGCAAGCTGTTAATGTTCATGGAGCAAAACTAACAGATGGCTCAATTAAATTACCAAGTAGCCCAGCACTTAGTGAGATTGTGCTTGATGGCAGCAGTTTTGAGAAAGAATCGTTTGCTAAATATGAGAATGTGCAATCGCTCAACCTGGCTCAATCCAATTACACTGAGTTTGACCTTACACCTTACAAGAATTTGAGATATGTCCAATTTGATAAGAACAAGATATCAAATATCACGATTGGAAATAATCGTCTGGCTCAATTAGACCTTAGCAGCAACAACCTTAAGAGTATTAATCTTGAAGGCGCGTATGTGGAGGAATTGTTGCTTGGAGACAATCAACTTACAGAGATTAATCTTGCTCCTGTGGCAAATACACTTCGAGCTCTTGTAATAACCGGTAATAGATTCACTTTCACAACGTTACCTGATGTTTCAAATATGGGCGCGCAGTTCACTACATTCCAATATGGCAATCAAACGCCTCTGGAGGTGAAATGCTACGAAATGAAGATAGATCTTTCATCTCAGGCAACTGTTAATGGTGTTGCAACCGATTATTACTGGTTCCTTGGTGATTACCAGAGTGATGTCTACTATGACTATGAATTGGAGGGATTCGTGGGAGAATATCTCGAAGGCCCGGATGATAGCGACAACCCGGAATATACAATTGCAAATGGTGTGACTACTTTCCTTTATGATCAGAAACGTAGCGTGATTTGTGCGATGATTAATTCCCAATACCCGAATCTGATACTCTATACGGCTCCTACGAAGTTAAGCACCGCCGGTGTAAACCAGCTCTATGGAGAGAATGATGGTCTTGTAGATGTAATCACCCTCACAGGAGTTAAGGTGAAGAGCAGAGTTTCAGCTGATGAAGCTGTCAAGGATCTTGCTCCCGGCATCTATATCATCGGAGGAAAGAAAGTAGTAGTGAAATAATCATAAAGATTCAATATTAAGAAAAGAGGCGTTTCTGTTTGAAACGCCCCTTTTTTTAGTTTTAAGGGATTTTTATGAAAGAATATCAGCGGCTTTCTTGACAGCCTTTACAAATTCTTTTACTTCATCAGAAGTGTTGTAGACGGCGAAAGAAGCCCTGACAGTTCCGGGAATCCCCAGTCTCTCCATAAGCGGCATGGCACAATGATGTCCGGTTCTGACTTCCACACCTTGTTTGTCAAGCAACATTCCAAGGTCATAAGGATGAACTCCTTCGAGAAGGAATGATATCACAGGGCCCTTATCTTTTGAATTTCCATATATTTTCAAGCCGGGTATTTTTCTCAGCTCCTCTTCGGCTTCCCTGCATAATTCCATTTCATGGGATTCCATCTTGTTTATATCACACTCTTCAATAAACTCAATAGCCTTTGCAAATGCAGCAATCCCGATATAATCCGGGGTGCCGGCTTCAAATTTGAAGGGGAGATCGGCAAATGTGGTGTGATTGAAAGTCACCACAGAAATCATTTCACCTCCTCCTTGCCATGGGGGCATCTTTTCGAGAAGCTCTTTCTTTCCATACAGCACTCCTACACCGGAAGGTCCATACATTTTATGTGCTGAAAAGACATAAAAATCACAATCAAGATCCCGGACATCTATTTTAAGATGGGGTGCAGCCTGCGCTCCGTCTATCAATACCGCAACGCCGCGTTTATGTGCAAACCGAGTCATCTCCTTGACGGGATTTATTGTACCCAATACATTGCTGACATGACAGAAGGAGGCCATGACCGTTCTTTCTGTAAACAGAGCCTTATATTGATTTAAATCAAGCTCACCGTTCTCCGTTACGTCAACGATTTTCAAGATTATACCGGTTCTGTCTCTCAAAAGTTGCCAGGGCACTATGTTGGCATGATGCTCCATGACAGTCAAGATCACTTCATCTCCCTTATGAAAACCGGAGCCGAATGAATTAGCTACAAGATTTATTGCCTCGGTGGTGCCTCGAGTAAAGATAATCTCCTCTATAGAACCTGCATTGATAAAATTTCTCACTTTTTCACGACAATTCTCCTGGAGATTAGTCATTTCCTGAGAAAGTGTATGCACTCCGCGGTGGACGTTTGCTCTCGAATGAGTGTAGATGCGTTCAATTTCCCTGACCACCGAAAGAGGAGCCTGAGAAGTTGCAGTATTATCGAGATAAATCATTGGTTTCCCGACAATATCCCTGTTTAGAATGGGGAATTGAGCGCGAATTTCTTTAATATTCAAAGACATGATGCTTTACAAGAAGAACAGTTGTGACGATCTCCTGCAAATCTCCTTTCTACAAGAGAATGTAGTCGCATTTTGAAATCAGGGATAGCTATCGAATCAATGACATCCGCCATAAAGGCTTGTTTAAGGAGGAAACGAGCTTCTGATTCAGAGAGTCCGCGGGTGCGCATATAGAAAATCTGCTTTTCATCGAGTTGGCCGGTGGCGCTCCCATGGCTACATTTCACGTCGTCATCATATATCTCGAGAGTTGGCTTTGAAAAGACTCGAGCTCCATCATTGCCGATTATATTTCTGTTGCTTTGGAATGCCTGAGTTTTGGAAGCACCTTTGAATACCTTTATGAGACCGGAGAAGGCTGCTATAGAATTATCGTCAGCCACATATTTGAAGAGTTCATCAGTATGACAACCCGGGAATCTATGTTCCACAATCGAATAGGTATCTATGATCCGGCTCTCATCTTCAATAGCCATTCCGGAGAGTTTTAATTTTGCATCTTCACCTCTGAAAGAGCAATAGTATTCATTCCGTGTCACTCCGTTATAAAGAGTGATGCCTGAGAGAGAAACGGAGCTTCCGGCATCTTGACTCAGATATAGAGAGGATAACCTCACTGTTTTTTCAGTTGATTCTTCCATCTCGCAAAGGTCTACTGAAGCCCCTTCGGCGACACTGATTTCCGTTGTCACGAGGTTTAGAAAATCGACAGCGTCATTCTGGGTATGGTCGCAAACCAGCAACTTGACTTGCGAGTTTTTCTCTGCAATTACTAAAATTCGCCGCAACGCCATCAACGGCATGCCATTTTCCAGAATGTCGACAATCTGGATAGGTTTTTCAAACTTTACACCCTCTTTGACCCATACTACAATGCCATCTTGTACGAGCAATGAATTCAAGGCCACTAAAGGATTCCGGATGTCGGCTATTTTGGCGTAATACTTTTCAGCTATCAGAGGGAAACGCCCACAAAAATCTTTAAGGCTCCCGACATAAATTCCTTCGGGAAGATTTTTACGTGTTTCGGAGGCTTCTGCATATATGTCATTATGCAGGAAGAAGAGAGCGGAATTCATATTGGGGACGCCACAATGGAAAGGAGAGGCATCATTAACATCAATATCAATCCGCGCTAAATTTAAGCCGAAATCGGGTGCTAACAACTTATTAAGATCAACCACCTCATAGTTTTCCGCTCCTTTCGGTGGAAGAATGGAATTCTCCAGAATTTCCAAGGCCTCGGCACGATGACTATTGATTACATCGACACTCCCATTATCAACAAGAGCGGAGTTTTGCTTATAAAGTTCGATATATTGAGTCAAGGAATTCATATGCTCCATGTGTTCAATCATTATCATCCCGGCTTTTAATCCAGTCGTAACCTTTTTCTTCCAGTTCAAGAGCCAGTTGAGGCCCACCGGTCATTACAATTTTTCCTTTATACAGGATATGAACGAAATCCGGTTTTATGTAGTCAAGAAGCCGTTGATAGTGAGTTATGACTATAGTGGCATTTTTCTCCGATTTAAGTTTATTGACACCGTTGGCTACAATTCGCAATGCGTCTATGTCCAGCCCTGAGTCAGTTTCGTCAAGGATGGAGAGTTTAGGCTCCAAGACAGCCATCTGGAATATTTCGTTTCTCTTTTTTTCTCCGCCTGAAAAACCCTCATTTACCGACCGTGATGCGAGAGTGTTGTCGAGCTCTACTACAGAGCGTTTTTCTCTCATCATCTTTAGGAATTCAGAAGCACTCATCGGAGGCAACCCGAAATATTTGCGTTTGGCATTAACGGCTGCCCTCATGAAATTTACCATTGAGACGCCCGGAATTTCCACGGGATATTGAAATCCGAGGAAAATTCCCTCATGACTCCTCACTTCAGGAGGTAGGTCAAGAAGATCTTTACCAAGAAAATCCACTTTACCACCTAAGACTTCGTAAGCAGGGTTTCCTGCCAAGACCATTGACAAAGTGGATTTACCGGAGCCGTTAGGCCCCATTATAGCATGCACTTCACCGGCATTAACTTCAAGATTAATGCCATTCAGAATCTGTTTGCCCTCTATTCCGGCTTTGAGATCGTGTATTTTTAACATTGTTCTATTTTTATCCTTGTGCAATTATAACATTCAGGAGTGGTGGAATGTTCCAGAAAACTTATGCTCTTAGCCTCCTTTAATTGAAGAAAATGAGCAAAATCTTCGCTACCGAAACATCCAAGTATAGCAGGAGTCAAAGCCATGACAGCAGCCACAGGATTGCCGTCGTTGGCTTTTTCATAGCTCATAAGGCCGCTTCGCAAGCTCAGACAAAGGAATACATTTAGAATTATTGATAGCAGCAGGAGATTTCTTAGCATAACAAAACATGCTCCCAAGAGTCGGTTGATTATCCCCACTTCAATAACACTCATAGCTTTTCTGAGGAGGGGAGCTGTGAAAGCAAAGAGCATATATACCACAATATAGATAGCACACGCACAAAACAGATTGGCTGTGAAATCTTTAAATTCATCGGCCTGACTGATATGAGCTGTCCATTGAAAATCATCTATAAAAACGGGAGTCAAGACACGTGATGCCACAGCTCCAAACGCAACCCCTAAAAGAGAAGAGAGCTGTGATGTGAGACCATATCTAAAGCCGTAGGCAAGCGACCATAAAGTCACACCGATAACTAAGATAAGATATATTATATTTAGAGTCATTTGCGGGTGTCCGAGGGAGTCTCTCCGTATTTTTCTCTATAACATTTGGTGAAATAAGCCGGGGTTGCAAATCCAACTTCATAGCAAATCTCACTGATTGATTTATCAGTGGAAGCCAACAAAGCTCGAGCCTTTTCAAGACGCAAATGGCGCATTAATTCCACCGGAGAATAATTAGTGATAGCTTTGACTTTTCGATATAGCTGAGTGCGCTCAAACCCCAATTCCGAAGCCATCATCTCAACGTTGAGGTCGGGATTGCCCATCTCTTTTTCGAAGAGAGTTATGAACTTGTTGTAGAAATCATTATCGATATCTCCGGAAGAGAGCTCAATATCTTTATTTTGATTACTTACCCCGAGATTTGTTTTGGAAAGGCTTCCACCTAACAGGTCTTTAATTCGTTTTCGATTAGAAATCAGGGAAGCGATCTGGGCTTTCAGAACAATCGAAGAGAATGGCTTGGAAAGATATCCGTCGGCACCGTTTTCAAAGCCTTGAACCCTTTGTTCATCAAGAGAGCAAGCTGTCAGCATCAATACAGGGATATGGGATGTGACGGTTTCGGATTTAAGTTTTGCGCAACATTCCATTCCATCCATTTCCGGCATCATGACGTCACAGATAATCAGATCGGGCACATATTTGGAAGCTTTTCTAATCCCGTCCTTACCATTAGATCCAGTCACTACATTATAATCATCTTGCAACAGGGTAGTGACCATTTCCCGGATATCCTTATTATCGTCGATCACCAATATAAGGGCCTTATCATTGGAAAATTCACGTTCTGCCACTACCTCTTCCATAACCCCTTCAACATCCTCTGATTGAATGTTTTTGACAACTTCCTCAGGTTCAGCCGCAACATGTCGTATGGGTATAGAAACAGTGAAAACAGAACCTTTGGAAAGCCGGCTTTCCACTGATATAGTTCCTCCATGGAGCTCTATGAAAGCTTTTGTCAAAGAGAGGCCAATCCCGCTGCCACGTGGTCTGACCTCATTGACTTGATAGAAAGGATCGAATATTTTATTAATATTTTCCTCGCTAATGCCCTCTCCTTGATCCGCCACTTTTAGGATAAGATTGTCGTTCTCTACATTAAAGCTGACAGTGATCCGGCTATTGTCAGGACTATATTTCATAGCATTGGAAATAAGGTTGAAAAAGACCCTTTCCATTCTTTCCACGTCGATAGCCAGGATTACATTATCTGTTGGAGTCTCCAATGAGAGTTTTATATCCCTTTTGCGTGCGGTTGCTCGGAATGAGTCAAGCCAGTCTCCGACAACATGATTGAAATTAACCTCCTGAAGATTTAGAGAAAGTTTGTTATGTTCATATTTCCGGAAGTCAAGGATTTGATTTATGAGACGTTGAAGAATCTTGACATTTTTATCCGCAATCTTTATAAGGTTTTTTTGTTGAACATCAAGGTTTTGAGCCTGAGTCAACTGAGCAACCGGTTCGGAAATAAGGGTGAGGGGAGTCCTTAGATCATGGCTCACGTTTGTGAAGAAAACGAGTTTGGATTGAGTTGCAACCTCGAGTTTTTCATTCAATTCTTTCTGCTTATCCCTTTCCTCTTCGAGGAGCCTGTTTTGAGCTAACAGGGCAGATTGGTGGCGACGATGAGCCCAAAAGGTTCTCAAGACAAGGAACAAGACCCCGAAAAGGAGAATGAGAATAGCTATGATAGCATAGACGAGAGCTGTTTGAGAATTGTGAAGGGTTTGGAAGTCATCAAGTTGCTGTTTGAGCTTTAAGACTTTTTCAGTGTCTTCTTCAATAGTTTCATTTTGTAAAAGCAGGATATCGGCATTAGAACTGTCTACGGCCGAAGCTGTCGGAAGTCTGAGATCCTTCTCATAATTTCCTCCTTTGGCAATATTAATTGCTTCACGCAGGATCTGATGTCCTTGGGTAGGGTATAAGAAGGTAGCATCTATTATATTATCAGTCACTGCTTGAAGTCCTATAGCAGGTGCTGCATCTATACCAATAATTTTTATATCATCTCTTCCCAGCCTTTGGGCAGCTTGAGAGGCACCGATAGCCATTCTGTCATTATGAGCGAAAATAAGATTCACGTCAGGATACAACCTCAAAAGAGAATCTGTTGTTTTTTCAGCAGCCTCAAGTTGCCAATTTGCCGGTGAAGTAGCAAACACTTCGCCTGCCACTGAGTCGACAACATGATTGAATCCTTTACTTCTATCGACAGCCGGCGTCGATCCGGGAAGTCCATAAATCTCTATGGCTCTGATGCCTTGGGGGAGCAGATGGGCAGCATACTCTCCGGCCATGTAGCCAATCTCTTCATTGTCTACCCATATTCTCTGTGTGTAGGTAGTGTCACTGATATTTCTGTCGAAAATGATTATAGGTATACCCTTCTGATAAATTTTCCGGATTTCAGGTGTAAGTGGTTCCTCTTCATTAGGAGCGACTACAATAACATCAAAACCATTATCGGCAAAATATCTTATATCTTCGATCTGTTTGCGGCTGTCGTCGTGTGCGGAACGGATCTCTATCTCGACATCATCGTGAAGCAAAGATTCAAGAATCACCTCTTGGTTCCATTTTGAGCGCCAGTCGTCGCTGCTACATTGCGCAATACCAATCTTGTAAGTTTTCTTTTCAGTGCAAGCGGCTGAGATTAGCAATAAGAGTAGTGAAAACAGGTAAATGAGTCTTTTTTTCATGGAGGTTCTTTATGAGAGTGATAAATGTTCACTCTCCGGCAAAATAAAATTTATTTACAAAATTAACTCTTTTTTTCATATCTTTCATAAAAGGAGGAGGATAGGAATGGAAGATATAACAAACTATGCAATAAAGATAAAAAATCTGACATTACAACAAATTTAATAGGATATGCTACATTTCTTATAGGCGAGGAATTTGTTTTATGTTAGATTTGCGACAGAGAAATTTTTCAGCTAAAACCAAAGAAACTAAAGAACAAATATAGATATGAAAAGGATGAAAAGAGGATATATCTTAGGAGCCTTGGCAATAGGTGGCCTCCTCAATACAGTAAATGTAATGGCTGCCGACGGGATTGAAGTCAACCATCTCGGACCGACAAATACCTTGGTAAGAGTCACGGGGGATTCAAAATATCTTCTTCTTCCGGTGCAGGAGGTATTTGAAGATGACGCAAGAATCAATATTCTTGTTGATGGCAAGATAGAGGAGACAATCTACGTGAGACTGGCCCGCACAAAAACCGATTATAAAGTTCCATATGACCTGACTCCTTATAAAGGGAAGAATGTCGTTTTAGATATAGTCACCAACCAAAACCGGAACTCGGTGAGAGATGCACAGGATGATGTCTGCTGGGATGGGATGGTGCTTGCAGATGAATTTGACACAAGCAACAAAGAGAGAACCTGGCGACCTGCCTATCACCACACACCCCTTTATGGATGGATGAATGATCCAAACGGGATGTTCTATAAAGATGGAGTATGGCATCTCTATTATCAGAAGAATCCTTATGGGTCGAAATGGCAGAATATGAACTGGGGCCACTCCACATCGACTGACCTAATACATTGGGAGGCGCAACCTGATGCAATAAAGCCTAATGGTCTGGGCACAATCTTCAGTGGCAGTTCAGCTCTCGATCCTCAAAACACAGCAGGCTTCGGAGAGGATGCCGTAATAGCCCTATTCACCTCTGCCGGCACATCTCAGATGCAAAGTCTTGCTTACAGCAACGACAACGGTCAGACCTTCACCGTATATCCGGGGAATCCTGTAATCACCCTAAATTCAGAGGCACGTGACCCTAATATGTTCTGGAATAAAGAAAGAGGTTTATGGAATCTAATCTTGGCACATGCCCTTGAAAAGGAGATGCTTATATTCTCTTCGCCCGATTTGAAGAATTGGACTCTCGAAAGCTCTTTTGGGAAAGGGCTTGGGGCTCAAGAGGGTGTATGGGAATGTCCCGATCTTTTCGAGCTTAAATTGCCCGGCACAAATAAGAGTAAATGGGTGCTTTTGTCAAATATCAATCCCGGTGGTCCATTCGGAGGGAGCGGTATCCAGTATTTTATAGGTGATTTCGACGGAAAAACTTTCAAGAGCGACACGAATCCTGATGGAACAGTACCGGTGAAATGGCTTGATTATGGAAAGGACAATTATGCAGTGGTAAGCTGGAGCGACGCCCCTGACGGGAGAAGGCCCGTAATCGGATGGATGAGCAATTGGCAGTATGCTGCCGATGTTCCCACAATGCAATTCCGTAGCGCCAACACATTGCCAAGAGAGATGGAACTTTTTGCAGATGCTGATGGAGAACTTCATGTGGCTTCAGTGCCATCTCCGGAACTTGCAAAAATGCGTGGGAAAATCGTTTCAACTGCCAATAACAAGACAATTGGCACTACCCCTCTTAATTATAGTTTGCCTGAAGATGGAATCTGTGAGATTGATGTCACTTTCAAAGCCCGTGAAAATGAACTTGTCACGCTGACCCTAAGTAATGCTCAAGGAGAGAAGGTGGTGATGAAATATGATTCCAAAAATCACACTATGTCATTCGACCGCAAAGAGAGCGGAATCGTGGATTTCAGCGATAAATTCCCGGCAGTCACCTCATCTCCGACTTTCGAGAAAGATGGAAACATCAACCTGAGGATTTTTATTGACCGCTCAAGCATAGAGCTTTTCGGCAACAACGGACAATTCGTTATGACCAATCTTGTTTTCCCCACCAAACCATATACCAATCTATCGATAGAATCAAAATCAGGTCAGACAAGTCTTAAGACCCTTAAGATTTATAGCCTTGATGTGTAAAGCTGAAGCATAGCCTGTTTAGGTAATAATCTGAAGAAAAGTAATTTTAAAAGAACCAAAGAAATAAAAAGATTTAAAATGGATGCGACATTAAAAACTCCGATCCAAATGAGCAAAAAGACATCATTGATGCAGCTTGTGCCCGTGATGCTCTGTTTCTTTGCGATGGGTTTTGTAGACCTGATCGGAACAGCCTCTAATTACGTGAAAGACCAACATCACCTGACAGAGAGTCAGGCAGGATATTTACCTCTGCTTGTATTCTTCTGGTTTCTGATAGTTTCTGTGCCAACAGGGCTGCTGATGAACAAGATAGGGCGGAAAAAGACCGTATTGCTCTCCTTGATAGTTACAACGCTGGCTCTCGTGATTCCGATTTGTGGAGACGGCCTTGCCATGTTTGTAATAGGTTTCTCGCTGCTCGGAATTGGTAATGCAATCATGCAGACTTCTCTTAATCCATTGGTGAGCAACTTGATATCAGATGATAAACTTGCATCAACGCTGACATTCGGACAGTTTGTAAAGGCAATCGCATCTTTTCTGGCTCCCATAGTAATGACATGGGGTTATATAGAGGCCTTCCCGACCTTCGGGCTTGGATGGAGGGGACTCTTCGCTCTTTATGCTATCATCAGCTTCCTCTCGATAGCAGTGTTGGGAGGGACTCCTATAGTAGAAGAGAAGCAGGACAAGGCCAGCGGAATATGGGAGAGTGTGAAACTCTTGGGTTATCCGTTCGTATTCCTTTGCTTTATGGGTATTTTCTGCCATGTGGGGATAGATGTAGGAGTTAACACTTATGCACCTAAGATTATAATGGAACGCTTGTCAGTTCCCTTGGAAGAGGCCACATTCGCTACAAGTCTTTATTTCATCTTCCGTACCGGAGGTACATTCGTTGGTTCTTTCTTCTTAAGGATAATGAGCCAGAAGTACTTTTTCCTGATCAGCGTACTAATGATGATAGCCTCGATGATAATTCTCCTGACTTGCCATTCACTTGGAGCCCTCTATACCGGAATTGCACTGGTGGGATTTGGCAACTCAAACATTTTTGCAGTTGTATTCTCACAGGCACTCAATAATCGCCCGAAAGAACGTAATGAAGTTTCAGGCCTTATGATCATGGGTCTATTCGGGGGAGCTGTTTTCCCGGTAATCATGAGTTATTTTGCCGACTTCTTTGGAGGTATCGCAGCAGCAGTAGCAGTAATGACAGTTGGAGTACTCTATCTTCTCTTCTTTACTACAAGAATCCGCAAACCGGATGCTACAGAATTAAATAATAACTAAAAGATTAAAATAGAAAGGATATGAATGATAAGATAGTAGTTGGAATGGGCGAAGCACTTTGGGATGTTTTGCCTGAAGGAAAGAAAATAGGAGGAGCGCCTGCAAATTTTGCCTACCATGTGTCTCAATTCGGCTTGCCGTCATGTGTGGTTAGTGCAGTAGGAGAAGATCCGCTTGGAAAAGAAATAATCGAGAATTTCACTTCTAAAGGGTTGAATTTCAGTCTTGCTGAGGTTCCGTATCCAACCGGGACTGTCCAGGTGGAGATTGACCAGGCCGGGATACCCCAGTATGATATAAAAGAGAATGTGGCATGGGACAATATTCCCTTCACCGATAACCTGTTGTCATTGGCAAAACAGACACGAGCTTTCTGTTTCGGTTCATTGGCTCAAAGGAACATAGTTTCACGCACCACAATCAACGAATTTTTGGACGCCATGCCTGAGGATGATGAAAATTTGGTGGTGTTTGATGTGAATCTACGACAAGGTTTCTTCACCAAGGAGATACTGACCAACTCAATGGAAAGATGTAATATCCTGAAAATAAATGATGAGGAGCTTGTAACAGTGAGCCGTATGTTCGGCTATCCGGGCATCGATCTTCAGGACAAGTGTTGGATCCTTCTCGGGAAATATAATCTTAAGATGCTTATCCTGACGTGTGGCATCAATGGAAGTTATGTTTTCACTCCCGGAAATGTATCTTTCCTTCCGACCCCTAAAGTTGAGGTGGAAGACACGGTTGGGGCCGGAGATTCATTCACGGCAGCCTTCATTGCGAGCATTTTGAAGGGAGAATCAGTGGTGGAGGCTCACCATAAGGCAGTTGAGACCTCAGCTTATGTATGTACCCAACATGGCGCAATGCCGGTGCTCCCGAAATCTATAGTGGGTTAACCCGGATTGGGAAATCCCGAAAAATCAGAGGTAAAAAATTCTGAGCAAAAGATCATAGGGAATAGAAATTCAAAAGATTTCAGTAAATTTGCGATGAATCCGGTTTACGGATTCATCGCATTTGCATAAAAAAGGAATAATTATGAAACAGCTATTATTATCTTTATTGCTGCTCCCCGCTGCAGCCTATGCAACAGGTTATGTAGCTCCGGCAGGAGATCCCGAGGTTATAGTGCCCGACTCAACAGGATTTAAATTCACCGATGTAAAAGTTAATCCGACAACATCAGTCAAAGATCAGAATAAATCCGGGACATGTTGGAGCTTTTCTGCCACATCTTTTCTCGAAGAGGATATTATGAGAAGAGGGGGAGAAGAATTAGATCTTTCAGAGATGTTTGCAGTGAGGAATTGCTATATCGATAAGGCTAAGAAATATATAAGGACTAATGGAGTGACCAATTTTGCTGCCGGAGGAGCTGCCACTGATGTGCTCTATGTGGCGGATAATTATGGAGTTGTTCCTGAAGCAGTTTATCCGGGACTTAATTATGGCGAAGACAAACATAATCATGGAGAGCTGGATGCTGTTTTGAAGGGATATCTGGATGCAGTGAAGAGGAATCCAAACAGAAAACTTTCTACGGCATGGCTGCCGGGATTTATAGGTATTTTAGATGCTTATTTGGGTCCGGTTCCGGAGACTTTCACTGTCAATGGGAAAAGCTACACGCCTCAAAGCTATGCTAAGGAATTGGGAATCTCAGGCGATGATTTTATATCCTTGACCTCCTACACCCATCATCCATTCTATGAAAACTTTTCTATCGAGATTCCGGATAACTGGACATGGGCTGAAAGTTTCAATGTGCCGATGGATGAGCTTAAAGCAGCTGTGGATAATGCATTGGATAATGGATATACAGTATGTTGGAGTGCTGATGTTTCAGAGGGTGGATTCCAATGGCGCAATGGATTTGCATTGCTCCCTGAACCTAAAACCGGTGCTGATTTAGAAGGCACCGAGCTTTCAAGATGGGTACAACTCTCAGACAGAGACCGTGAAAATGCAACATATAAGATCAAAGGCCCCGTCAAAGAGCGTAAAGTTACTCAGGAATCACGTCAAAAGACGTTTGACAATTATGAGACCACCGACGACCATGGTATGGTCATCGTAGGGTATGCGACTGACCAAGAGGGTAACCGTTATTACAAGGTAAAAAATTCATGGGACACAAATCAACTATATAATGGCTTTTTATATGTTTCAGAACCATATTTTCTTGAGAAAACCCTATCAGTTTTAGTCAATAAAGACTCTCTGCCGAAGAATATCAAGTCGAAAGTGAAATAAAAATCCGGGAGCGGTAAGAACCGGAAGAGAAAGGTAAATCTATTTTTATGTTTTTGAAGTTATAAAATTTGAGTTATGAATAAATCCTTATTATCACTGCTTGCCGCTCTTATCGGGATTCCGGTTATTGCTCAAACTTCCGGGACAAACCCGACTCCGGCAGAGTCGTTAGACTTTACGGTAGATGGAATCACATATACGATTGTTGATGAAGCAAACAAGACCTGCCAGACAAAAGCCGGCTATTCATACATTGATTACAATCAAAGAAAATTAATCTTTGTTTATGGTAACAACAAAACAGGAGAAGTCATAATTCCCGCAACTGTTCAGAATCCAAGTTCAAGCGACAATTATACTGTTGTTGCAGTCGGCAGCTATGGTTTTGACAGGTGCACAAGCGTTACTATCAGCGAGGGAGTGACCCAAATCGGGGAATATGGTTTCTTGGATAATGAAACGTTGACTTCAGTAACTATACCTGAGAGTGTTAACAGTATAGGAAGGAATGCCTTCTATAACTGTAAATTGCTTACAAATATCTCACTTCCCTCAGAACTTACCGCTATAGAGGCTTATACATTTTCATATACTGGATTGACTTCCATCAATATTCCTAAAAGCGTGGTTTACATTGGAGATAATGCATTTGCAAATTGTAAAGATTTGGAAAATGTAACTATCCCGAGTTCAGTATTGACCTTAGGAAAAAATGTATTCAATGGTTGCACGGGTCTTACATCTCTCACCATAGAGGAAGGAGTATCCTCAATTCCGGCCAATTGTTTCAGTGGTTGCAATGCTTTGACCACCCTGACCATACCGGCCTCCGTTAATTCAATTGGCGACTATGGATTCTATTGTTCGGGTCTGACCTCAATTACAAGTCTTAGCCGCACAATTCCGGCAATTTCATCTACCTCTTTCAGCACAGCAGCCTATAACAATGCTAAGTTATACGTCTACAAGACAGCCCTCTCCAACTATGAGAACAGTCAACTATGGGGTAAATTCGCCAATATCGAAGCTATAGAGATGCCGGCAACGAGTGTCGCCATAACTCCATCCATCTTAAACATCAACACTGGCCTGACAGCTCAGTTAACCGCAATTCTCGAACCCATTGATGCGACCGGTGAAATCACATGGGCGTTAGTAAGCGCAAATCCGTCAGGTTGTATTGAGATTAATGAAAACGGTCTGGTTACAGCAAGGCAAATTGGAACAGGTCGTGTGTCAGTATCTATTGATTCACAAACCGCTTATTGTGATGTAGTGGTTTCGGCTAATCCTGATGAATCAGTGGTGATCACTCCTCCTGTAGGAGATATTTATATCGGGGATTCTCTGACGCTCTCCGCGGTTGTCTTCCCCACGACAATCATCCCTAATCTTTCCTGGAGTTCATCAAATCCTAACGTAGCCACGATAGATCCAAAAACGGGTTACCTTAAAGCAGTGTCAGATGGTGCCACCGTTATAACTGCTACAAATGATAATATCAATGGAACCATTGCTATAACGGTTAAGCCTATTGAAGCATCTTCAGTCTCTCTTGATCAAGAAAATATAAGCCTTAAGATTGGAGAAAGCCTCACTCTCAATGCTACTGTAAATCCGGAGAATACCACTTATAAGGATGTGATGTGGGATACTAATGATCCGTCGGTGGCAGTTGTAAATAACGGAGTTGTTACAGCTGTAGGAGTGGGAACAGCAAATATTAGAGCCATGGTTGGACAGGTGACCGCTAATTGTAGCGTTACAGTTACTCCAATTGAAGCTCAAAGTATCACTTTAAATACAACTTCAGAGGCTGTATTTATTGGACAGTCATTGCAATTAACCGCTACTGTAAATCCGGAGAATACAACAGACAAGACCATAACCTGGATTTCAGACAATGCGTCGGTTGCATCAGTTTCGACAACCGGTGAAGTAATTGCCATAGCCCAGGGCACAGCTAATATCACCGCGGAATGTGGAAATGTAAAAGCTACCTGTAGCGTAACTGTTAACCCGATTCCGTCGGAGCAATTAGTGATGAACTATTCCGCCTTGACATTGAAAATCGGAGCTGCACAACAGTTAACGGCAAGTGTATATCCTACAAACACAACAGATCAAACCATAACCTGGACAACATCTGACAGTTCCGTGGTGAGTGTAAAAGAGGGGTTAGTGACAGCAGTAGGAGTTGGAACTGCTACGATTACAGCTCAGAATGGTTCTCAAACAGCTGCCTGCACAATAATAGTAGAACCGATATTGGCTGAACAAGTAATACTTGGTTTATCATCCATTACAATTAATGTAAACGGCACCCAATCATTACAAGCAGGAGTATTGCCGGCTAATACTACAGATCCTGTTCTTACATGGACTTCTCTTAATCCTGAGATTGCCACTGTAACAAATGGAATTGTCAAAGGTGTTTCTCCCGGAACCACTGTTATCACAGTTGCTTGTGGAGCGGCTAATGCCTCTTGCGCGGTGACTGTTCTTCAACCGGCAACTTCCATCACTCTGAACGAGACAAAATTAAATCTTTTTGTCGGAGATTTGTATGACCTGATTGAAACTGTACTCCCGGCAAACACTACGGATGTTGTTGTATGGGCATCTTCTAATGAGAATGTGGCTTTGGTTGACAATAACGGTATCATCACAGCTCTCAAGGCCGGGCATAGCATAATTACAGCAACTTGTGGAACTCAGATTGCATCTTGTGAAGTTACAGTGTCGGATATTCCGGCATCAAGTGTTTCTCTTGATTTTACTGCCTTGACATTGAAGAAAGGCCAGTCTCAACAATTGAGTGCCACAGTTTTGCCGGCTAATACAACAAATCCAATTGTCACTTGGACTTCTTCAAATACAACGGTGGCAACAGTGTCTCAAGATGGTAAAATTACAGCTCTTCAGGCCGGCACATCTACGATTACGGCTACTTGTGGTGACGTTTATGGGTCGTGTGAGGTGACTGTTGAGGAGGCAACACCGGAAGAAATAATTTTAAATTACAATCTTTATACGTTAAAGGTGGAAGAAAAGATTCAGCTTCAAATTGTTAATCCTGCAAATGTAGCCGCAACAGATGTGACGTGGACTTCAAGCGCTTCTAAAGTGGCAGAAGTTTCCTCAACGGGAGAAGTGACTGCAGTGGCTGTTGGAGAAGCAACTATTACTGCCACTTATAAGGGGATATCTGCTACATGCACGATAACTGTCATAGCCACAGAAGCTGAAACCATAACATTAAATTATACAGAGCTGACTTTGAATAAAAATGAAGAATATCAATTGGTTGCAACAGTTTATCCATCGACTGTCACGGATTCAACCGTAAAATGGATTTCAAGTAATCCGGAGGTTGCGACAGTTGATCAAGATGGAATTGTCAAGGCTTTGTCATCCGGTTCGACCTCAATTTCAGCAGTCTGTGGGAATGCATATGCAATTTGTGTGGTGACAGTAAATCCGGACTCTACAGAAAGTGTAAACGATTTGGAAGCTATAGACAGTGATGGTCCTTATAGAGTTTATAATGTTCAAGGAGTGAATATTCTGACAGTTCAAAGCAAATCTGAACTCAATAAACTTGAGCCGGGACTTTATATCATAAATGGCAAGAAGGTTATAATTCGGTAATATAATAATTCGGAAATAAAGTGTCTCTATAATCAAGGCGGAGTGTTGCATACATTCCGCCTATATTGAATCCTGAGTGAATGCACCTACACAGGCTATGCATTACAAAAAGGATGTGAAGAAAGTGAGAAAAGAAGATAAGATAAAGGTGAAAATGTCACGTAACGGTGGCTATGCTGCAGTAATAGAATAAATTTTGAAAAATATGAAAATAACAGTAATTCTTAATTTCATTTTATTTTCAATTCCGGCTATAATCCCGGCCGAAGCGATGAATTCCGGACGGCAGGAAAGTCTTTCATCCGGAAATTCCAAGGCTATTCAGGCAGATGCTGATGCCTCGTCAAATGCTGACGAGGAGAAGGGTATTGAAAATGAGAAAGATTATTCGGGAAATGAATGGAGAGGGAAGAGGGTGGCTATTCTTGGCGACTCTATGAGCGACCCGGAGATGAAGAGGGTTTCACAAAAACGGTTTTATGATTATTTACAAGAGTCTATTGGGATTGAACCTCTTCCGTATGCACATAGTGGATATACATGGAAAGAGCTTGCCGGAATGGCACAGAGATTAACAGAGGAACATCCTGACGACCTGGATGCCATTTTCATCTGGGCAGGCACAAACGACTATAATAAGTCGTTGCCCTTAGGTGATTTTTTTACGAAGACAAAGTCCAAGGTCAATGCCAATGGAGAGGAAGTGTGGCGCGACCATAAACATTATAACAGGGATGAAAATACATTCACCGGAAGAATCAACAACGTCTTGGGCTATCTGAAAAGACATTATCCGGAAACACAGATTGTAGTGCTCACACCTATTCACCGGGGTTATGCGAAATTCAGAGAGAACAACATACAACCTTCCGAAGAATATTCAAATGCTTTGGGCCTCTTTATCGACGATTATGTTGAGACCATAAAAGAGGGAGCAAAAATTTGGAGTGTCCCGGTGATCGACCTCTTCTCAGAAAGCGGCATTGTGCCGGCTCTTCCCAATCAATCTATTTATATCGCCAATCCCGAGACCGACAGGCTTCATCCCAATGATAAGGGTCAAAAGAGAATCGCAAAGGTTGTGGAATATAAACTGAGAGGAATTCCTCCTTCCTTTAAGGATGAATAGAAAAATCTTATTATAAAAAGAAAAGCATAGATATTCCGGTGGCAACTATTGGCTTTGGCTTAAAAATCTGAAAAGCAAAGACAAAGGACTTATACCTCTGCCGTTGTGCGAGTTTAATTTTTCTTTTCAAACAAAGATTGAATTGAACCTAAGGATGATAAAACAGATGAAGCTTCATAAGGGATATAAACTGTTTTATTATCTTTACCGGAAGTCATTTCTTTCAAAGTATCTATATATTTCATAGCAAGCATATAAGCGGCCGGATCAGTTTTTCCGTTAGCCACTGCTTGAGCCACTTTTAGAATAGCATCGGCTTCTGCTTGAGCATTAAGAATAATGGCTTGTGCAGCACCTTCAGCTCTCAGTATCTCAGCTTTTTTTGTTGCTTCTGCGGCATTGATCATAGATGCTTTTTCACCTTCCGAACGTAATATAAGCGATTGTTTCTCACCTTCAGCATTTAAAATTTCGGCTCTTCTATTCCGCTCAGCCTGCATCTGTTTCTCCATTGCAACCCTCACGCTTTCCGGAGGGGTGATATCTTGCAGCTCTACTCTATTTACTTTTACTCCCCATTTATTTGTGGCCTCATCTAAAATTACCTGCAATTTTGAATTTATAGTGTCGCGTGAGGTAAGGGTTTCGTCAAGTTCAAGCTCTCCAATTACATTTCTCAATGAGGTCTGAGTCAATTTTTCTATAGCATTGGGCAGGTTATCAATTTCGTAGACAGCCTTTTTAGGATCCACTACTTGAAAATATAGAAGGGCATTGATCTCTGTGGTTACATTATCCCTTGTAATAACTTGCTGGGATGGGAAATCATAAACCTGTTCCCTCAGGTCTATCTTATTTGTAGTGGCCATACTTGATATAGGTCGCCCATTCAGCCCGACTCTCATTGTTCGCTTGTAGATATCTTTCGGTCTGTCGATGAAAGGTATCACAAAATTAATGCCGGGAGGAAGAACCTTATGGAAACGTCCTAATCTTTCCACCACTTTTGTTTCACTTTGGGGAACCACAATAATCCCCATGTATATTATCACAATCACAAGCAGTACTATCACGCCTGCCAAAATCCATGCTGTTATCATGTTTTAGGATTTAAAGGTTAACAAAACTATTTAAGGGATGAAGAGGGCTCCACTTCAAGAATGATGGAGTCATAGCCTGTGACAACTACTTCAGTGCCTCTTGGAATCTTAGTTTGATTTTTAACACATTTCACTTGCCAGTTATCTCCATCTATTCTTACCCTTCCCGGACGGTCGGGTCTAACTTCTTCAGAAATAATTGCACGGCGACCTAATAAGGCATCCATACCGGTGCGTGAAGATTTACCTTTTTTATCTACAGAGAGAGCATGCCATTTCTGAAATGCAGGCACCAAAGCGACATAAGCAAATAAAGCCATCACTGCCATTAAAATTATCTGCCAATAGAAAGGAACACCAAACAAAGACAAAGCTATGGCTGACGCACATCCTATAGCAAGACAAAGAGCCCACATCATTTGGGTTAGAACTTCAATAATCAAAAGAACACCCACAGCGATTAGCCAAATAACCCATAGTTCCATAAGTCTGTAGATTGGTATAAAAAACTTCTAAATGCAAAGTTACTTCTTCCGGAGAGATTTTTATATAATAATTATCTTTAAAAATCTTTAATTGAAATGATTCTTTCTCTCACTTAAAAAAAGAAGTGGCCGGTCAAGGGAAAGGGGAAGCATTTTGCCAAAGACCCGGGAATAAGTTTAAGACCTTCCAATCCGCACTAAAGTCAAAGTCTATGGTCCTCTCCAATGGTCAATCCCGACCAATACTCCGGAGGGAACCTTGGCATAGTTTTGCGGACTATGCCAATGGAGCACAGAGGCCCCGGCGGATGAAGACAGTTATCATTTCTTATTAATGATAAGATTGCTATGTCCTCCATCTGTAATGAACTCATAGGTCATGCCGATGGGAAACATCACCTGATGGCCTTTTTCTGTCTTCCCTCTTTCCGATGCAAGTTCCCATTATCCACTTCAGGACTCCGGGAACGCCCGGCCACTTCTTAAATCTTCAATGAGCAATTAGAAATTAGCAGTTAAAAAATTGTTCATTACTAATTACTGAGAATCCTTTCCAAGTGCTAAGAGTTCGTCAAGCACCGGCTGGAGTGTCTGAGGGATACGGATCTTCAGTTTACCTATTCTGCGCACCTCTTCAAGCTTCCATTTCTCCCAGTCGGATTTGATACGTGCCGTCAGGTTTTCATGCTCACGCATCTTCTTGTTGTATTCGTTGGTGAGCTCCAGACGAAGCTCACTGTCTGCCTGCTCCCACTCATTTTTCGATTGATTAACAAGAGACTCTGCATGACGCCAATCACTTTGAAGGCTCATATAGAAATCTGTCACAGCTTTGATATCGGCAGTCGGAGAGAGAGTAGTTATTACCATATCTTTCCCTTCTCCTTCTTTATAGGAATGGCGAATACTTGCCTCCATCAAATTCTTACGCGCTCTCGCAATAGAGCCTTCAGGATGTATTGCTTGGCCCAATACAGAAGCTTTGGATTCATTGATGAAATATCTTGCCATATCCTCTATGCCGATTTTGGATGCAGCACGATTCTCTTCCAGATCTTCCTCAACTTTGTTGAGGGGAACTTTAGGCAGGTCGATATTATTTTTCTTACACCATTCCGTTAAGGATGTGAGCTTGACCTTGCCGATCATAGAGTCTTTTGCCTTTATGGCCTCTCTCACCCAAGAGATGAAAGAGTTGAAACGAGCCACCCTCAACATGGCTTCTTTAATTTTTGAAAAATCAGCTGAATCCCCTTTCATCCCTTCCAACAGCAAGACTTTTTCGGCCGGACTTGTCAGAAGAGACATCTCTTCATTTACAAATCTTACGGACTCGATAAACAACATATCTTCCCGATTTCTTTCTTTAGCAAGATTGGCAAGTTTATTGGCTGAGGTGGATGTCATCCCCTTATCACCTTCAGCAGCAAAATAATTTTCGGGATTGAAAACCGGTTCGGAAAGTTTTGTACTCATAGCTTATTTATTTGGGCTTATTCCTTTAATTCTCTTGTTTTTCTTTTTTTAACAACGCAAAATACATTTAAAAATTTGATTTTACAATCCTTAGTTTTCCTCTTAATGATCGGATCATAACTATAAAGTTAGGTTGCAAGGTTAGGGAATTAGATAGTAGATAATTATTTGTCTTAAAAGAATACAATAAGTTAAACCTTTTTTGATAAACACTTGTTTTAGTTTAAACTTGAAATTCAATTAGATACTAATAATTATGGATATAATTCAGGCAATGAAAGAAAGAAGGTCGGTCAGGAGTTTTAATGGCGAACCCCTATCACCTAAAATAATATCAGACCTTCACAAAGCAATAGAACAATCTTATACTCTCTTCGGAGGTAAGATCACTATAAGGCTAAAATATTTTGATCTTAAGGGTGAGTACAGGCCGAGCACCTATGGAGTGATCAAAGGAGCCTCGGATTATTTTCTTATGGCTATAGGTGAAAGTGAAGAATCTGCTCTTACAGCAGGATTTCAATTTGAACAGATAGTGTTAAAGGCATGGGAAATGGGACTAGGTACCTGTTGGATAGCGGGAACTTATAAAGGTTCTCAGTTTGATCAAGGAGAAAAATGGCCTGAGGGTGAATCATTAAAGATCATATGTCCTGTAGGTATTCCGGAAAAACAAAGAATGTTGGAAAAGGTGATGAGATTTACCGTAGGAAGCGACAAGAGAAAGCCTTTTTCGGATCTTTTCTTTGAAGATGATTTCAAAAAGCCTCTTGATCCTGAAAACAAATTTGCAGAATCACTCCGAATGTTGAGAATTGCTCCTTCATCAACCAATTCACAACCATGGAGAGCTTTGGTTAAAGGTGATGAGGTAATGTTTTATTATAAACCCAAAAGCCCGGCATCAGTTTTGGATACGGGAATAGGTATTTGCCATTTCTATGAAACTGAAAAATATAACGGCTTTGAAGGAAAGTTTGAAAAGGTATCCGATTCTCCAACTCCACCGGAGGATTGGAGATATCTTATCTCTTACAGACGTTGATTCATTATTAAAATAAAATTCTCAGATACTTGGGATATAACCGTAAAATACTATTATTGCCGTTATTAAAGTTATCTGACCGGAAATTGGAAGACAGTATAGTCTTAACTTTCGTGAATCAATTGCCAAAGCTAACACACTTTCTCTATATTATAAAGAAACCGTCTGAAAATCTTGAGATCTTCAGACGGCTTCTTTTTCATCGGGTGGTGTCATATATCTTTTTGACTCACCCTCTTTATATCAGAAATTTAATGACTCACTTTTAATTTCAATCAATCCGGATTATTGATTAAAATACAGCTTTAACTGTCTTGTTACCAACTTTTACGAGATAAACACCCTTCAAAGAAGAACAATCAAGTGAAGAACCATAAGCTTCTGCAACCTTAGCGCCGCTTGGAGAGTAAACAGATATCTGAGCTGCGTTTTGCAATGAAATCACACCACCATTGATATTGATCTTGACATTATCAGCTTGGATTGCCTTTACTCCTGCCTGCGAAGCGTCGGTGTAGGTGAGGATATGAATACCCTGGATATACATGGGGCAAGTATTATCAGTCGCCTCCTCGATATAAGAATAATTAGCTATATAAGCTGTCCTGGCCTCACCTTTCTCACCATAAATAGTCCATATATCAGGATTTCCTTCACCGTAATCATAGTCATATTCAATTTCCTGCATATTGAGATAGAAACCGGCATAATCTTTGATTACGGGTCCCTGAGTGTCATCAAGAATGCCATAATCATCATCCCATATGTATTCGCAATCCTCCAGTTTGTTGGTTTCTTTTTTTGCCACGTAGATTTCCGTCATAACTTCGGGCATAGACTGAGAAATATAGAGCTCAAAGACAGCGCAATCGGGCATTGCCACAAGAATTCCGCCACCATCTGTGGGCCACCAGTCTTCATCCGGATCATACTGGGCTGCCGGAAGCACAATACCTCCTGTCACTGAACCTTCGCCACCTTCTTCACCAAGCTGGTTGTAGCCTTTCAAATTCGGGTCAGCATAACTTTCAGGGGTGTAATAGTCATCCGGAAAAGCCGGATCCCGGAGTTCGTATTGGGCAGGCACCAATTTGATTTTCTTGTCGCTGTCAAGTCCTCCTACATACTTGTCGATTTTTTCCTGAGAGTTAAGCCATAACCAACCGTCGGCATCACAATCTGCCGGATCAAAGAAATTGTATGTGGCGTCTTGTGCGTTGGCTCCTATTGCAAGGCCTGCAAATGCGATAAAAAGTAAAGATTTTTTCATAAGCAATTGGTTTTAATTAAACTTCATTAAGAATCCATTACAACAATGGAGACTTACAAAAGAACAGCAAAATAAACATAAATTATTCTATTTGCCAAAATTCTTTACATTTATTATCAATTTGTTACTTAAACTTCGTTCCAGCCGGGATTTTGTTCAATTCCATGATAACGAATGTCATCCCACGCTATAGGATAGAAATATTGATGCGGGGAGAAGGAACGCGTGTTATTATTATTTCCGTTTACAACTCTATTCAAGATTACCGTCTTCGAACCGTCTTCCTCGAAGATAATCCTGCATCCATAGAGGGGATTGGTGGCACCATTCAGCATTTTCTGTGCCGTGCCGTAACGAAGAATATCCCAGTAGGTGGTCTTTTCAAATGCCAGTTCCACTCTTCTCTCATTAGTGATATCTTCCCATGTAATTGAGGTGAGCTCCGGCATATGCACTCTCCTTCTTATCTGATTAATTTTGTCGAGTGCATCTCCGGTTCTGCCCAATTTAAAATCAATTTCTGCATAATCGAGCAATAATTCAGCATATCGCCACAAGATGCAGTTCTGGGAACTCGCATAAGTTTCATCCTGGTCGATCTGTTGGCTCTCGCGTAAAAATTTTGCCATATAATAACCCGTACGAGTCATGGAGGAAGTGGTTGATGAATCATAGGGAGTAAGATCTTTCCCGGGAATATAAGTCCCACCGGAGGCGGTGTAATGTGTTTCTATGGTTGTGCCTTTCCATTCTGCACCGTCATATAAAATATTGGCATAAAAACGATAATCCCTCCCTTCATAGGGATTCAGAGGATCATAACCTGAATCAGAATCCGATATACGTTTACCGTTAGCCATCCGGTATTCATCTATATGATTTTGAGTAGGGTTGTAGGCGCAATTCACCCCCGTGAGCGACGGTGGGGCAGCATCCCGGTCGAGTTTATGACCGAACCCCCCGGAGGTGAAGTTGCCGTCGTCGCTGTGTTGCACCTCCCAGATAGATTCCATAGAATTCTTGGTGAGGAAAATATTGCGATATTCACTCACCACTCCCTCCCTGTTGGTGGAGGAAATCGGAATGAGATGATATTTGTTCAAAGCTATCACTCGGTCATATTCCTTCGCAGCCAATCCAAGCATTTCAAGGCTCCTGTTATCCTTAAAGCCCAAATATGGTTGCTCCACATTCTGGAAATGTTCTCCCGCCGCCCAGAAATAAGTTTTGGCCTTCAGCATCAGGGCCGCTCCTTTAGTAGCTCTCCCAACCATTGTTGTCGGTAAGTCGGTTTCCAATAAGGAAGATGCTATCTCTGCCTCACTGGTGATAAATTCCACCATTTCTTCAAATGATGCTCTCGGGAAAGTCTCCGGATCCTGCAATGGATTGTAAGTATGGTCGATTATCAAGGCTCCGCCGAACTGACGTAATAGTTTATAATAATACCAGGCTCTAAAGAAATGAGCCTCTCCCATAAGCCTTGACTTCATAGAAGCGGGAAGTTCAGATTCGTGCTCCAAAAGGGTGTTGATTGAACGTATCATTGTATAATAGTTTTCCCACAACAACTTTCCTCGGTTATTGTAGATTGTCTGGGAGCCCTTTAGCATATCGCCATAACCTGCCTGATACCAGTCGCTGCGCCCTACGGTTAGCTGATCGCCAAACCATGGTTCATACTCTTCCCCTAAGTTCTTGATAATAGTTGACACAAGGATATAGAAACCATTGTCCATATTCCGGTACCATCTGGCTGTGTATTCATCAAGAAGTTGCTTGTCTCCCCAGATTTGGGTTTCTGCCAGTTTGTCGAAAGGTTCATCCCTGAATATGCTGTCGCATGACAGAAGAGATAAGGATAAAAATATTGCCGATATATGTTTTAGATATTTCATTTTTATATCTGTCTTAATTTATTAGAAACCAAATGTGAGTGACACACCATATCCCCTGGTGATCGGATAGCCGCGTAGTACCTCAGGATCCATCCCGTTTTCGAGAGATGACCAGGTAAATAGGTTGGATGCCTGAAATGCCAAATCCAATGTCTTGACTCCGGAGTGTCCCAACACTTTAGCCGGGAAATGATAACCTACAGTCAACGCTTTAAACCGCAAGAAATTACATTTCTTTATCCAGAATGTGCTGTCAAAACGATTGTTATCGCCTGTAGTGGCGAATTTGATTCTTGGATAACTTGCATCCGGGTTTTCCGGAGTCCAGGAATCATACCAATGATAATCCTGAAATCTTTGGAGAGAGCCGTTTTCAAGTGTATAGAGTTCCGTTATTTTCTGGTTATATCCCCCAAATCCCATGAATTGCGCATTGAAATAAATTCCTTTCCATTCAGCTCCGATCCCAAACCCGTAGCTTACATCGGGCAAAGAGGAATCTTTGACATTTATCATGTCGTTTACGGTCAATTTCCCGTCGCCATCCTGGTCGACATATTTAATGTCACCCGGTCGCAATGTGCGATTCTTGTTTCCGTCTTGATCAAGAGGCCAGTTCTTAATTTCTTCTTCATTTTGGAACAGGCCGGCTGCTTCATATAAAAACCAGACACTATAAGGATTACCGGCGTATCTTTGGTTTTCAGGAAGTGAAGACTCATCACCCCAATCAAGCACTATGTCGTCGTTTGTGCCGATATTGAAATTTACATTATACCTGAATTCTCCTACATTGTTGACGTGGCGAATGGAAAAGTCCCAGCCGCGATATCTCACTTTGCCGATATTTACGTTGGCCGACACTCCTCCGGTTCCAACTGAAGGAGGGAACAATTGGGGTCTTGCGTTGGTGACCATATCTGTCCTGGTGCGTTGGAACCATTCCAAAGAAAATGATATACGGTTGTCCCAGAAACCTCCGTCGAGCCCAACATTGAAATCTTTGGATTTTCCCCATGTGAGATCAGGATTTGGAAATCCTGAAATTGAGGGGATAAGAGTAGGAGTCCACACACCTCCGAAGTTATAACCTTCACCGTTTGTGAAGTTATAGTTTTGGAGATATGCATAATCAGAAATAGCTCCGTCATCACCAAGAATACCGGCAGAAGCCCTGATTTTTGCAAATGACAACACTGAAGGTGGAATCCTTTGGAAGAAAGATTCGTTGCTTATCACCCAGGAGGCAGATCCCGTGGGGAAGAAGCCCCATCTTTTCCCGGGCGCGAAACGTGTGGAACCGTCGACACGGAAACTGAATTCTGCAAAATAACGGTTTGCAAATCCATAAGTAGCTCTACCCACCATCGAAGCCCTTTGGGTATAATACTCATTTCCTGTGAGTGATCCCGATGATGTGCTCCCCATTACATCCGGATAAAGTCCCGGCCTATTATTGTTTGTGCCGTTTAGATATCTGTTGTGATAATCTTGATAGTTGAAAACAGCTGTGGCTGCAACATCATGTTTCTCTTTGAAGGTGCGGTTATAATTTATTCCGAATTCAATCAATTTGTTGTTGACTTTTTGGAATCGGTCAGACATCGTGATGTTGGCTTTGGGATACACAGTATTCTCATCAATTGAGAAGGTGCCGCTCTTTTCGTCATAAATATACAAGGTCACCGGATTCGAACTTATGGTCGTGTTATTATGATTGAAATCAATCGACCCCTGCAAATAGAGATTAAGACCCTTTACAAATGGAATATCGTATCTCAGGATACCCATCACGGTGTGAAAATCACTTGATTGTTTGGTGTAACCTCCGAGTCCTTCTATATCAATAAGAGGGTTATAGCCTTCGATACTTGCAAGACTTCCGTCGGTGAATCTAAGAACTTGGAGAGGAGAGTAGCTATAGGCCTCGTCAAGCGTGGCGTAGCTTGAATTTTTATAGTTTGAAACCGATCCGTTAAAGTCTACAGAGGCGGTGAGTCCCGGCAAAATATCGGCATCTATTTTCCCGGAATAATTATATCGGCTTCTCCCGATATTGGAATAAAGTCCTTTCGACTCTGAATAGGCTCCGGAGAGAAAATATCTCACCGCATTCCCGCCACCGGAAATGGATATTGAATGTCTTTGTGAATGTCCCCATTTGTTTAAATGATCCATTATGTTTTCATCTCCGTAAAGATTAGGATTCGAACCAATCAAATCAAGGTTATAGGGGGTGTAGGTGTCGGATGCGGATTCTGCCACAGCCCTGTTGTAAAGCTCGGCGAATTGTCGGGCTTTAAGAAATTTAGGAAGATTGGTGGCCTGTTCGAAATTGAACTGACCTCTATATGTCACTCTGGCCCTGGAGGATGTCTTTCCTCGTTTTGTCTGTACGAGAATCACTCCGTTGGCAGCTCTGGCGCCATATACCGCAGCAGCGGCGGCATCTTTCAATATAGATATGCTCTCGATGTCATCCGGGTTAAGGTCGCTGAGGCGCATCTCTCCGTCATTGGTGTTAGTTCCGAGCCTGGGTATGCCATCAATCACCAACAAAGGCTCTCCGGTATTTCCTCTGACGCTTATTCTGGATTCTTTCGCTGAAGATGGGTCGGCGGATGTCATTGTGACGCCAAGACCGGATACCTGGCCGGCAAGACTCTGGTCAAGGTTCATTGAAGGTATCTTTGCAATGTCTGATCCCTTCAAAACTTCCACTGAGGATGTGAGGCTCGCTTTCTTAGCAGTGCCGTAACCGATCACCACCACTTCCTCTATCTCGCTTGCATTCACCTGCATCTTGACTTTCAGGAAGGTTTCACTCGGCTTCACTTTTATGAGCCGCGGAGAATATCCGACATATGTAACTGACAGTTCCACATCTTGATCCACAGGAAGGTTGAGGGAGAATTTGCCGTCTATATCCGTCGAGGCGGCTATTAGTTCATTTTCCACTTTCACTGTGGCTCCCACCAGGGGTTCTCCCTGCTCATCTTCCACCAGACCTGTGATAAGTCGCGTATTGTTTCCTGCAAGTGAAACTCCCCAAGCCAGAAACAGTAAAGATAAAAATAAAAATCGTTTCATAATTATTTCAACAGCTGGTCTATAACACGTAGCTGATATTTATAATATTCTTTGGTTTTTAAATCAGGAGCTTTTGAAACACATTTCTTATATAATGAGCGTATCAATTGTAATTGGCGTGTCATCAAAGGCCTCATCTCCGACTGTGGCAACGGATTGTCGCCTAATGCAATCCTGAAAAATGCTCTTTGGCCATCAATGTCAAGATCGGCATTTAGTGACTGTGAACATGTGATGGTAGGAGAACTGACGTTCAAGACAAATTCATTGAAATCCACAGCTGCATCTAATGCTGAATCTCCCACTTTCACATTGTTAAGGATGTCTAATCCGGATGCTTTTGCCAAGGCGGCGATTGTCGATGACTGGAGGTTAAGTTCCACGTCGTCAAGAGCTCTGTTTTTATATGAGGCTTCAAAAACTAATGCCATGGCATCGTCGAGGAATTCTTCCACTTTATATCCGTTGGTAGGATCAGTTTCATATCCCTTCTTGATTCTGCCAAGCACAACCGGAGATGTGAAACATCCCACAACACTCCTTTCCAACCTTCTTCTCCAGGATGGGGATTCATCGAAATTCGCTATGAGGCTTTCAGGTTCAAGCCATCCGCAATTCCTTAATTGAGACATAAGCCACTCCATGGCCCTTTTTTGATCATCTTTGCTGAAGTAATTCCTGGCCTGTCCGTCGCCTTTCCCCTGTCTCACTTCTTTGAAACGTACTCCCCCGATATAAGGGATAACATGCCCTATATGTCTTCCGAATTGGTTGACCACGGCATTATATTTCTTTTCAAGTGTATTAAAATTATCTCCGGGCACCCCGGTCCATTCCTGGAAATTATCCATTATGATCTTTAGATTGGAGATCGCCAACCGTCCGGCTTCGATATGATCATTGGAAAGATCCTCGGTCTGGTCGGTGGGATCCATGAGACCTAATACTTGTTGTGCCCCGAATTCATACATTGGATCACCGTCATGAACTCGGATCATGGCATCCAAGGCCTCTTGTTCGTCAAAGATTCCCGGGTTGCCCGGGAAAATTCTATAACCCCAGTCTATGGCGTGAATGTCATACACTCCAATGTCAGGAGGAGTCAATTTCACCCCTCTTTCAAAATCTCCGGGCTGGGCAACATAGTTGTTTCGTGCATAATCCATTATAGAAGGGGTGGTGCCATATTTTTGTGTGAATTCCGGATCCCGCAGGTTATCTATGGTGTAGGCATAGCTTGCACCCATATTGTGCATCAAGCCAAGACAGTGGCCTATTTCATGGGCCGTGACATAGGTGAGGGACTCATACATGACTGAATCCGGGAAAACATTTGTTCTTACTCTGGGATCCACAGCACCGGTCTGTGTGAATTTCCAGTCATGAAGCAATTGAAGCACATTATGATACCAAATCACGTCGGCTCCGAGAATTTCACCCGTTCTCGGATCCACGTATGAAGGTCCCATGGCATTAGCCGTGGGGGAGACACAATATCTCACGCAATTCTTCCTGATGTCGTCTGCATCGAATGTCGGGTCGTCTTTGGGGTAATCTCTGGCCTCTATTACATTTTTGAAACCTGCCGCTTCAAAGCCTTTGTTCCAATATTCAATGCCTTCTTTCACAGCTCCGCGCCATTTAGCCGGGAATGCTGAATCCACATAAAATATGATCTTTTGTTTCGGCACGACGAGCTTTCCTGAAAAATATGCATCTAAATCTTCTTCTTTAGGCTCAATCCGGAACCGGTCGATTATCTGATAATCCTTTGTGCCGTCGATATCTGAGGAATAAAGTTTTTTGGCTTCATAGAAATATCCAACCCTGTTGTCTTGAAGACGAGGTTTCATCGGAGTGTCGGGGAGCTTTATGATTGAACGTGACATTGAAACCGTATATGGTTCATAAACTTTGTCGGTGGTGAATGCCAGTCGGCTCTCTATCATCACATTGTCAGGAAAAGCCTTCACGGAAGTAATGGCCGAACCGTCTTCATAATATGATGCATCGATACCCTTTTTACCGCTTAAAAGCATTGATATTGGATTCAGATCCTTGATGGGGGAGATTAACTTTTCATTACCTTTGAAAAAATCGGTCACTTCTATGAAATCTTTACCACCTTCACTTGACTTTATTTTGAATCCCTTCACAATAGGGTCGATGAAATTCCTATGGTAAGAGGAGGCAATCGGATCGCCGGGATTTATTTCTGCGCGGTCTTGCACTATGTGCATGTACACATTGTTGTGATCTTTCGTGAATCTTATCACAATGGGGTTAATATTCATCTCTCCTGCCACAAGATCTTTTGTGTGGGAAATGCCGTTGACCCGGCTTACAAGCATAAGGTCGGCTCCATATATTGAATCGGGTAATGCCAAAAATAATTTACCGGTTTTCTTTAGATAAATGTCCATTAGCCCTTGATACACCTGTGCTTCGGCCAACGATTTTTTGAAGGAATCGCTGTCGTTTTCCTCTTTCTCGTCTTTTTTCTCGGTTTTATCTTTTTCTGCAGACTTGTCCTCTGAAATTCCGGCTTGGCCTTGAAAGGGGAGTGCCATTATCAGGGAGACAATAGCTATAGGAATGGCTTTCTTTGCAATCATTTGTAGAATATCTTGGGATCAGGTTGGTTGAAAAACAAAGAGGTTCACCGTTATTATCGGATTCACCATTAATGCAAATATATAGATATTAAACGAAATGATAAAACAAAAATTTTAAAATATAATTCCACAGACCGAAGTTAATTGACAAAATCAAAGTTGTGATAAAAAAATATCCTCCAAAATGTTACAGGTTCATAAAAGAAAAAATATTCCAATGGAATGCCCACGCAACCAATAATGAAAGGTCAGTTTTGATGTCTGAGTTGTTTTCGTTCATCCTCTTATTGCTAAGTATTTAAGATAACAGCTATTATAAAAATAATCTATAATCTTCGATGAAAATAAAGTTGCTCCGGGTACATGCATTAGGTCAAAATCGGATTTTATATTCAGTTTTAATTACCAAATTTCTTATTACTTATTAACACTGTTCCCTTTTTTAATTTTTAAAAAGACATAATACGCTCTTTAATTATATCCTTATCATATATAACCTCAAAGCTTACAACTCCATGCTTATCATGCACCCCAATGCATAATAAACTATCATCTTTGAGGAAGTACATTCTTGTTATGCTTTCTAATATGGAATCTTTATTTACCGGATTCCCTAATCTTGAAACTATTGATGATGCTGAATCACCAACTTGTATTGGTATATCCAATTTATTTAAAATAGTATTGGCCAAATCCCGCAATTGTGGTTGTGAATCTATATCGTCAAATGATAATGCTGAAATTTTGTTGTCTCCACTCCGATAAAAAATTAACAGATACCATCCTAAATATAGGACCTTACCAACAAAACTACCATATTCAAATCTTTTTGATGGTAAATTTTTAATTTCCGGTAATTCCAAAATGTCTTTAATCATAAAACACAAGTTACACACAAAGTTATAATTTCTCTATTTGGTTTCTACATTAATAGATAGTTTTCTGAATAAGATCTTTAGTTTAGCATTATTGGAAAAGATAAATTCATATTGGAGAATACCTTTTCCCCTAAGATGAAATTGATGTATCAGCAATTCATGATTCAACAAGCCCTCTGTATCATTAGGAAATACTATACTTCTTATATCTTCAAATTTGAATATATAATTAGAGCCATAAGCACCTTTGAATTTGATTGATAAAATAGGCAGATGGCTCTTCTTACTATACTTTAATTCAAACTTCTCAACCAAAGAATCATATAAACTTTCGTCTCCAAAATTATAAAACTGAGGATTGGCAATAAAATTCACAATGTTTTTGGGAATAGATTCAATTACAGAAGAGATATAATTAAAATAATCCTCAAAATACCAGATTCCTTTCCTTTTGTATATTTTGTTGTACATTCTATATAAGATATTATTAATCAGCGATCATGCTCCAGTTGTATATACCAGTCTCCTGTAATATGGCGGTAAATAGTGGTATCTTCGTAGGCAATCTCATCGAGAACTTGTTCCGTTTCTTTCCCCTCTACCAATCCCTGACGCCATTTGGTTATCATTTGCGGCAGTTCAGGACAATATACATAGTTCTTTCCTGTTCCGCCAATCGAATACCCACGTGACCAATATTGAAAGGTCAGTTTTACCGGACGACCTTCCCTTATCATCTTGGGATTTGTATAATAGATTCTCTCGCAACCTATCACTTTAAGCATAGAATCCATCCTTTGTTGCTTGTAAAGCGGGATGGTGCCATCACAATTTTCCTCTAACTCATTTTTATATTCAGATTGAAATTCCTTTTTATCCCGATAAAAAGATGGATAATACCAGCCGTTTTGTAATGACATCAAACTGTCCCGCAGTTCGCAAAATGTCGCCTCATTAGCCAAGAAATGGACTGTCATTTCCTCGTCTGTGGGTATAGGTTTCCTTTGTATGCAACTGACAAGAAACAACTGCATAAGAATCACAGTCATTATGACTATCATTATGTTTCTTAGTAATTCCATGAAATTACTTTTTCACAAGCCATCTCTATTTCTGTAATGAGTTGATTTTCATTATTTATAACTTTCTTCCAACATGGCTTATTCCAGTTAATGTCTTTAATTATAAATATAATAAAACAGTCCCGATAGTAACCTACATCAATAATATAATTTTCACAGGTTAATTGTAACAAATCTTCCTTCAATAACGCCGGATCTTTGCTTCTCAAATAATCCGACAAATCATCATACTCAATAGTAAACCTTTTATCATATTTTATTGGTTCAATAGTCATATATTTGACAATCTAATTTTCAAAACTCCGACTCTTTTGACCAAATTAGTGAATCTACCGGCTGTAATTCTCCTTTCTCTAATTTATACCAAACTGTTTTATTGGTAATACTGTCTTGCTCCCATGTTTTTTCTACAATGCGGACTGCTGTGTCATTGAGATATTTCTCCGGGAAAAAGTTATATAAACGCACCCTAAATTCCGAAACTCCGGAATCTAAAAGGAAGGTGTCGCATTGGAGTAAATTTTCCGTGTTTAACAAACCTGATTTTTCTTCAATGGCAATTTCTGAATCATTATATTTAGAATTGTTCTGCGAACAACTTAAAAATAAATAACATAAAGCTCCAATGATAAAACAAATCTTTTTACTTATTTCTCTCATCCTTTCCATTGTTTTATATTCCTCAGGTTACTTAGGGTAAGTATTAATGCCCCTGCAATGGTGATGTTTAATTCATAGGCTTTGAATTTCACCATAGTAAACGAAGTCTTGGACGAAGGTTGTAGGCATTGGTACTCCTTTTTGAGGTTTCAATATTTTGTTCAGGCAATACGGATTTTCGATGTATTCCATAAATGCATTCTTGTCATACACCAACAGGTCAATGTAACCATAACCTAATCCGCCGTAAGCGTTGCCTATAATCTGTCCCTCAATGTTACCCCCTTGTTGGAACAGGTCTTCAATTCGTTCTTGTATTTCACCCAGATATTCCATGAAGTATTTTGTATCCATGTCTGCGGGCTTCTGAATGATGAGCATCATTGGAGCTATCCCACAGCATACGAAATCATGGTATATCTGATCTTCGCCATAATAATACTCCACAATCAATGGCATACAGTTAGTTGTCCCTTTAGTAATATCAAACCTCACTCTGCAATCCTCATCATTGGTTTTACGTTCATACTTTCTGAAAGGTAATTCCGGCTCCAACGAATATGTGATGCCATTCTCTTCCAATGTCTGCTTTATTACCTCCGGCAATTGAGTTAGAGGGAACATACCTTCGGAGCTTTCTACCAGTTCGACATTATTAATATAGTTATGAACCGGCCCATCTCCAAGAACCAAATCAAGCATGTCTTGAAACATATTTTTACCGGATATATCATCCAACTGAGCCAGTGATGAATGATAATATTTAATATCAAAATATTTATTCTCCCTGTCATATTCATACTGCACCATTACATCTGAAAGACATATGTTTTTATGGTACATGCTGAAAACAAAGTCTGTTTTAGGAAGGGGGTGCCGACAGCAAAACACATCCCATTTACCCCTTACAACGGCGGGTGCTTTCTTAACGATATAAGGGTTCATATACAAAGCAGCAAAGTTCATGATAGAGAAATCTATTTCAAGACCTTGGATCCCAATTTGACAGGCGACACTATTGCCGATGATGCTCAACCCTTGAGACAACAATTCCCCAAATTTTTTCTTGCTATGCTTAATAACTTCAGGTTGTGCCTGAATTTCTATTTCCTCAGCATGGTCTCTGAACCAATTCCAAAACTCTGACACACGCAGAGTAAATGGCCGCTCAAGTTCACACTGTGCTATGCAATCCCGCGCATCATCATCCTCTGGGTCTAACACCGAGGCTTCACGGAAATACCGCAATGCCTCGGGGTAGTTCTTCAGGAAGTAATAGGCATAGCCCACCCTGAAGTTCCACAATGCGGTGCCTGCCTGACTTTCCTTTACCGACATCAGTACGCTCAGTGCCTCCTCATATCGCTCCAAGCTGTTGTAGGCTCGCCCTAACAGAGTCTTGATTTCGTCGGTCTGTTCTTCCGAAGACAGGGCAGTAATCAGTTTTACTGCCTCGTCAGCTTTGTCTTCGTCACACAAGGCTTTGATTTTGTTTTCTATATCGTTCTGCATATCCTATATAATTTAAATATATTAAAATTCATTTGGTCAGATTATAATGTGAAGTAATATATTAAGGCACCTGCAATGGCAATGACAATGATTACTCCAAGCCAGAAACGGAATGCTGTAGGGCCGAACAGATTCAGGAAGAAGTTACCACCCCAAGTGCCCGGGCGTCTATAAGTCCACTCCCAATTAAGGATTATTCCAAGAAGCCAAAACACCAACAGACCAACGACTATCAACAATCCAATTTTGGGATTGGAATGAGCATAGTCTATCTTATGCCTGTAAGCTCCTTCTATTTTGTCAGTCACTTCATTCATCCTATACTTTTAATCATTTAAGTCTGCAATAGAAATCAGAAGAATTGTTTTAACTGGGGATAACTGCCGAACCAGAATCTGAAAGCTTCCCGATTCATACCGTCTGTCGGTGTCCAGAAATCAACCGGGTATTCCCACTCTGAATTATACGACTTTTTAGGAGCGAGGCCTAAGTTCACATATTGATGAAACGGGCTTTTGTATTCCTCTGTCTCCAAAATACCGCAGAAGCCTAATGTTTCCAATATGGTTTTCGTCAGATATTTATTTGTCTTGAAATTCTTTATTCTCTTTATCTTTTGAATAATTTCTTTCTTGATATTGTCTGATGTCGGGGAAGTTGTTAGAATGGTCATTATATCTGAAAAAATTCTGAAATCCTCATCAACCGGCCGCACTTCTTCGTTTGACAGCTTATTGAATTCGGTTAGCAGTACAATACATTCCTCGATACCTATAAACACTCCCAAGCCTCCAAACTTCACGGATAAATTTAATAAAATATTATACCGCTCATTGTCTAAGCCAATATACGACCTGCTTCCGCAAATTGCACATTGTTCTTTATAAGGATCTGATTCACCGTTTTTTGGTTCAAAATGATGCCTTGGATATGTCCTTGTTATTGCAAATGCAGGGAGAAAACTTCTCCACAACAAATTATGTGTAGATAGACTTGCCAAAAAGAAAGAAACTATCTTGTCTTTTTCATTCCGGCATTTGTCGTATTGAAGAAACAATTCATCAATACTACTGTCATGCGGACATTTACAATTAGACATTTCCATCAGAGTTTCTGATTTCTAAATTGATAATCAATATTATCCCCGGAAAACATTTCAGACATAAAATTAAGTTTATCTTCTTCCGAGTTGAACTCCAAATCTCCCAACAACTCTTGAAGGTCAATGAGATTTGCTAAGATATAATCATTAAAATCATTATAAATCTTGGCATATATTAATGGATCGTGTGAGAATAGATAAATCTCATTTGTCTCTTTGTTGATAGCTATTGGGTCGTTGCTTAGACTTTCAGCGAATACTATGTAATTGGAAATCCAATCTTTATCTAAATACTCGGTTACATACTCCCATTCAAGATCTGATAACTCACTGAATTCTTCGAGTGGTTTAAGATTATATAAAAAATCATCACTCTCAGTTGCTCCGAATTTCAGATAAAACATTTTCATGTCTTCCGGAATTTTCCAGCTGAATCTTTCTTCAGTTTCTTTAATAAGTTCCTTATCTTCCAAAGGTTCCGGTTCTATATCGTATTCTTCCAAGAAGTCTGTTAGTTTCCCAATCCAATCTTTCTCACCTATTTTCTTTATTGGTAAATAAAATTTATACATATATTTTAATTTATTGGTTTTACTATTCATTTACATGCGGACTGTTACAATTTGTGGTCATATTAACTTTATCCGGCATGAAATCCTCCAATGTACTTTATTCCGTTGTATGAGGACAATTCGTCAACGAATTTCTTGGGAACAAACGAGCTGTCTTTTCTTTTAATGAATATCTTCTGGTTCTTTTTCTTGTCATTATATCCATTTGGGATATAACAGAAAACACAGTTGGCAGTCTTGATCTTACTTTTATCCACATTAAATTGGATAGCCCAGTCAGGAATATACTTACTCTGAATTATATCCCTCACTATATGAAAACTATCTTCTTCACTGTCGTAGATTCTTACAGTAAGAAACTCAGGATAGTAATATTTGATGTCAATATCCTTGCAGAACCGGCAACGCAATTCGGGGTCAGGCCGTTTCTTGGTCTGTCCCGATTCGTAGGCTTCCAGTTGCTTCATATACTCGTCTTGGTTGAAATATTCCATAAACTCCTCACGGCTCTTGTCGGTAGTGCCTAACCATATCAGATACCTCAAGCCAGCCAGGGATCCAACTGTCCCAGCCGGATCAAGCTCGAATTTGAACGAACCGAGATATTTCATTGAGGTAGTGTTCAAGGCTTTCTTTGGAGATATTCCGGAACAACACTCGTAACTTACAAAGGCATTACAGTATTTTACTCCCTCTGCCTCCATTGCTTCCTTGATTTTCTCCGTTTCGGCCGGAATGAGATTCAGAAGTTCGTTCATACCTTCCGGAGCATATTTCATAATGAGGAAATCCTCGTCATAACTCATTATGCCAAGTTCCTTGCAGAACTGGCATCTCAATTCCTTGTTATCCTCGTCATACTCTTTCCACCAGTTGTAGAAAGCATCCTGATTCATATATTTCTCAAATTCTTCTTCGGTGTCGAAATATCCGACCCATATCATTGTCTTGGCCATATTGCTTTAAAATTAGAATTTACAAAGTTCGTCATTATAAATGAAATCGGAGAGAACATTTGTTCCCTCC
>JAFLTQ010000008.1 GCA_022510385.1 Muribaculaceae bacterium | reverse complement strand
GTCGGAAATATACCGAAGTTGTGGTATGATAAGTTGATGAGGGGCCTGCAATAGTTATCGGTTCAAAGCCTTTAAGACCTTGAATTTCATTTGTGAACAATATGTAGCGGTTTTGTATCATCATATCTTTTCCGAAACTGGCTGCAAAATTAATATTTTTTCACATTCCCTCCAAATAAAAAATTTATAAGAGTCAAAAAAACATATATTGCATTTTAAAGTGAATAGAATTTCATTATTTCAACTTTATAGTGTATTTTTGCATTATAAAAACCAGGAAGATGATAAGTATAAAGAATGAACAAGAGGTTGAAGCTTTCCTTCGGGAATTCAAACCTAAATTTAATGTTTGGGGTATAATCTTCATTAATCGAGAGAAGAATGAAGAGGCATTAAGAGTTTTGGGTATTACACCTATAGCTCGTGAAGAGATTATTAAAAAGATTGAAAAGGAAGATTATTCTCATACAGTTATTGATGAAGTATCATTCGGTGACATGTGGGTGTTTGGTAAAGATTATGACGGTACAGAACTATATATTAAAATATCAATGGGTAGACCCGGAAACAAAACAATATGAATTTCATTCCATGAGGCAGAGCATCCGTTGAATTATCCATTAAAAGACAAATGAATTATGGAAAGATATGTAGATATGGAGAGCCCTATAACAGGCGGGAAAGTTAAGGAAATAAGCACAACTGAAATCAAGGAATTTCGTAGGGAGGAATATAGAGTTAATGTTCGATATTATATCTGTGAAGATAGTGGAGAACAGTTTACTACCACTGAACAAGACACTTTACAATTCAATGACTTATATTCTCAATATAGAGTTAAACATGGAATTCCCTTTCCAGACGAAATAAAGGAGATTCGACAGAAATACGGACTGAATTATTCTCAAATTTCCCGTATTCTCGGATTTGGGACTAATCAATATGCGAAATATGAAGCCGGTGATGTACCATCAGAATCAAATGGAAAAATGATTGCTGCAATCAAAGATAAGCTGGTGATTTTAGGATTGTTAAAGGGATGCAAAGATTCTTTCCAATATTCCGAATATAATAAAGTTCTTATCTCTATCAATATGAGTGACGAGAAAGAAGAAGAATATTCAGCTTTGCATCAAATAATTTATTATGATAATAGCAGAAATATTTGCAATGGGTATGGTCAAAAGAAAATAGCCAAACTTTTTGAAATGGTGCAATATATTATCCAAATACATGGAGAGGTCTTCCCAACAAAACTTAATAAGTTGATGTTCTATGCTGATTTCTGCAATTATAGGAAAACCGGACAGTCAATCAGTGGACTCCAATACAGAGCGTTGAATTTAGGTCCTGTTCCGGACCATTATGCCACAATCTATGATAATATACCAAATCTCAAAAAAAAGATGATTGAAGCTCATGGAATGATTAATACCCTCCTGTCTTGTTCTTCTGATTTAGAAGTTAAAGAATTATCAGCCGGTGAAAAAGAATCCATAAAATATGTAGTGGAAAAACTTAAATCGTTAACAGTGTCAGAAATAATCGAAGCCAGTCATCAGGAAGAAGGATGGAAAAATGCATCAAATACTCAATCCTACATTCCCTATGATGAAGCATTTCATTTGAAGTTGATCTAAGTCCAATTAAATACCCAATAACAATTATAAGATATGAAAAAATTTAAACCATTCTTTAGAAAAAATCTTCTACCTCTAATTGAACCTTTGGAGTCTGAGGAGAATCAAGTTAAATTTTACAAAAAATATATCAGTCCATTTTTTAAACTATTTTTCGTTTTGTCTTTTATTCAACCCTGTAACTGTTTAATAGAAATAAGCCTCTTAGAACTTAAACCTATAACATTTTTCTTACTATTTGTTAAAATTGCTATTATTTGGTGGTTTAGTAATTTAGCTAAAAAAATTGCTAAAAAATTATTTATATTTCCTTTGGCATCAGATGGAATTAGACAATACATAAAATATTTAAAAACTTGATATGAAAATAATGTTATTTTTATTAAGAGAAAGTTTATTTTAAGAACTGGAACCTACTAGAGATTGTAGTAGGTTCAAATATTTTATCAGATAGTTCTTGAAATCAACTGTACGTTAAAATCGTACAATTGACATTAATACCATAGTAATTAAAGTCTGATTTTTCCAACCATCCTACTAAACCGGGTACAGTCTGTACCCTTATTCAACCAACTCGTGACAAATTCTCATGGTTTAATCCCTATTAATTAAATTTTCTTCAAAATTTTTGAGGTACAAACCGGGGATTTTATTAATTTTGTAAAAGAGTGAGGGAGGTCGTGAAGATTGAATTTAAATGCTTGATTTAGATTGAGTTATCGGGAGATAACAAGGCTAAAACTGTAAGAAAAGAACAAGGTACAATGCGATATACGCATCCGTTGATTTTAAGAGACTTGAATTTGTGATATGAAATTAGTCCGGATCTTTTTGTCTATTCATTGGAGAAAGTGATTTTCGCGCCTTCCGGACTTTCAATTACAAGAATCCGGTTCAATTGATTTCTTTGATGATTTTAGCGGGATTACCGGCTAAAACTACATTAGAGGGGAAGCTTTTGGTTACTACTGACCCTGCACCAATAACTACATTATCTCCGATTGAAACTCCGGGCAGGATCGTGACATCACCTCCAATCCAAACATTATCTCCTATGGTTACAGATTCAGCCCACTCGATAAACCGGTTTCTTCTATCCACTTCCAATGGGTGACAGGCAGTATAAATACTCACGTTGGGTCCAAGAAACGCATTATTGCCAATGGTTACTTCGGCTTCATCAAGAATTGTACAGTTGAAGTTTATGAAACAGTCTTCCCCTAAGAATATGTTACATCCATAATCACATCTGAATGGCTGATTGATAATGAATCTTTCTCCGATTGAACCTAAAAGATCTCTCAAAATTTCATTCATCTCATTCGTTTCATCAGGTCGAAGATTATTGAATTTCCAGATTTTCATTCTTGTCTGTTGTAACAGGTCTCTCAATCCTGAATGAGTGGCATCGTATTCCTCTCCCCTCAACATTTTTTCCCATATCTCATTAAATTCCATAATCATTTTTTGTTACATATCTTCCAACGTGAATAATCCGGTTTCAATCATTTACTGATCAAGAATAGTGTTTTTAATATGATTTACTTTTGCCATGATATCTTTATGGTCGTAATTTCGTTTTTGCCGTTTCACTTCTGCCACCAAAGTTTTTTCCTTTCCTTCCTTTTGATTGACATTGCACAGTTAGAAAAAGGTACACACCCTACCTGTGTACCTCTTTGATTAATTAAAAATCACTTCGTTTAATGTGCAGATCGGGTATTTATTTTCTTTCCTTCTTTATTCCAGGTGTATATCCAACTACCATTTTTGGATGTGAAAGTATCACCGGCAACTCCTATAACTTCTCCAACCGTACTTTTGGACATAGTGTTAATTTTCTTACCTTCAGAATCCCACAGGTAGATCCAACTACCATTCTGACTTACAAAGAAACTGGAGCTATAACCCATGACAGTGCCAACAGTTGAAACTGAGAGGGTTTTATATTTTTTACCTTGGGAATTATAAATGTAAACCCAGCTTCCGGAAGTTTCTACACTTGAAATTTGTTCTGCTTTTGAAGTCATTCCAAACATAGCTAATAAAAAAATTAATAATAGTTTTTTCATAATAATTATTTTATAATAGGGTCGCCACAGAAATCTTTGCGGCCACATTTGTTACAATGTTCTCCTCGCCATACAGAATCGAATTGTTCCATCGCCGATTCTACCAATGAGGCTTGATCAGTTAAAATTCCGGCTTCGAAATTTCTTTTGTTACTACTCTTCATACCCATTCCAGCACCGGTCAGATTAGCAGAACCGATATAAGCATATTGGCCATCAATAATTATAATCTTGAAATGTACTCTGGGACAAAGAACTCTTTCCAGCATTGTTTTTAAAACCGGGTATTTGTCGAAATCCTCTCTGAAAGCTTGACCCGGTTCTTTAGCATGAATAAGCCTGACTTCGACGCCATTCTTTATAAGATTGGCTATTACTCTTAAAAATGGTTCCGTATTCAATCCTGATTTAACATGCAGGTCTTTTATATCAGCCGTGCCAATCCATAATAAGGATCTCGCGTTCCTGACTTTATCCAGTACTACATTATAATGATCTATGTCAGCAATATATTGAAACATTCATTCCCTTTGTCTTTCCATCACATGAGTTAATTCATCGATAAGTTCTACAAGATTATGTTGAAGATCCTTGTCTTCTCTTATTTTATTATAAAAGTTTCAAGGCAATCGCGGCACAAGCCTCTGCATCTGCTAAAGCATGGTGATGATTTTCCATGTCATAGCCACAGGCTGCTGCAACAGTGTGAAGCTGGTGATTAGGAAGGTTAAGACATCTGCGGGAAGCAGCCAGGGTACAATGAAATTCATATCCCGGATATACCATTCCATATTCCATAAAAACAGCTTTTAGGCAACTTTCATCAAAAGGTTTATTATGGGCGACTAAAGGCAAACCTTCCAGTCTGTTACTTACTCTCGCCCATACTTCCGGAAAATTCTCTTCATAATCTGTATCGAAATGATCAAGACCATGAATTTCTGTTGTCCACTCCGTATAATAATTGGGCCGTGGACGGATAAGGCTATAAAAACGGTCAACTATTTCACCATTTCTAACTATCACAATGCCGACACTGCAAACACTGGAACGTCGGCCGTTGGCTGTTTCAAAATCTATTGCTGCAAAATCAGTCATAATTCAAAGTTTCGAATTGTAAGTTTAAAGATAAAATATCAAATATTAAATATTTAAAGATTAAAAATAAATAATTACTCTATTTTCAATCGCTAAGATATAAATTCATCATTTCAGAAATCCATCCTTTCATTGTTTTCCTAAGAGAATCAGGGGATATAACCTCAATCATACTTCCATATTGAAGAAGTTTCATCACGAAATCATAAGTAGGAGCCAGTACTAATTCAAAATCTGCATACTCGCCACAGTCTTCAATAAGCTTCTGACTGTCATGAAGTGGCAATGTGTTCATATAGTATTTATGATTTTCATCGGCCCTTAAAATTATTCTCTGTGGCTTAACATCGTAGCCTGTTGCCACTCCATAAAATGGAGCAAAGAATTCAGAGGCACTGAATTCTTTGGGAAGAACGAAGTTTCTCTCGAGGATACGAGCTTCTTCAATACGGTCTAATCCATATAATTTTATTTCATCACGATTGTTTTTTCCAAGAACATACCAACGGTTCTCATGCAACTTGACACAATAAGGTTCTATGGGGAATGTATAACCGTGGGAGTGTTTGAAAGGTTTGTAGATTATTTCAACAACCTGATTATCCCTCATTGCATCTAGAATAGTCTTAAGATGGTCACTGCCGGAGGGTATCTTGTTGACAAGAATTCGATCTTTCAAGGAAAGATTCTCTCCGATAAGATTACCCACTGCGAAGGAGTCAAGCATCCATTTCTTCAGTTTGTCTTCATCGATGTCTTCCGGATTCTCTATATAATAGAGATAGCCACCAACTTTCTGACATTCAATTATGATGCCGAATTGACTGAATATTGCATCTCGCCAACGGTTGAAGGTGGCTCTATGCAACGGTTTGCAATCACTCAAATCCTTTGCTCTTTCCCAACGGTCTGACAGATCTTTGTGAGATATTTTTCCGGCTCTTCGGATAGTCTCAATCAGCCATGTGTATTTCTGTAGTTGAGTCATAAAATATAAATTATACCACAAAGTTAACAATAACCTGTATCATTTCGTGAGTCAAGTTTAAGAATAATTATGTATTTCAGTTAAAATTTCTTCCTTATCAGCTCCTTTCATGGTGAAAATATTTTTGTTTAATTAGCTCAGCAATAGTTTTACCATGAATTTACTTCACTGAGAGTTATATGTCCCTTGCCATCCGTTATTATATAATAGGTTTCATATTCCCCTAAAAACAACCACACATCAATTGAAAGAAGTTGCTTTATCTAATCCAGTGCGGCATCTTCAACATTGTCCGGGAATTTCTTCACATTATATCCTTCTATTGTCTTACTATTCTGTTATTTTGTTATTTGGTTGCGAAGTTAGAGTGTAACAACATAATCTTTTAGTGTAGTTAATTCAAATTGCAAATCAAATATTAAGATGACTCAGAAAAGGGTACTGAAAAAAATTGTTATCTTTATCATAAAAATGAGCTGTAACAAAATTTGAGACACATAAATGTTAATTTTGTAATTCTGAAGATTATTAATTCAGCTCTGAATTATCTTTGCACTTAACAAAAAGGAAAAAATAGTTATGAATTATCCTGAAGAAGTCCAACTAACTAAATTATCGTTAATCCCCATTGATTCTGAGATTTTAGTGAGTCAAGGAAATGAAAAATTTTATGAATTCAAAGAGGAATCAATCGGTCATTATCCTTCACGTGAAGAAGCCGCAAATGCTTTACAAAACTATAAAGAGAGCAATGAAAAAACATTTGCATATAAAATTATAGGTCCGGAACATGGCCGAGGTAAATCAGAATTAGTCCTTAATGAGGAAGATGGATTGTATGATGAGGTTTGGGAAGATGTCGAGTCAGACGAATCTCCTGAATTCCAATTCGTATATGATTCAGATAAAAATCTTATTTCCTCATATTTTTATGATAAAAACAAACCCGGAGGAGAAAGATTAAAGGGAGAAAAAATATTCCAAAAAGGGGATAAGGCGTATGTAATGGTTCATATATCAGTTGAGGAAAATTCACATGATTTGTTAGTGCCTGTGATTGTAGAAGGAGTTTACACAATTGATTATTTAGGGAATAAATGGAAAAAGATATTATGGGACACCGACAAAAGAATTAATGAACTAGAGAATGTTCCGGAACCCTCACCGCTGAGAATACTCAGACAAGTAGAAAGCATATCAAATATAGAAAAAGATTCCCTCGTGTTCAAACCTCTTGTGACTGTGAAATGCAATTGGGGTGAAGAACCGGCCACACCCTATGACGATGCACCAAGAATAGATTTTATACAATTATAAAAAAATTAATTAGAATGTCTAAAAAATTAGCCGAGAAACTTATATCAGTGAATTCAATGAATAGAATTGAATCCATAAGTGGTTCTCTCCTTTTCTTCCCACCTAATTACATTTCTAATCATTTTAGTGATTTCTTTAAACTGAAGGAAAAAAGGAAATTTGATGAAGCGTTCGCAATTGTTACTTCAGGTAAAGGTAATGAGATAAGTAAAATAAATTCCTTACTTTCTTCTTCTCTTTTATCATTATTGGTATTTTATAAATTGTATAATAATACTAATAAAGATCTTTATGTTAAGTTCTCTGGATTGGAAGAACTTAAATTTAATCGTTGCCTTTTTGAAGTCAGAAATAAAGTAATTAGAAGACCCTCTTGTGTAGATGTATTATTGATTTCAGAGGATAACAAAACCCTTTTATTTCTGGAGTCAAAATTTTCCGAATACTATGATTGTAAATTTGAGAAAGAATATGGTAAGGGATATATCGAATTATATGATGAATTGAAAGATCTCTTATTCCCAATTAAATTTAATAGGGATATTAAAGATAAGGCGCAGCTATATTCAGAGAGTTCTTGTTATATTGAAGGAATAAAGCAAGCAATTTCCCACCTTATTGGACTGGTGAAAGGTCCAACAGATGAAAATTTAGTGACTTCCAAAAATGATATTTATGTTAAAACAGAATATCAAGAATATAAACAACTATCCAAAGAAGCGTCTGAAATATATTTTGGTACAATTTTATATGATCCGTCAGTTCTTGAAGAAGATAATTTATTTTTATGTAATTATATAAAATTATATGAAGAAATTATAGGTAAGAATGGCTCTCAAATTCTTGATGTCATAAAACAAAAATATAAAGTTAAGAATGGACAACAAAAAGATATTAAAATTTTGAGAAAACCTCTTTTGTATACTGATATTGATAAAGAATATCTTAATAAATTAGATAAAATCAAAGATTTCTATGGGCTGTGAAGATTATACCAACCTTCAATCTCCTAATCTCATAGAAATCTAAAACATTCACCTTCCTCTATGCAAGTTTGATATACATTTCAGTTTATTTTGGACTAATATAAATTATAGAATGCCACGAATTAGAAGACACAGGCCAGGCCAATACAAAGAAAAAGAGCCAATACAACCAAATTTCACAGGAGTGAAACCATTGACTGTTTTTCAAGATGAGAATGGGAAATGGGGTGCAAAAGCCGGAGATGGGAAAATAGAAATCCCTGCAGCTTATGAGTTAGCTCCTCAAACGGATGATGAAAAGCAACACAATATCCACCGCCTGGTAAGTAAATTTGAAGTACTGCAGGTTTCTCCGGATGATTGGGATGTCATATTCTTTTATTCTCCGGATTAAAAAGAACCTTCATTTGAAAGAGGGAACCCGATAAAAAAATTTTCAGGTTCTCTCTAATTTTATTTATGATGTATCGGAGATTGATATATGTTGAGTTTAATTTTGCAATGAAAGTTTTGCTAAAGCATCAAGAACCAGCTTGGTTTTTTTACATCGCTTCGCTCCACAAAAGCTGCTAACGTACTTTAAACTTTCATTGCGATTTCGCTAAAGCTCAATAGTCGTGTAATCAAAAAGTCATCGTTATGAGAGAATTGAAAAATCCCGGTAACAAAAAATCCAATAAACCTCAGACTACAGATTTTCAAATTGAGACACCTAAAAGTATTCTGGAATCCTTCGAGCAAATAGTAGAATTGGCTAAAGATTCCAATCTCGACAATAAGTTCCTAAAAAAGGCTTCTCCTTTTATAATCTTCGCATCCGAGAAATTACAACTACCTGAATTACAGGCTATTCTTTTGGCTCTTTTCATCGATAAAAGCTATGGAAGAATCAGGATTTCGGAAATAGCAGAATTTATCGGATGTAGCACCACCAGGATTCTTCGACTATCAAAGGATGTTGACTCTCTGGTTGACCTCAATTATCTGAAGGTTTCTAAATCCAACAATTCAATTTCCTATCGAGTGCCATGGGAAGTCATTGAAGCTCTTAAGAAGGACGAACCTTTTTCTCTTGAACGCGTACAAGTGTCAGATATAAACACCTTTTTTGAACAGTTTTCAGAAATGATGAAGGAAAAAGAAGACGATGAAATCTCCTACAATAAGATTAAGGATCGCTCCTTTGAAATGCTTGAAGAAATCAAGGATTCTGTCTATGCTAAAGAATTAAACAAATTCAATTTATGCGATGAAGACGCGATGCTGTTTATATTCATGTCTCATCTATTTGTTGAGAATGACGATAACTGTATAGGTTTCCACGATATTGAGAATCTCTATGATAACAACAGGATGCCGTCTTGGTGCAAGAAGGAACTTCGCAAAGGTGAATCCGAACTTTTCAGATATAAGCTTATTGAATATGTAAATGAAGAAGGGTTAGCTCGTACTGATTGTTTCAAATTGACAGATTTTGCTAAAGAAACTCTTCTTCCGGAATTCAAAGAGTCTAAAATAGGTAAATCACAGAAAAATCTAATACAGTATTCTACTTTGCCTGAAAAGGAACTGATTTACAATCAGGAAGAGAAAACTTCAATAAGGGAATTAACCTCAATTTTGTCGGTTGAAAGATTCAAGGGGGTACGGGAGAGATTAGAAAAAGCCGGTATGAGAAAGGGGTTCTGCTGTCTTTTCTACGGAGCACCCGGAACCGGTAAAACTGAAACAGTCTTTCAGATTGCTCGCCAGACCGGTAGAAACATCATGAAAGTTGATGTTGATAAGGTAAAGAGTTGTTGGGTCGGAGAAAGTGAAAAGAATATAAAATCCCTGTTCGATCGCTACCGCAGCATATGTAATAATTCCGATTTGGCTCCTATATTACTTTTCAATGAGGCAGATGCAGTCCTTGGAGTAAGAAAAGAAGGTGCCAACGGAGCTGTCGATAAGATGGAAAATTCCATACAGAACATAATTCTTCAAGAAATGGAAAGTCTGGAAGGAATTATGATAGCAACTACCAATCTTACCAATAATCTTGATAAAGCTTTTGAAAGAAGATTCCTTTATAAAGTACGTTATGAAAAGCCAACTATTGAAGCTCGTAAAAAAATTTGGGAGATAATGTTGCCGGGTATTTCTCCCGAATCAGCTCAAACTTTAGCGAGTAAATTTGATATGTCGGGTGGAGAAATTGAAAATATTGCCCGTAAGCATACAGTAAATGCAATTCTTTCAGGAGACGAAACCATCAATATCGACAAAATCTCCGATCTCTGCCGGAAAGAACGTATCAACGCCAAAATCCATCGAGTCGGCTTTTAAAACATTTAATTAAAATCTCACTAAGATAATTTCTTATTTTCGACTTCAGTTAAAAGTTCATCGATAAATACACATAGATTTTTCAAGTCCGTAAGTGGGGTTTCTTCACTTACGGAATTTTTAGATAGATATTCGTTAATTTTAACGAGGATATTTTCCGGCACATCAGGTCTGTCAGGATAGGAGTCTGTATGATACATAATTCTACGCTCTACAGGATTCATTTCTATCCATAAATTATAATCTGATAAATCGGACCATGCAAAATTTCCAACTCTAATTTTACCTACCTTATTTAAACCTAAATCCGCATTAAGTGTATCACATTTATATATGTAGAGATGAGATGTGTTATTACTATTACTTCTCATAATATCAATAATACCATTCTCAAACTTTTTGAATTTCTTCGAATTAGTATTAAAAAGAATTTCAGGATCTTTAATAACTAAGTAAAAAGGATCACTTAAATCATTATATTTATTTAGAGCTTCGTTAACTATGTTCTCATAAGATTCTCCAGACATTTCATAAAGTCTATCTAATACACCAGGTATGGATATTAAATCATTCAATTCCTTCCATCCATACCAAAAATGGTCTTGTGGTTTATAGAACATTAGAAAGTATCGTCTGAATAAATCCCTTTTCTTTTCATTATTCTTAGGTTCAACTAAAAATTCTTCTATTTTGTATGCTAGTTCAACAAATTTATCATAATCATCACTAGACCATTGTAATAAATTTTTTATTTTACCTCCATAAATAGGAGAACTTTGAATCTTCCATATTGATTGTTCGATCTTATTTCTTTCACTGTTTAGATCATAGTGACCATCCTTGTCAGACAATGCAACAACATTATTTTTTATGAATTGCAATTTATGACGTTCTTCCACCATATAATCTTCATTACCCTCCAACCCTCTATTTATAAGTGAAAAAGTATCTTTATTTGATTGAGCTTCTACTATCTTCATTGCAAGATAGGCTGGAGCTGTGTTATATCTGGAATCTCTATTAATCGAACGATAACGTGCCATGTTATTGAATATTTCAAATTCCCGTCTTAGCTCAAAGTCAGAAGCATCAGGAAATTTTTCAAGATATTTTAATAATGGCATTATAACATAAAGGTTGGAGGCCGTAAGTTGGCTTGGATTATTACCATCTCTAAAATCAACAAACAATTTTACAAGTCTCCTATACGATGTAAAGATTCTATAAATTTCATCAAAATGAACTTCCATGATTTGTTTGGAATGGATTCCATTATCCCATTCATATCTCTCATAAGCTGTTTTTTGATCGGGTGATTTGTAAAACCATATTGTATGTAGAAAAGCGCTCATTCCGTTATCACCGGTTTCCTCAATATTCTTATTGCGGTTTTTCCAGAACCAGGTTTCCATCTCTTCCCATTTTTGAGAAATTTCTTTTCGCTTTTGAATTTCGGTATCAACTTCTGAAATTAAATCAGCACCTTTATTTATTATAAGCGGTTTCAGATTTTGAGTAGATGTGAGAGGTTCACCGGTTGTATTAATAATAACAAAAGTTTTCTCTCCGTTTACTCTTGACCCCATATCATAATACAAAAATTCAATGTTGCCTATTTCTTCATAAATTTTCCTGAGTTCTTCTTTTGTAAAATTGTTTGCCAATAAAACATCCGTGACAATATCTATAGTATTAAGTATATTTTTTATTGTTGAATCATAAAAATATTCATGAAGAAACCATGGTTGATTAACAATGAAATCACTGGGAGTTTTATTTTCTCCCTCTTCTGATTCCGGATTCAAGAAATAATAATAGGTTAAATCAGATAAAAAATAAAGACTACTCTCGCGGATACTATATCTCAAATAAGGTTCATGGTCATCATCCTTATGTTCAAAACTTGACATTAATAAGTTTTCTTCAAAATTACCACCCAACATTCTTTGGATAATACCCAAAATGAGGAATATGGTTGTAAGTCTTTGTTGACCATCACAAAGTTGCATAAATGAATCAAAATGTTCTTGAAAATAACCATATATCAAACCCATGGCAGGTTTTTGTTGATTAATATGGCTTCCTGGTTTTTGACTGCTTAACAAAAGAACATTGTTAATAAAATCTTTAATCAAATTTTCATTTTCTCCCCAACAATAGTCTCTTTGTAAATCCGGAATATTAATTTTATCATTTTCTCCAGAGAAGAAATCCTTTATCTTATATTTCTTACCGGTCTTATAATCTCTTTTTTTCATAAATTTTCCTTTTTTATCCCTTTATATCTGCTATATTTTCACCTAAACCATATTGTATGGAAAAGATATTTATTTCCTGCACAAATTGTTGGGCAATTTTACCTAAGTCCCAATAAGAATTTGCAAATGCCATTACACTATGCAATAAATGACGACTTTTAAACCCATCCACAGTGTTAGCAAAAAATTTTCCTTTTTTTTCTTCAAAATCCTTAGCTCCGAAGGATGAGTTTTCATTCTTATATAAGAGAACTAAATTTCCGATAGAATGTTCTGTAGGTTGTCTTCGAATAGCAAATTGAGCAATCTCTACCGGATTGATTTTCTCTCTGATAAATTTTTCTTTTTCTGCTCCATTTTCCCATTCACTTTCGGAAACAAAGCAAGATTTCGGAATTATATGTTCCAATGACTTCTTTCGCCATATTTCAAAATCGAATTTCCTACCGGTTCTATTTTCACCTTGGGTATTATCTTCCAATATATTTCTTCTAAGAAGCCAATATTCTAAATTATTTTGATTATTAGTATTATATCCTTCATTAGCACTCAATGAGTCTAAAAACGCTAATGATTTGTCATTCCATTTCTCTGAATATTTACCTTCATCATGATCATATTCTAATTCGTCTATAATTTCCTTATGTGTCATATTAATAAGGACACCATCAAAATATAGTCTTAAACATTTTAATCTTTTATCATATTCCTCATCTTTCAGCAATTCAAAATACCATCTTAAGAATTCATACTTTTCTTTACTTCTGAGCAGTATAAATCCTATGAAATTGTAAGTTTTAGGATCATAAAATGCATCTTCTATTCGCTTTTGAAGCAACCTTAGATCCAGAAATTCCAATTTAGAGTCCTTTACTGAATCTACTTTATGGAGGTTCTTAAATTTATCAAAAGAAATCTCTTCTGTTCCCAACCATAAAGGTAATAACCATCCTAACTGATTTTCTGTATTATAAAAAATCTTAACATCCTTTCTGTTCCACCATCTAAGCCATTTATCCCATTCTCTGGCCAGTCTACTTCTTATTTCTTGATTTTCCGATTCTGTTATTAAATTTTCTGCTTTCGTGATAGAAGAAGATCTTAATAATTCGGATTTTATCAATTCTGGACTTTTCATCTTGGCCCTATTTCCATTCATCATGGTAAAAACGAGTGTTGCATCCTTGGGCTCTATCATTACCGAAAGGAATTGAACATTTTCTAAAATAAATTCTAAAAATTCCTTTTTATCAATATTACTTAATTTTTCTCTTATTATTCGCATTGTTCTGTTGAAGAAAAAGATATCTTGAGCTTCTTCTTCTCCATCTTCTTTAGCGTCAATTTTTATTGCCGGCAAATATATATTTGAATCTTCTCTTATTTGATAATTTATTTTAAAATGACCCTGGTATTCGAGATACTTTAATAAAATAAAAAAAAATGTGGTGCGTTGCTGACCATCCACTAAAACTATATTTTTTTCTTTATCATAATAATAAGTTATTCCTTGAAGAAATATCTCGCTGTTAATGTCCTTTATATTGTTCTTTTTGTAATGATTAAAAGCATCTGATAAAGTAGAGCACATTTTGGTCACGGCATCAGTTTCATATTCTTCTTTTTTATCTGGTTTTTTACCCCAAATATAACCCCTTTGATAATCTGGGATCTTAAAACATTTTCCTTCTCCACAAAGAGCCAGATATTTTTTTAGATTCAATAGCGTTTCTATTTTATTTTCATTATCAACTTTACTCATATTCATAAAACATTAATTTAACTTTTATAAATCTATCTCTAAAAGAATTGGATTATTAGTGGATTCTATGACATCTGTCAAAATTTCTGTTTTCTTAACAAAGGGTATAAGTGATTCACTAACAAGGAAATAATCAATTCTAAACCCTTGATTGGCTAATCGATATGTCGGATTATTATTGAAAAAATATGAATAATCCCTTCCTTCCGGGTGAAGATAACGATAGGAATCAACCAATCCGGTTGTTTCTAATAGAGAATTGAAATTCCGATGTTCCCATTCAAGAAAACATCCTTGATTCTTTACCGAAACATTATCCCACGCATCCAAATCAGTAGTCACGATATTCATGTCGCCACAAACTATCAATGGCTTTCTATTAGCAGCTTTGACAAGATAATCATGTATCTCATAATCCCATCGTTGCCTTATTTTCACAAAATTCTCATTGGAAAGATTGGAATATGGGAAATATGTATTCACAAGAATGAAATGCTCAAAGTTTAAAGCCAATATACACCCTGTATCAAATAGCCAATCTGAAGGTTGCGGTACATTAGCCAATGAATCCAATTCAATACCTTCCCATAATTTCATAAAGGCACTAACTCCTCCAACTAACCCACCATCCATTGATCCCCACCACGTGAAATATCCTGGCAGAGTAACAAAATTCTTCCCTTTAGTCCTTACTTTTTGACAGCAAATCACAGTCGGCCGAAGTTCTTCTGATATTCGCTTCACTGCCTCTAATCTTGCCTTCAGCCCATTCACATTCCAACTGACTATCTTCATCCTTTCATACTTACTTCGATTTCAATTGGGAGATGATCACTCAATTTCAGCCACTTCTCCCTATCCATAATTCGGAAAGACGAGATTAATGAAGGTTTAGAGAAGCAATGGTCAATATGATAAGGTTTATCTGCATGACGATACATATAAAAAGTCCCTTTGGATTCATTACCCTGCTCATCTCCGGTCTTATGATGATATATATCTTCCATCCCAAGTTTCCTTAATTCATCAACTGCCATAAGATGAGTCCTTGAATTCTTACCTTTCTTTGTGTCGAAAACTGGATTACTATTCAAATCACCGATAATAACTGTTTTATCAGTCAATTGATCTTTGGCCACATCGATGAATTTAAAGAATTCTTCAATATATGGATTGCAAGCCCAGGAACCTACAAGAGTGAATTCATCATTAACTTTAACCGGAATGAAATATCTTAAACCCTCGAGATTCCAATTTACTATTTCAACTTTAATTTCCGGGTTCGGTGAAAAGACCATAAGTCCTTTATAATCCAAGTCTCCAATCCATAAACCATTTTTAGTTACATCAATATACTCTTGACCATGTTTTTCGGAAGGTTTCTCACACTCTTGAATAACATAAATGTCAGCTCCTAATTCAAGGATTTCCTTGAATTTATCCCTAAACCGACAACATGCTTTCCAACTAACTATCTTCATGTTATGGATTTATTAATTCAAAAACGACGTAAGCTGTATCTGATACAACTAAATCATCCGGAGTAATATCCAAAGAACCCGGTGTTGATGCTTTTGCTTCAGAACTGGAATGAATATTCCGGGCTTGTGAATGGACATGAACATTCTGATGGGAATATTCTATCGATATAACTTTACCCAAAGTACAACCTAACGCTTCGGCCATTATTTTTGCCTTGTCGCGAGCATCGGTCATACATCTTTCCAACATCTTCAGCTGAATTGGTCTGTCATCCTTTACCGTATATTCAATGTTTATTTGAGCACTGGGAATGAATTTGCCAACACCTTTCACAATACAGTTCACGAGGTAATTGTCAATCGGTAGATCTATCTTGAAGGTTTGCTCCAACATAAAACCATTTTTCTTTTTGCCAATATAATTACCATCTTCATCATATTCATTTTCAACAAAATCCTCAATGTTGAACCTTATCGTCTTGGCCAGATTCCCTGGTTTATGATTGTATTCAAGAATCTTGACAATCCAAGATGAATTCTCTTTAGCCTGAGCATATCCTTTTTCATAGTTGGGGAACCATTGCTCCACTCTTACTTCCAGGCGGGTCACGTCTGGTACAACATGGATTGCACCTTTGCCTTGTATTCTTATTTGTGAATTTTCCATTCCTCTATTCTTTAGTTCCTGGTAATGGTATGTCGTAATTTATAATGTTTGACAATTCAACATTAAACAAACTTTCAAAATCTTTAGATACTGATTTCGGAAGATAGCTTGTTGCTCGATACTCTTTTAAAGGTAAATAGGCAATGAAACTATTTTCTTTTTTGTTTACCACGATTGGCCCAATAATATTCGTCATAACAAAAGCTTCACAATCATCCAATGACTCATAATCATCCACATCAAAATTAAGGCAGTCTATATCCTTTGCAACGACTTTCATAAGGTATAAAATAGCCCCATAATAAGTTTCATGCACATATACTATTCTTTCTCCTTTATCCGGGAATTGTAAATCAAAATGGGGGTATCCTCCGTATCGAGCTGCGTAGAAACCTTTTTGGGCTAATTGTTCCGTTAAATCCTCCAGTTCAGAATGAGACAAAGATTGAGCCCTTAATAAATTAGGTCTCACCAATACTTTCTCATTAGTTTCTATGAAAATGGTTATCCTTATTCTGTCATTAGGATTTCCATATTTCTTGAGTGTTGTGATTTTAGCAGAAAATTTATTGGCATATCCGGCATCCATCATGGTAGCCAACTCTTTATTCTCCGTTCTCGGTACATATCCGAATATAAAGTCAAAATCATAATCCTCCGGATCTCCGGCATAATCCGACAAGGGTGCAACAGCTACTGCATGTTTGTCATGAGAATTATTCTTATCCCTTATCAGGGCTACCTCCATGCCTTCCTCCAGTTCATCCCATAGCTCGTCATTCGGTTCTATGTGGAATGAAACACCGGCTACGGCACATTCCTTATAGAAAATTTTCTTGAATTGATAAAAATCCGGATTTTGGGGAACTTGTTCACCTTGAAGAACCTGACCATCTAAGGGTTCATCATGGAACTCTTGTATTTCACCTTCAATATTATCGGGATTTTCCGGCAATCCGGGTGGAAGAATCACATCTCCTTGTAAAATATGCTCTTCATTATCTCTTCCCGACTTACTATCTTTGTTTTGATCAATCATTTTCTTTATTTCTTCTGAAATCTCAATCTTATTTTCAAGTTTTTCCAATAGTCCCTTTTCCAGTTTTTCAATATCCGCCTCACATCGAGGGCAAGTACCGGCACAATTACCCTTATGGGAACAATCTCTTTCTTCAAGGTCAATGCCGTAACGTTTAGCTATATCAGAACGCAGAGCTTTAAGGATTTCACAAATTCTCTTCCCATTCCGTTCTCTTGTATTTTTATCTTTCTTTGCCAGTTCTTCATTATCAAGATAACGAATTATCTCAACCTTGCAGCCCTCCTGATATTTCTTGAAGTTTTCAGCCGTTTCCCCGGCTTGCTCTTCCGTAACATAACCGGGAATAATGTGAACTTTCAATGTGATCCTTTCTCTTGGAATACCATGTCCTTTTGTCTTATCAATCAACTTATAAAAATTATTATGGAACCGTTGGCGATAAACCCCGGTATATTCCTTATATGCGACACTCCTTTCAGCTTTTGTGTCGGCAATCCATTCATCAACCACCGGAGCCAACTTATCAATCAATGATTGTTCTACATTTAGAGAGGTTTCAAGTCTTATCTTCCAATCTTTACCACATAATTTCCTGAAAGCAACTATAAAATCGGCCCTTAGTGCAGGTTCACCACCACCAAAAGTGATGCCACCTCCGGTTGCTCTGAAATAAAGATCATCTTTCTTGACTTCTTCATACAGTTCCTTAGGAGTGTAATGCTTGAAATGATCTGCAGATTCCCAACATTCCTTATTCAGACAATAACTGCATCTCAATGGGCAACCTTGAAAAGCAACCAAAGTAGTGATCCCTTCTCCGTCAGTGCCTAATCTGAATCTTGATATTCCAATGACAGGAGCCGATATACTTTTTATTTCAAGTTTCTTCATCATTTAATACTTTAGGTATTCCAATGCTTTGAGATATTTAGTCAGTCTTGCGGCCATTTCAGGGGTAATCTCACTAAGCCTTAAGACATTGAGATTGTCTTCCAGATCATGTATCTTTACTATTCTACCAATTGGATTTTTCTTAGCTCTTGCAACAAATTCCTGATAATCTTCTCCGTGTTTATGGGTTACCGACAAAATAGCTTCAATTATTGTATCTGAAAATCCCTGTTGTTTTAACCATTCCGGAGTAACATCAGTATCTTCAATAGTATCATGAAGCAAGGCAACTATTTTTTCTTCATCTTTTTCACATTTCATTGCCACTCTCATAGGATGTTGAAAATAGGCCGCTCCGGCTTTATCCCTTTGTCCCTGATGTTTAGTGACGCAGATCAAAGCCGCTTTATCTATCAATTCTGCAAAATCTCCCATTATATTTCTCTTTTGCGTAAAATTAATAAAATTGACTTAAAAAACATTTTAAGATTAGACTCATTTAAAAGGAAAGACCCTTTAAATAGGGTTAGGAGGTATTTTTAGCTTTAATGCTACTGACTGCTTCTGACTTGGCTCTTATTTGCCATAAAAGGTAGACAGAAAATTTGTTGATTCTGTTGCATTCGGGAGAACAGCTGATGGATTATTCCTCGGAAATTCCGACCAATTTAGCCTAAATTATTTACTCAAATAATACTTTCTTTCCTCTTCAGGAAATTTCTCTATCGCATAACGGAGCATTGTTCTCGGCATTGTAGATTTATGTTTTTCCAGAAATCTTACCAATTCTTCCTTTCCGCTCCTTTTGCCGATTTCTCGGAGCATCCATCCGGTGGCCTTATGAATAAGGTCATGTGGATGATTCAGAAATTTTTCTGCAATTTGAAACGTCACATCAAATTGTCCGGCTCTTATGAGAGCAAAAGTGGATACAATCGCCACTCTCTGATGCCATAGAAATCCCTCTTTGTCAGCTAAATCTAATAAAATCATTTCCCTTCCCCTGTTCCTGAGAATATACTCGCCAAGGATTTTATAAGCCACCAGATCAACAAGGTCCCAATTATTCCCTTTATCTATATTATCCAAATAAAAGTTTACCAAAGATTGGACTTGATCTATTTTCTTTTCTTTAAGAAAACTTTTATAGAGTTCCAGCAACAGGAGAAAACCGGCAAGCCTTATCTCATGCCATTCAGAATTTAACAATTTTTCTATGTCAGTCGTAGAAATCTCCTTTCGATATTTCTTTACAATTTCTTTGGTTGAAGGCACTTTTATTCCGAGAAATCTATCCCCCTCTCCATATTCGCCTTGGGCCGTCTTGAAAAAACGCGAAAGATGGGCAGACTGTTCCTCATTATATAGAGAAGTCATTTCCTCTATTATAGAGTCCGCCTTATTCATGGTTTGTTAATTGAAAAAAAGGTATGAAAGTTGTCAAGTCTTTTGAATTTCCATCTCCCTATTTCTCATCAATGAGAGATGGAATTCCACGGTATCATTAAGGATGGTGGTTACAACTTATTGCAGCGACCCAATTATTTTAAACTTTCTAAAAATTCTTTCCTTAAAGACGGGTTAGTCAAAAAATTTCCTGTTGCTTCGTAGGTTACAGTAGCTGAATCCTGTTTTTCAACTCCCCTCATTTTCATGCATAAATGTTCAGCCTCACAAGCAACAATCACCCCCTCATTAGGGATAATTTCTGAGATAGAGTCACATATCTGTTTAGTGAGACGTTCTTGCACCTGCAATCTTTTTGCATAAACGTCGACAATCCGGGCTAACTTCGAAAGACCTAATATTTTACCCTTGGGCAGATAACCGACACTTATTTTGCCAAAAAATGGCAAGATATGATGTTCACACATACTGTAGAACTCAATATCTTTTACAATTACCATCCCCTTTCCGTCATGTTCGAATATTGCACGCGAAGCAATTTCCTTTGCCGATTGTGTGTAACCCTCCATAATAGAATAAAGAGCTTTAGCAGCCCTTTGAGGAGTTTGAAGAAGGCCTTCTCGATCGGTATCTTCGCCTAACAATCTTAGAATTTCCTTATAGTGTCCGGCTATTTCAGAAATTAATTTTTCCTTAGATTCTTCCATTATTTAATCACAACTATCTGGCTCTTCACCACTCTCATCTCAGATGAAAAATTTGGAAATGCTTTTTTCAGTTCTGTCAATGCACTATTTGCTTCAGCTGCTGTCCGGAAATTACCGACTCTTGTAAACCAATTTGGAGAACTTGAATATGTATAAATCTGGCCTTTATATTTTGGAAATTTTGATAAGATCATATTTCCTCTCGCTTTGGCTCTGTTTTCAAGAGTGCTCTGATTTCTGCCATCACTGAAAACCTGAATTCTATAACCGGCTATTTTATTAATCCCGGATTTTAACTCCAGACCTGCTTTTCTGCCTGCGGGTGGTTGTAGAATAGAAGCAACAATCGGTTGCGGGATATCTATCTCAATCATCCCGTTTGAATTCATTATTATCTGTTGAATAGCATTGAGAGTATCCTTTGTCTGTGAATAACCACAGACAAAGGATAATGCCAATATAAGAGTCAGAATTTTCTTCATTCGACTTTAGAACAGTTCTTAATCAAAAGCCTCCACTATTCCCATGAATGAAGGAGCCTCCAAAGATGCGCCTCCAATCAGTCCGCCGTCAACATCCGGCTTGCTGAAAAGCTCTTTGGCATTACTTGGCTTGCAGGAACCTCCATAAAGAATAGATGTGTTGTCAGCTATTTCTTTGCCATATTTGTCAGCTATAACTTTGCGAATATGAGCATGCATATCTTGGGCTTGGTCTGCGGTGGCTGTTTTTCCGGTACCGATTGCCCAAACCGGTTCATAAGCTATCACAAGTTTTCCGAAATCTTCAGGGCTCAATTCGAAAAGAGCCTCAACCTGACCTTTAACCACTTCGTTATATGTGCCGTTCTCTCTTTCCTCAAGCACTTCACCAACGCAGAAAATAGGGGTCAAACCATTTTCCAAAGCCAATTTTGTCTTCTTTAACAATTGTTCATTGTTTTCTCCAAAATATTGACGTCTTTCACTATGCCCGAGGATTACATGTGAAGCTCCGGTGGATTTCACCATAGCAGCGCTCACTTCTCCCGTGTATGCTCCTTTGGCATGCTCTGAACAATTTTCTGCACCAAGCTTCAATGGCTCATCAATTACACCTTTAACGCTTACCAAATGAGTGAATGGCACACAGATTATTACATCACAATTAGCTTTCTTCTCTTTTAAAAGGTCGTTTACCTGACTTGCCAATTCCACTCCCTCTTCGAGAACTGTATTCATCTTCCAGTTGCCCGCTACAATATTTTTTCTCATAGATTCTAATTTATATTATAATGCAAAGGTAACTTTTTTTAAATGATTATTCGAGTATTTTGGCACAAATATTGTCATTTAATATTATTACTGAGGTTTTTTAACCCTCTTTTACTAAATTTGCAGTTTACTCTTCTTATAATGGAATATAAGTTAACATCAGATTATCAACCCACGGGGGATCAACCGGAAGCTATTGCAGAACTCGTAAAGGGAATTGAAGCAGGCAACCCTCACCAGACACTTTTAGGAGTGACCGGATCAGGGAAAACTTTCACAATGGCCAATGTCATCAAAGAAGTGAAACGACCTGCTCTTATCCTTTCCCATAACAAGACTTTGGCTGCTCAATTATATTCGGAATTCAAGACATTTTTCCCTGAGAATTCAGTCCAATATTTTGTTAGCTATTATGATTATTACCAGCCGGAAGCATATATTCCCTCAAACGATAAATATATTGAAAAGGATCTGATGATCAATGATCAGATCGAGAGGCTACGTTTGGCAACTGTCGCTTCTTTACTTTCCGGAAGACGCGATTTAGTTGTGGTCTCCAGTGTCAGTTGTATTTATGGCATGGGAAACCCGGAAGATTTCTCTCAAAGTGTAATTGAAATTAAAACAGGTCAAAAAATCAATCGTAACACATTGATGAGACGACTGGTTGATGCACTATATTCAAGATCGGAAATAACTCTTGCTCCGGGAGAATTCAGAGTGAAAGGAGACACTCTTGATATTATGCTTTCGTTTGAAGAAATTCAACTCAGAGTGGTATTCTGGGGCGATGAAATTGAAAAAATTCAGACTGTGGACCCTTTATCGGGACTGACACTTTCATCATTGGAAGGATTTAAAATCTATCCGGCAAACATATTTGTCACCACTCAGGAACGAATGGGGTCGGCATTAGATCAGATTGCCTTAGATTTAGGGAAACAATGTGATTTCTTTGCTAAAGAGGGAAGATTGTTAGAAGCCGACCGTCTTAGAGAGAGAGTTTCCTATGATATGGAAATGATGAAATCTATTGGTCATTGTTCAGGAATTGAAAACTACTCCAGATATTTCGACGGAAGAGAGCCCGGGATGAGACCTTTCTGTCTGTTAGACTATTTCCCGCGGGATTTTATAACTATTATTGATGAAAGTCATGTCACGATACCTCAGATCAGAGGGATGAACGGAGGTGACCTTTCAAGAAAAATGAATCTTGTTGAATATGGGTTCCGTCTTCCGGCGGCCATAGATAACCGTCCTCTGAAATTTGATGAATTTGATTCACTGACGCCTCAGAAAATATATGTAAGCGCCACTCCCGGCGACTATGAACTTATTCAAAGTGAAGGAGTTTTCACAGAACAAGTGATCAGACCCACAGGTCTTTTGGATCCTGAAATCATTGTAAGGCCAACAATGAACCAAATCGACGATCTGATGGAAGAGATACGCCTCAGAATCGAAAAGGATGAAAGAGTTTTGGTGACAACCCTCACAAAAAGAATGGCAGAAGAGCTCGACTCTCATCTCAGGAAATGGGGAGTTAGCAGCGCTTATATTCATAGTGATGTTGACACTCTTGAACGCATCCGTATACTTGAGGATCTCAGAGATGGTAAATATGATGTCTTGGTCGGCGTAAATCTGCTTAGAGAGGGGCTCGATCTCCCGCAAGTGAGCCTGGTGGCAATTCTTGATGCTGACAAGGAAGGGTTCTTGAGAAACCACAGATCACTAACCCAGACAGCAGGTCGTGCAGCAAGAAATGTAAATGGTAAGGTAATTATGTATGCCGATAAGATTACAGACAGCATGCAACGCACCATCGATGAAACTGAAAGAAGACGGGCCAAACAGATTCTCTATAATGAAAAGAATGGCATAATTCCAACTCCAATTGTGAAGAAATCCTCTGCAAGGGAACTTATAACGCTTTATGGAGGGGAAGAAGTTGCTCCTAAACAATCTCCTACAACTCCTGTGGAAAAACGAGCAGCCAAAGCCAAACAGGCCTCAAAGCCTCAACCAAAATTCTACATTGAGGAGGAACATCAAATGGGGATGGCCGCTGATCCTGTTATCGAGTATATGTCAACCGACGAACTGAAAAGACGAATTGAAAGTGTCACTGAAGAGATGCTCAGAGCAGCCAAAAAGACTGATTTCGTAACGGCTGCCAAACTAAAGAAAGAACTCGTGGAACTTCAAGACATTCTCGCCGTTAAATCAGAAAAAGATGTGATCACTGCAGCCGAGCCATAAATGACTGAAATTAATAAAAAATATTTTCTCCCAACTTCCAAGGATGAAATGGAACGTTTGGGATGGGAACAAGCGGATATAATTCTATTCTCCGGGGATGCATACATAGATCATCCCTCTTTCGGGGCAGCCGTTATAGGGAGAGTGCTCCAAGATGCCGGTTATAAAGTGGCTTTTGTACCTCAACCTAATTGGAGAGATGACTTGCGTGATTTCAAAAAATTAGGTAAACCCCGTCTATTCTTTGGGGTTTCTGCAGGTGCCATGGATTCGATGGTGAATCATTACACTGCCGGCCGGCGACTTCGTCATGATGATGCATATACTCCCGGCGGCAAACATGGAATGAGACCGGATTATCCAACAATTGTATATTCTAAAATCCTAAAAGATTTATATCCTGAAATTCCTGTAATTGCAGGTGGCATCGAAGCATCTCTCAGACGAGTCTCCCATTATGATTACTGGCAAAACAAACTTCGTCCTTCAATTCTGGCAGACTCTCAGGCTGATATGATTTGCTATGGAATGGGTGAGAAAACTATGAAAGAAATTGCTGACAGGATAGCAGCCGGTCAGAAGATTTCCGAAATAACAGATATACGGCAAACTGTTTTCTTTTCGAAGGAATCTCCCCAAAAAGAGGATATCATCCTACATAGTTTTGAAGATTGTTTGAAAAATAAAAAATATCAATCGGAAAATTTCAAAATTGTTGAAGAAGAATCCAACAAATATGAGGGTAAAACATTATGGCAATCCACAGGGGGGAGAATGATTCGTATAAATCCCATGCATCCTCCCTTGTCTCAGGAAGAAATGGATGCAATCTATTCGTTGCCATTTACCCGAGTTCCGCATCCACGTTATAAAGGGAAAATCATCCCTGCATACGAAATGATTCGTCATTCAATCACTCTTCACCGCGGCTGTTTCGGAGGTTGCGCCTTTTGCACTATTTCTGCACATCAAGGTAAATTCATCTCGTCTCGTTCCAAAGATTCAATAATTAAAGAAGCGGAAAATGTGACGCGAATGAGTGACTTTAAGGGGTATATCTCTGACTTGGGTGGCCCCTCAGCTAATATGTATTCTTTAGGAGGTATAAACAAAGATATATGCAAGAAATGCCGAAAACCCTCTTGTCTTCATCCCTCTATATGTAAGAATCTAAATGTAGATCACTCCAAACTTTTAGAAATTTACAGAGCAGTAAATCAAGTTCAGGGAGTAAAAAAAGCTTTTGTCGGAAGTGGAGTGAGATATGATCTTGCCCTGGCACCTACCGACAACAAGAGAATCGAAAAAAATAATAAAGATTACATATCCGATCTATTAAAAAATCATATAAGCGGACGGTTGAAAGTCGCTCCTGAACATACTTCTGATAAAGTCTTGAATCTAATGAGAAAACCATCCTTTTATCTCTTCCGACGATTTAAGAAAATTTTTGATGATATAAATGAGAAATATCAACTAAAGCAGCAACTTATACCCTATTTTATTTCTTCACATCCGGGCTCAACCATAGAAGATATGGCTGAATTGGCGCTCGAGACTCGCGACATGAATTATAGGCTTGAGCAAGTGCAAGATTTCACTCCTACTCCAATGACTTTAGCTTCTGAAATATTTTATTCAGGAATTCATCCCTATACCGGAGAACAAATTTATGTTGCTACCTCTGATAAAGAGAAACAAGCACAACGTCGTCTCTTCTTTTGGTATAAACCGGAAGAAAAAGAGGCTATCAAGAATGATTTGATAAGGATAAACAGGCCTGATATCCTAAAGAAACTTTTTCCCTGGTCGCCTTCCAAAAAAAGAAGAGGCATCGGATTCTGACTACAAATCCTGATGCCCCTGCTTATATTGTAATTCAATTTGCTATTAAAATCCTTATTTTAAGTATTTATCAAGGAATCTGAAGAATACTCTTTGCCATAATATTGCGTTCTGTGGCTTCAAGACCCAATGATTTTCATCAGGGAACACTAACATCTCAGCCTCAAGACCATGCATTTTTGCAGCATTAAAGGCCATCATACCCTGAGAGGCAAGAATCCTGTAATCCAGTTCACCTACAGTCACTAAAATAGGAGCTGTCCAATCATTCACAAAAAGGTGAGGAGATGTTGAATATGTCTTTTGAGCTACCTGATTATTCTTTTCCCAGTAAGGTCCACCTAAATCAAAATCAGCAAACCACATTTCCTCAGTTTCAAGATATTGAGCTTCAAGATTAAATATACCCGCATGAGCAATCAATGCTGCGAATCTACCCTCGTGATGTCCTGCAAGCCAATATACTGAGAAACCACCATAACTTGCACCAATAGCAGCAATCTTAGATTTGTCTACGTATGGTTGAGCTCCTATGAAGTCGGCCGCTGATAGATAATCTTTCATGTTCTGGCCACCATAATCACCGGATATTTGTCTGTTCCATTCCTCTCCGAAGCCTGGTACTCCGCGACGATTGGGAGCTATGATAACATAACCATTGGCTGCCATAATCATAAAATTCCATCTGTAACTCCAGAATTGGCTTACTGCGCTTTGCGGACCTCCCTGGCAATATAAAATTGCAGGATATTTCTTCTCAGGATCAAAATCGGGAGGAAGGATAATCCAAGAAAGCATCTCTTTTCCATCAGTGGTCGGAACCATCACTTTCTGCACTTCTCCCAATTTTAAGTTAGCCAGCAACTCTGCGTTTATTGAAGTGATATCTTTAACTTCCTCACCCATGGTCACCTTGCACACTTCATTAGGAGAACGCATGGAATGACGCAAAGCTACGGCTGACGTTGAAGAGATAGGACAAACACCGGCAAAATCACATATACCGGATGCTATCTCCTCTATTTCTTTTGTGGCTACGTTTATTCTGAAAATCGGTTCTGTCCCTTCATAATAAGCTGCAAACCAAATAAATTCTCCTTCAGGACTCCACACAATTTCTTCCGGCCAATAAGCCCATTCTGATGTTAAATCAGTCATTTCTCCCGATTGAAGATTAAGAATCATCAATCTTTTCTTATCACTTTCATATTTCGGGGTTGCCATCGACAAGAATGCTAACTTGCTTCCATCAGGAGAAAATGCAGGATTAGTGTCATAACCTTCCATTCCTTCTGTCAGACATTTTGTGCTCCCTGATTCAATGTCATAATGATAAATATTGCTATCAGTGGAGAAAGCATAATCCTTACCTTTCAATTTTCGAGACACATAAACTAATGATTTGCTATCCGGTGCCCAGGCAAAAGCGTCAGATCCTCCAAATGGCCGCATGGGACATTCGAAAGGCTCTCCCTCCATAATATCCTTTGCATTCTTTATCCCTTCGTCGGTGAAATCGGCAACAAATGGATGCGGGATGCTTGTAACCCATTCATCCCAATGTTTATACATCAAATCATCAACAACTCTTCCGGAGGTTTTTGGCAATCCCTTGAAGAGTTCTTCATCCTTCTTGTTATAATCGTCTATCGCGCTGGCATATATGATCTTTTGTCCATTAGGAGATATTTCAAAACATTCTATACCATTCTTAACTTCCGAGAGTCTCTTTTCGCCCGAGCCATCCACATTCATTACGAATATTTGCGGGCTTTTAAGCTCTTTGTCTTTCCTCAGGAATACAATCTTTTCTCCATTATCTATCCATCTAACATTTGATTCTGAGGAAGCTGTGACAGTGAGACGTTCCAAATCAGAACCGTCAACCTTCATTTTATAAATCTCTGCGTTAGATTTATTCTCCTCCACATCTTCGTATGACAATGTGAAGATAACAGTTGAGCCATCGGGGGAAACAAGAGGGCTTGAAATTCTTCCGAATGCTTCAAGGATCTCGGGGGTCATCATCCCATCCTTAATTTCAACCTTAGGTTTATCAATTATTTTTTCTTCTTGCTGTTTCCCATCGCAAGAAATTAATAAAGGCAGAACCAATGTTCCCATCAGCAATATTCTTTTTTTCATTGGCATTTATTTTTTATTTACTCAATTTTATTTAAAAGGATCTGTCACTACTGTCGAAGCATTCCCATCACGAGTTGCAATGTATGTAGGCGACATAATTTCAACTCCCTCCTGATTAAATCTGTCTTGTATATTTTGGAAAAGTTCCGAATAAATAGGTCCCATATTTTGTGCATCCCGAGTGTAGGCATTGATCTGATAAACAGGATACCAATCATTCAGTCCGGTTTCCAAAACAAATGGACGCGGTTCTTCTAAGATTCCCTTTGTTTTTAGGGCAGCCTCTATCAACATACGATGAACAAGACGCCATGGCACATCATAACCGATTGTCACCTCTGCATGGAGAATAAGCCCGAATTCATGTGCCGAACGAGAATAATTTATACTTTGGGATGACATTATGAACGAATTCGGCATAGTCACTATCTCATTCTTGGCTGTTCTAATTCTTGTCACCAACGGTGTCTTTTCTATTATATCACCCACCGTATCGTTAAGCTTTATTCTATCTCCTTTTCTAAAAGGTCGCATATAAGTAATGACCCACCCTGCTATCACGTTTCCAATAACCGTACTCGATCCTAAGGAGATAATCAAACCCACAAAAACCGATATTCCTTGAAATACTCCTTTATCCGAGCCCGGCAAGTAGGGATAAATCATAGCTATCATAAATGCATATAACAGGAATCTTATTATATTGAAGGTAGGATGTGCCCAATCCGGATAGAATCCCGGAATCTTCAATCTTTCTGTTGCAACTTCATTACTCAGATATTTAAAAAGTTTTATCAGATATCTGATTGCTATACAGATTATGATGATAGTTATAAGGTCCGGAATATAATCAACAATTCCTATCAATATCCCCTTCACCGGTGACCAGATATATCCCAGAAGAGTATAGGCAAGAGCCTTTGTGGGCGGGAAAATATAAAAGATTAACGGAACTGTAAACACTAATTGGATTGCTATTACTCCATAGAAACCTATAAGGGCGAGAAATTCTATGAGTTTCACCTGTTTAGCTGTGTCGAGCAATTCATAGTTCTGTATCATGATGGGATGCAATTTTGTATCCCTCATCCCCTCAATCCGTCTGTTTAGTTTGCGGAACAGCCATTTCGTTATCTTGTATAAGAAATATTGACCGGCAATGACAAGTATTAATAGAGCGATACGTTGCACCAATAGCCAAAAACTATGTTCACTTTTAAGCTTGGCCAGCTCATTTACAATAATTTGTAGGTTTTTTACTGCAAGAGAATCCTGCGGCATCCCCGCCCATATCGCATCCTGGTCTGTGAATGAAGTGATTACCTCATTCTCATACATTATATCAGATACATTGTCTGTATTATCAATATATACAGAGTCCGGATGCAGATTAAAACGTTTTGACAGATTCAGAATTGCGGCGGAAGCCATTGCTGCTCTTTGCACCGGAGTATAACCGCCTCTTTTACTGTAGAATTCAAAAAGAGTGTCCTCCTCAACAATAACCGGTATACCAACAGTAAAAGCTCTTAAAGAGTCTATGCGGTTTCTTTGTTCAGCTCTTTTTAAAGAATCAGCCGACATAGTTCTATAGCGAAGCTGTTCCAGTTCCATCCTCACATTAGCCTCGCTAAGCCTCGCATTCTCCAAGGAGTCTAACAATGAAGCAATATAGACAGAATCATTGCGTTGTCCCGCCTCTGAATCTTTCCCATTATTAGATCCTTCTGCTTCAATACTTTGTGAATAAGATTGAATGGGAACAATTACTAATAGGAAACTAATTAAATATTGAAAAAATTTTCTATAGTTCATTCTCCAATCTTTGTATAATTGAAACTTTTGAAGGCTAATTTTTCCCTTTGATTTGAATTCAACAGTTTCGATAAATACTTAATCCTCTTAACCTCCTTTAAAGAAGTTTTATGCTGATATATCTTTTTGGATTCTTTTTGATATCTATAATTAATGAATCAATATCAGCTGTGAGACGGTTTAATTTATTATAAAGTTCTGAATCCTGAGTCAATTCTCCTAATGTGGAGTTAGGATTGTTCAGATTATTTGTGAATTTCACAAGATTGGCAGTCATTCCATTGACATTTTCCATCGTTTGATTCAACGGCAATTTGTTGAGTTCAGCCGACAGCAATGAGAGGTTGGAAGTAATAGTATCCAGATTGGCAACTGCCATATTTGCATTAGTGATAAGACCGGGCACTTGTCTCTGCATAATCAAATCAAGGTTTCTGCTGGCGGATGAAACATTATTTGTGATAGTTTCAAGATTCTTGATAGAAGCCATTAGAGCCGGATCTGATGCCAATCTATTAACTGACAGCAACAAACTATCAATCTTAGGCATTATGGACTCTACAGCCGGTAATATCTCTTCGCTAAGTGTTCCCATTAAATCGGAAGATGTATCTGTTTCCACAAAGCCACCTACCGGTATCAACTCCTGACTATTACCCAATTGTATCTCTATATAACTGCCACTCAACAACGTGCTCTCTATTAGCGCCTTGGAATCAACAGGTAAGTGTAGGTTTTTATTTAATGCTAACAATACTTCAATTTTTCCCGGATTTTCATAGTTGAAGTTGATTTCTCTTACCTGTCCCACTTTAAAACCGTCGACTAAGACCGGAGCTGCAACTTCCAATCCTGAAACGTTTTCATACTGAGCTATGTAGAAATTGGCAGGTCTAAATAAATTAATACCTTTAAGAAATTCTATCCCAAAACAAAGTATCAAAATAGCGACTGCCACACATAGACCTATTATAACTTCTTTAGTGAAAATCTTTTTCATTTTCCTTTATATTTTCTTTTATTTCTATTCTATTATTTAGTCACACTTTTCTTGCCTGATACAATAAAAGCATCCGGTATCTTTTTTCTGACATCGGCTAAAACCTTTTCAAGTTCCTCCTTGTCTGTGCTTTCTCCATAATAATATTTGTAAAGATTATTCTCTTTGGAAGCTGTCACAGGAGAAAGGCCGCAAAAACGAGCATTATTCTGACCTAATAAATCTGTGGAGGCCAATATCTGGATTTTATATACCGTGATCAGCTTATTCAACTTAGCATTATGGGCTGCCTCACGCCTTTTTTTCTTTTCTTGCTTCTCCCTTTCCTTTTCTTTCTTTCTGGCCTCTTTTTCTTTTCGTTTAGCCTCCTTACTATTCAAAGCTACATCTTTACCGGAATTATTAACTTGGGCTAATTCTTCATTCACCGACATAGCTACTTCAGCATAATTCCTTCTTTCCGGGAAATAGAGATTATCTGTTTCAAAAGATTTGTTAAGGGAAAGCTCTTTGGAGCGAACAGATCTTCTTCTTCTCTCTTTGACCCCTTGGTTGATTTTTTGAGAAGGTTGATGATTTCTGACTCTCCCCTTGGCAACAGAAACAGATGAAGAGATCACATATGTGTCTTCAAGTTCAGAAGTTTCTCCTGATAAATACGTGTCTGAAAGTTCTTGATTCACATTCCTCCTCTGGGATCTATTCCAATTTTTCTCATATCCTTCAATAGCCTTGTAGATAGCTTCGGCAAGCTCTTTTGCCCCTTTGTCTGAGGAAATATATTTGGCTGAAACCGGATTACAAATAAAATCAAGTTCAACCAGAACAGATGGCATGGCTGTAGCCCATAAAACCCAAAAACCTGCCTGATGCACTCCCCTATCCTTACGGCCTGACTTAACTAACTGCTTTTCTATATCTTCTGCAAGTTTGATACTCTGACTGAGGTTATGTTTCTGAGCCATTTCAAAAATAATGTAGCTCTCATCTTTCATCGGGTCAAACCCGCTATATTTCTCTTGGTAATCCTGTTCGAGTTCTATAACTGAATTTTCTCGCATTGCCACCTCGAGATTATTCTCATCTTTGTGAAGACCAAGAGTATAGACTGAACTACCTTCAAGATTTTTTCTATTCTTGTTCTTTCTGTCTGCTGAGTTTGTATGGATTGATATAAACAAATCTCCCTGGCTCTTATTAGCTTTGTCAGCCCTCTGTTGAAGAGTGAGATAGGTATCGGATGTCCGCGTCATTACTACGTCGACCTCTTTCATCCTCTTTTTAATCAAACTCTCTAATTGCTTGGCAACCTTGAGATTGATATTTTTTTCCATCACTCCATTATCTGTTGCGCCGATATCCTTGCCTCCATGTCCGGCATCTATAACTACCGTGAACTTCTTTTCTCCGGCAGCCTTAGCTTCGGCTCTTTCTAATGAAAGAACTGAAAACAAAAGAACTATAATCCATATATATAGTGGGTGAAACCTCATCCTTTTAGTAATTTATTCCCAAAATTACAAAAATTTCTCCTTTTATTGCTAATTTTGTCTACATGTATTTCCAACCTGATCAATTTTATGCTTTTATAAAGCAATATTCATCCGACAATCCTATGGTTCTCAGATTGTCGAAAAAAAAATTATCAAAAGATTTTGACTTCGATTTTGCTGTTACACAGATTGAAAATCGTCAAAAAACAAAATCAAAATTAGCATCATTTTTAGAGTATGATAGGTTCCTTTTTCCCGACTTGATAAGTGGGGAACAAGCTTCTCATCAAGCTATCGCTTCATATCATTCATCTCTTTTGACAAACGAGCAATCCATACTTGACATGACAGCCGGTCTCGGTATCGACTCTCTCTCTTTCGCGAAGAAAAATATTGATGTCACCTCTATTGAACTCGATGCTTTTAAAGCTGAAATTTTAAGACATAATTCCGAAGTGTGTCAAAGACCAAATATTACTGTGATTAATGCCGATTCTCTAAATTTTCTTAAAGAAACAAGCAGACATTTCGATGCTATATTTGTGGATCCTTCTCGTAGGAACGAAAACAAACGAATCTATAATCTTCGCGATTGTGCTCCTGACATCTTAACAAATCAAGACCTCTTGCTAAATAAAGCCAATCGAGTTATTATAAAGGCCTCTCCCCTCCTGGATATTACTCAAACATTGAAAGATTTTCAAAACGTAAGTTCAATTAAGGCAGTTGGCGTAAAAGGAGAATGTAAAGAACTTTTGATTGAGCTTCGTAAAAATGCTGAATCTTTCTCATTGGAAGCTATCAATCTCGATAATGACGGCAATATTATTTCTTCAATATCTCAAAATGATGACCCCGGGGATGAGAAACTTCCTATGGCAGCGGAGTCTGATTTTCAAGAAGGTATTTATCTGCTTGAACCCTCCGCAATTGTGATGAAAATTGCACCTTGGAAAAATATATGTCAGAAATATAATGCAAAAAAATTAGATTCCTCTTCCCATCTTTTCATAACACCGGATCTACCTTTTGAATTTCCCGGAAGAGTTACTCTGTTTGAACATTTCATAACAAAAAAAGAACGGAAATCCTTGAAAGGATTTCCGGCCTCTGTGATATCTCGAAACTATCCCGTGACTTCTGACGATTTAAGAAAATCCCTTCAGCTTAAAGAGGGTGATTCCAATTTCATTTATGCCACAAGAATAGCATCAAAACCTTCTCTTCTGCTCACTAAAATTTAGAAATTAACTATTAATTAATTGGTTTGTAATCTGACCCGGATACCTACATCCTAATTAAAATCTATATCCCATTGAGAGAACAACCTGACTATTATTTAGACCCACTTTTGCCTGAGGAGAAGAAAGTGGATTCGGATTCTCAGGTGTCGGCAAATCGGGAGTATAGGCATGATATGTAGAGCTCATATGTTTATAGACATAGGCTAAATCAACATAAAAATGGCGATAACGATACCCTAATCCACAAGTTGCATAATTCGTGGAGTTGTCAAATCTATAGCTGGGAGTCAGCCCTGATGTATATATAATCTCTTGATTATTTTTAGCTTCTTTTCTTACCGGAGAAGAGACATGACTATATCCTGCCCGGATACTGAAATTTGAGATGGGTTTGAACTCCACTCCTACTCTAAATGTGTTCGAAGATTTGTAATAGGTTGCAATATCGCTATTCTCATATCCGAAGGGATCATTAAGATTCACATAGTTGGATGCTGAAGGAGCACTCCAGGGAGCCCATGGATCATAATCCCAATCATAGCCGTCATAATAGTAAGATGTCTCAGTAAAACGCATCTTCCCATAATTGGCCCATTCATAGTCGAACGAAACGATCAAATTATTCCCCAAAACTCCTGCAGCACTTGCAATAATCTTCCAAGGAGTTCTAAAACTGTAGCTATTATACCCGGGGATTCCGTCATTAGTCGTTACATAACCTGACCCGCTCTCTCCAAATTGATAATTAACTGAACCGAAAAATTCTTCATTAAGATTATACCATGTAGGAGTATGGAAGGCGAAACCCAATCTGAATTGCTGAATCGGCTTGAGAATAAATCCTAATTGATAGTTGAAACCGGTGCCTGAAAGGCTATATAGGCTGTTTAGATTCCAATTAGCTTGCCCACGGTATAGATTGTCATTTTTATCCGGAACCAATGCATTATTAAGATTCTCTCCCCATACACTTGAGAGCCTGTAATTCATATTGATGATATCAAAATTCATACCCCAATACAACACATTGGCAATGTTACCTCCGAATGCTATATTAAACTCATTTACAGCCCCGGATTCCTGCATGACGAAACTACCCGACCCATTTGTGTTTTGACCGGTCATAGAGTCATTATCCCATAGTCCATACCAGTTGTCTCTTCCGGTGTTTGAATCATATTGCGGAGTTATTAACAAGGAATTATAACCCAATATAGCAAGCCAGGGAGCTGCATAATTCCCGGGACCCGGGTTATAAGGATCTATCCCTTCATACCAGCTAACTTCCTCAACGCTGAGTTGTTCTCCATTAGCTATCCCGGCTATATAATTACTCATAGAGTTTTTCAAACTATTGATGTTTCCTCCGTACAAGCGATTGAACGACGCTCCCTTGTTATAAGTGAATCCGAAATTCAGGTTTGGACATGACTTGCTCGGCAATCTCAAAGTCAATACAGCACCAATATTATTGAGATAAAATTTAGTCTGATCCATGCTATATTTCATGCCCTCATTTATCGTGGATGAATTTTGCAGATCAAGATCGAGTGTAAAGCCGACATCACCACTCCTATAGACACCTATACCGGCCGGATTCTGTGAAAGAGTTGACAAATCACCTCCCAAAGCACCGAAAGCTCCTGCCATACCCATAAATCGGGCAGTCCCTTTTAAATCAGGTTGGGATATCCCATAGGCTCCTAATGCACTCTGTGCGTGGCTAATTCCAAAACAGCCGGCCAAAAGTGTCATTAATATTATTGTTTTCTTCATTTTTAAATCCATATTTAATTAAACTATTGTCGGCACGGCATTTTTATAATATATACCATTGCCGACAAAGTTTTTAATTATTATTCCGAAATTATCGACGTCTACCGCCTCCGCCTCCGCCACTGCTGCGGCTGCCTCCACCGGTTGAACGGCTGCCTCCACCAATGGAACGAGACGTGCTGTTACCGTATGAACGATTATTAGAACTTGAAGAATTAAAAGTAGAGCGATTGCTACTGCTTCCTGAATTGTTGCCTCTATTATTATTCACAGCGGGCTTATTTTGTGATGAGGAAGAGGAAGAGACTGTACCTCGGTTGGGAGTACCTTGCTGATTCCTTCCCGGTTGCACCACTACACCCGGATTCCGTTGTCCTGTGACACGTGACGTATTATATTGCCATCTGCCATTATTATTTACGACCCCGGTAGAAGGTGAACCGAAGTTAGAACCACGAACAGGTTGCTGCTGACCTACACGAGAACCTCTGATATTGCCACCCTGACGACCTATATTTCCATTTGGAGCACCTGCAGCAATATTTCCTCCTCTGCGCTGAGTCGTTCCGCTCCATCCCGGTCTCGGGGCAGCCGGTCTGTTCCCGTTCGGGCTCCATGAAGCTATAGCTCCCGGGCCCGGTCTCCATCCCGGACCCCATCCGGGACCCCATCCCGGTCTCGGTGGAGCGGGATTCCACCATCCTGGACCCCATCCCCAATTCCATGAATACCAAGGATCATACCATCCAACACTCCATCCCCATGGACCAATGTTAAAGCCCCAGTTCCATGGCGACCAGATTGAACTGTAATATGGCCAGTTCCATCCATAATAGGGTGCGAATACCGGATAACCGTTATCGTTTATGATTATATCTACGTTACCGTATGCATTTGACAAAACATCACCTAAAACCGTTGCATTGTCTACAACAATGGTTGGATTATAAAATTTCTGTATCTGCTGAGTGTAGATAAAATCTTCTCCATTCTCCACTGCCGAACCAATTGTATCGATTTGCGAAACAAAGTATTGAGAGCCTCTACGGTTGTAGGCATCAACATCCATATTTCCCATATCTGCTATGTAGCCGGATTGTTGTGAGGTCGATGTTTTACTTGTCGTTTGTCTGACAGTCGATACGGTTGTTGCTGACTTATCTTTCTTCGGATTATAATAGACATCATCGAAAAAGTCTTGTGCCAACAAGCTTCCAACTCCTGCCATTATTACCGACATTGTTATAAATATCCTTTTCCTTCCCATAATTCTATATTCTATTTTTTTTTATTTTTTAGACCTATTAGGATTACTTTGGTTTAATTTGTTTTGTAAATATACGGATTTCTTTACTTTCTTCAAAATTTATGCCAAAATTTCGCCAAATCTATGTTGGGAACTTTTTAGAAATTCCAACATCTCTGTTGCCGGCAGATTTATCAATGAGGGGGGTTCTATCAAAGCAACGGAGTCGCTGAATTTCAGGGCTATATCTAATTCATGAGTGGAATATATAACCGTTTTGGCTTCATTTGATGTAATGTCTTTAAGGAGTTTAACCAACTCGTATCTCGCCGGTAGATCCAAAAAAGAGGTTGGTTCGTCAAGCAAGATTATGGGAGTTGATTGTGCCAAAGCCCTCGCTATCATTATCTTTTCTGATTCCCCGTCACTTAAAGTATTGAAATAACAATCCTTAAAACTTTCCATCCCTACCTTTTCAAAAGAGTTTTCCACTATCCGACGATCAGTTTCTGAAAGATATCCGCTCCAATTCGTATGAGGAGAGCGACCAAGCCTAACGACATCTATACACCTCAGGTTGGCCATCCGTGGCCGATGGGTATTTACGTATGATATTTTGGATGCCAATTGATATTTTGGAATGCTTCTCAAATCGATTCCATCTATCATCACATCCCCTTTATAATGATGATCAATACCTCCAATAACCCTTAAAAGAGATGATTTGCCACTTCCATTACTGCCAATTAGCGCCGTTAAACCTCCCGAAGCAAAACTTGCTGTCACATCATGCAGTAATATCTTGCGATCGAAACCAAGTGAAAAATTTTTTAACTCAATATTCGACATATTGTATTTTTTGTTGTCTATCCGAACTTGACAAAAATAAGTAATATTTCCGGCATCTTAAGGGAATAAGAATGAATTTTTTTCTTTATTTCATTATATTTCCGGATAATTCTTTTAAAAATATTCAATTAAAACTCCCACAAAAATACAAATATTAAAGCATCCTTGCTAAATTGTTAGAAAAATAATTATTATTCAGTGATTAAATCTTAAAATTTATTAAAGTTTTCCAAAATAAAATATAAACAACTGTTTTATAGTTAATTAAAAAATATTCAAGTCAAAAAAGTTTTCCAAAATAAATTTTTTAAAAATTTTTTAATCAAAAATTTGCCCATAATTTACAATTATTGTAATTTCGCTTCCGGTTAAAAATCCTCTTTATTTTAATTTCTTAAAATCTTAACAGATACTTTTATGATCCACACGGTCGAAAAACGCGACGGCAGAATCGTCGGATATAATGAAGAAAAAATCAAGGCTGCTATTAGAAAAGCTATGCTCGCAACTGAAATCGGTGAAGATGAAAGCCTTATCCAAAAAATCTCTGACCGTATCGGAATGACCGGCGAGGAAAGAATGACCGTTGAGGAAATTCAAGATAGAGTTGAATTTGAATTGATGAAATCTGCACGAAAAGATGTTGCAAAAAGATATATAGCATATCGCGACCAACGCTCTATAGCTCGTAGAGCAAAGACAAGGGATATGTTTCTTGAAATCATCAATGCAAAAAATAATGACATCACCCGTGAGAATGCAAATATGAATACCGACTCCCCTGCCGGTATGATGATGAAATTCTCCACTGAAACCACCAAACCCTTTGTCGATGACTATCTACTCTCTCCAAAAGTAAAAGAGGCTGTTAAAAATAATTATATCCATATTCATGACAAGGATTATTATCCGACAAAGAGCCTTACTTGTGTGCAACATCCTTTAGACAACATCTTAACGAATGGATTTGTGGCGGGTCACGGTGAATCTCGCCCGGCAAAAAGGATTGAAACAGCAAGTGTTATTGCGTGTATATCTCTTGAAACAGCCCAGAATGAAATGCATGGAGGTCAGTCGATTCCTGCATTCGACTTTTACCTTGCCCCATACGTCAGATCGAGTTACATTGAAGAGATTAAGAATCTTGAGGATCTTACGGGAGAAGATCTTAAACATTTATATAATAAGGAACTCAAAGATTTCATTAAAAAAGATCTTTCATCTCTTCAGGGAGATGAAAGAATAGTGCAACATGCTGTAAATAAAACAGTGGAGCGAGTGCATCAGGCAATGGAGGCTTTTATCCATAATATGAACACCATCCACTCTCGAGGGGGCAATCAAGTGGTTTTCTCATCTATTAACTACGGAACCGATATTTCAGCCGAAGGAAGATGCGTTATTAGAGAAATCTTGAATTCCACATATGAAGGTGTAGGCAATGGTACTACTGCCATTTTCCCCATTCAGATATGGAAAAAGAAAAGAGGAGTCAGTTACCTTCCCGAAGACCCCAACTACGACTTATATAAATTAGCATGCAAAGTATCGGCACGCAGATTTTTCCCGAATTTCTTGAATCTCGATGCATCATTCAACCTAAGTGATGATTGGAACCCTCAAGATCCAAAAAGATATGTTCATGAAGTGGCAACTATGGGGTGTCGCACACGCGTGTTTGAAAATCGATTCGGGGAAAAAACTTCGATAGGACGGGGCAATCTTTCCTTTACAACGATTAATATCGTACGTTTGGCAATTGAATGTATGGATATTGAAGATCAAAAACTAAGAATCGATAAATTCTTTGAAAAATTGGATCAAGTCTTGGAAATAACCGCCATTCAGCTCGATGAAAGATTCCAATTCCAAAAGACAGCACTCGCCAAACAATTCCCTCTCGTGATGGGATCACTCTGGAATAATGCTTCCATTCTTAAACCGAATGACACTATCGAGAAAGTTATAAATCAAGGCACTCTGGGTATCGGATTTATAGGTTTGGCGGAAGCTCTTATAGCCCTGACAGGAAAGCATCACGGTGAGTCTGAATTTGCTCAGGAATTAGGGTTGAAAATTGTGACTTATATGAGAGACAGAGCCAATGAATTCTCCAATCGTTTCGGACACAATTATTCAATTCTTGCTACACCGGCAGAAGGATTATCCGGTAGATTCACAAAAATTGATAAGAAAAGATTCGGTATAATACCGGGAGTTACCGATAAAAATTATTACACCAACTCAAATCATGTGCCGGTTTACTATCACTGTTCACCGAGACACAAGGCAAAAATTGAGGCGCCATATCATGATCTGACTCGGGGTGGTCATATTTTCTATGTGGAAATTGATGGTGATGCCACTCATAATGAAGAGGCTATTATGCAGATTGTAGACCTGATGGATCAATATAACCTCGGTTATGGCTCAGTCAATCATAATAGAAACCATTGTCCGAAATGTGGGTATGAAAATGCTGCAAAAGATGAACAGAACTGTCCGAAATGTGGCACACAATTTGAAACTATCCAAAGAATCACAGGCTACCTTGTAGGAACCACCGACCGTTGGAATTCCGGCAAGTTAGCTGAGCTCCACGACAGAATCGTACATACATAAGGAGAATTAGTGAGTAATTCTCTTAACTCACTTTTAAACCCTCCAACTTACTAATCTTCTATAATTACCGGTTTCCCCGAAGCCGGTGATTTTTGTATGTCAATTATCCTTTGGTTGCTTGATCCTCTGAACTTCAAATCCGTATCTTTTAAAGCCTCTATAAATGGGCCATCAACCAAAACGTCCGCTTTCTTTATTGCCTTATATAATTCTGATCTTTTTATGATTTCCTCCCATGTATAGCCCGTGTAAATCCAGACATTCCTGCCAGATGCCTTCAAATTTTCAACCAATTCTTCTATATGCTCCGGGAAATATAATGGGTCTCCCCCACTAAGGGTCACATCAAAATCCTCTTCTTCTACTATATCTAAAATATCGGAGAGCGACATTTCATGGCCATTTTCCGGATCCCATGTTTGGGGGTTGTGACAACCGGGACACTGGTGGCTACAACCGGAGAAATAAATAGAGGTCCGGAATCCCGGACCATCTACTGTCGTGCCTCTTATTATATCGGTAACTCTAAACATTACTCTTTGGAATAATCCGTTTAGGCCTCTTTATCTTCACTATTTTCTTCTTTCCGGTCGTTTTCAGGCTCTTCTGTAAATTTTGTGAAGCCCTGTTCTACCAATAGATTATACCATGTGAACAGTTTCTTAATATCACTGTCATGCACCCTGTCCCTGTCGAAATCCGGCAAATAAAGAGCAAATCTTTCTTTTAGACTTCCCGTCTTGACTAACTCCTTGATGTCAAGCGTTTTCCCATCTTCTTTTTGATATATCAGATCAAGAATTTCTCCAAGTGGTTTATCATCACTCTCCGTGTACATTGCGATATCTCCCAATGACACCACTTTATCTCTCGCTGACACCGGAAAACGTTTCCCGGTTAAAAGCTCTTCCACTATCAAGGTCCTTCCGTTGTGTGACAATATTTTGAACAGACCCGGTTTGCCCGTTATTGCTAATATTTCTCTCAACATGATATTGTATATGTATTATGTAATGAATATTTATCTATTTGTTTTAAAATCTTTGACAACATTGGATGCTGATCATCGTTCTGAATAATATCTATTTCCGGCGTTTCTATGTTTTCCAATTCTTTCTCCTGTGATTCAATTCTCAAAAAGAAGTCTTCCCTTGACATTTTATCTCGATTCTCTACTCTTAGAAATCTTACCTCCAAGGGAGATTCAACGATCCACATTGCATCACATATCTTGTCAATTCCTCCTGACGACGGGATGGCCGTCTCTATAAAGAACAATCCTTCCTGTTCTAATCTTTTTAACTTTATGTCGTCTAATACAGCTTTATGTACTATTGAATTAATAATTCTTCTTTTATTTTTGTCTTTAAAAATTAAATCAGCCAATTTCTTTCGATGTAATTCCCCCCTATCATTATATATCCCTTTCCCAAATTTGGTTATTATAGACTCTTTCACATCTAAATCATACGTCATTATCTTCTTTGCCTCATAATCGCAATCGTAGACCCTCATCCCATTACATCTTAGCAATCTGGAGACAATGCTTTTGCCCGCACCTATTCCTCCTGCAATCCCTATTGTGACTTTGCGATTCATCACCTAATCTTTTATGATGGCATATTCAATGCTGTCGGTTTTCAGCATCAGATTTTTAAGACGGTCGGGATATTTGGATATTGCGACAGAAAGTTTTGATTCCTGTGAACCGGAGATATCGTCATAATTGACAATCAGATGGATATTTTTATCTTCATCATCATTAAGTCTACTCATTGCCACATAATATTCTACGGGAACCTTAGAGGGGAATAAAAGCAATTCCTCCCCTTCGGGCACGTTTACCGCCTCGACTGTCACCATCGCTTGTTTTTTCACCAAGGGTTCGATTGGCACCGTCAATTCCACTTTTGAGGGAAGTGCTCTTGCATTACGTATTTTTTGGATCTTTACATCCATTGTGGTGGTTTCTGAAAGATTCCTCAAAACAAGGGGTTCTGTACTTACGTAATTTATTGTATCAATGACCTCCTTACTGCCATAAATATAGACACTTCCCGGGGTTGCCTTGATATTCCCTTGAAGAGTCGAACCCGATGAAGGATAAATCTGACAATTTACTAAAATCGGCACTTTTTTACCCGGATTGGTAGTATAAAAAAGTTGTAACGAATCCAAGGAGACAGAAGTTATGGTGGCGGCTCCTCCAAATGCATGACGAAGAGAAGATATCAAATCATTGTAGGAATATCTCAAGACCCCGTCGCTTGAGTATTCTTTAAAATCTATATTGATTGTGGGGTGTTTGAGATATCCGTTTCTCCATAAGCTTGTGCCTTTATCGCTCACAGACACATGTAACCTTTCCGGAACATCACTAATAAAAGTGACGGAATCAGGTTGATTCACTATGCGCAAATTGACATTAAAATTATCTTGTGCACTATCATTCAAGGCCAAGATAAACCAAAAAACAGCACTTACGCAGACAAAAACCAAAAACAGCATAGAGTTCTTGAAGCCCGATGTGGTCTTCAGAACTCTCCATTTATCTTTTATCCGGTTTATTCTACTGGGTGCCAATATTTAAAAATTTCCGGATTATACTTTTGCTATATTACTGTTTTGTGACAGTTTCCTGTTGTCCTGCAGGAAAAACAGATGCTTTGTCAACTTTTAAAGACACGCCGGGTGCAACTTCCATTAGTATGGTGGCGTCGTTGATTTCTTTTATTTTGCCATGAATTCCTCCTGCTGTCACGACGCTATCTCCTTTTTGCATCGCTTCACGTGCCTTCTTTATCTCTTTTTGTTTTTTTGATTGCGGGCGGATCATAAAGAAATAGAAAATCACTATCATAGCGATTATCATGATCATTCCACTGAATCCACCTCCAGCAGATTCGCTTTGTAATAAAATTGTTTGTAAGGTATTCATCACTTTATTTTCCTTAAATTATTTTCCTAAGATGGATGGTTAGTAATCTTTATTTGTTTGTCAATCCAAGTTGATGCAAGTGTTCTACAAGGGATGCCAGCAATCCATGAATGAATTGTCCGCTTTTAGCCGAGCTATAACTCTTGGCTATCTCAATATATTCATTAATACTTACGCTTAAAGGAATTTCAGGATAATTGATAATCTCTGCCAATGCTGCCATTGTTATGACCACATCCATAAATGCAAGCCGGTTGGCCTCCCACTTGTCTTTTTCAAGCGCATCCTCGATATATCTTTTGTAAATCTCTTTGTTATTTACCACATATCTGAATAATTCGGCTCCAAATTTTGCATCTTTCCCGTTTTCTCCATCTTTATACATTGGTAAAACGGCTGACGACATGGTTTCAGGATTATCTATTCTTTTGAGTGTCTTTAAGACAAAAGAACACATTATTTCTAAATCATCATTCCAGAAAACCGACTTATTTTCAAGATATTCCAGAAAATCCTGATTATTCAGAATTACGTTTGTAAATATATTGTGCCAAAATTCTACATCTTGATGAAGCCCCTTTTCCTTATCTTTTAAGTAATCTTCATAGATTTCCGAGGAAAGGACAGCTTTCAACAATATCTCAAGCAGTTCCGGATCTTCACTTCTCCAGAAGAGATGATGTTGATTTATATATTCTTCAAATTCGGAATTTTGTTCCAAAATACGTGCCACTCCATTATCCGCAAGTTTCATATCCGGATTTAAGTCTTCCACAGAAGCCAGATATTTGTTGCGTCTTGACTCTAACCGCTCCAAATGCAATTTTGAGAGTTCAACCGGAAGGGCAAGTAACCGCATATAGAGATCACGTGCCTTCTGCAAACTCATTTGTAAATTTTTCAGAGCATCATCTATATTTTCATGGGAAGAATAGAAATTTTTAAATGTCACATTCATCAGCTCCCTCGTTCTGTCAACACCTGACAATGAATATCCCGGCAACTCTTTAATTAATGAATTAACTTTTTCATCTGTCAAAATGACAGCATTAAAAACATTCTCCCAAAAATTATCCGATGCTTTCCCTTCGCTATTATCTTTTTCCCACTTTTTGAAAAGGAGGCTCTCTCTTATTTTTTCAGCCAATTCTGATTCAACAGCGAGGAAAGGATACTGAATGGATGAAGATTGTTGTTTAAGAGATTTAATCTTTTCATCTTTTTCCGTGGCAACAACAAATCTTGAATCGGCCAAAGGGAATGTTCTGTTTTTTCCTTTCACCTGATTTGCTATCCTATCTATCAAATAGATAAAATTCAAATATAAATTATATGCAAATCTTTTCTCTTTGGTGGGAGCCGAAGGTTGGGATTCCAATGAGAAAGGTTGCTGCACGAGCAGATATGAATATAACAACTGCACGGCCTTCATCCTTATCAAAACCCTGTTTATCATTTACGTCTTGTTTTCTTTTCTGCAAATTTACCTAAAAGTATGCTATTCTCACAATGCTCCCATCCTTTGTCTTACTGCTTCATAGAGCATAACTCCACAGGCCACGGATACATTCAATGATCCTACTTTCCCCAATATAGGGATAGAAGCCAAATTGTCACATTTTCTTATAATGTCAGAGGATATCCCCGTCTCCTCTGAACCCATTATTATGGCTGTAGGAACTGTAAAGTCTACGAGCGTGTAATTCTCAGCCCCCTTTTCAGAAGCACCAACTACATTGAAACCGTTATCATGAAGTTTCTTTACTACATCCGACAAGTCCTTTTCCCTGCATACCGGTATATGGAATAAAGCGCCGGCCGAGGATCTTACAGAATCTGAAGTAACCGAGGCGCTACCTTTTTCCGGTATGATTATAAAATCTGCTCCGGCACATTCGGCACTTCGGGCGATTGCCCCGAAATTCCTTGCATCTGTCACACCATCCAATACTATGCCCAAAGGTGTCTTTCCGGATTCATATAATCCTGCTATCAAATTATCGAGATTATGATATCTCACCGGACTAATAATCGCTATCACTCCCTGATGATTCTTCATAGTGATACGATTAAGCTTTTCAATGGGAACCCTCTGGACCGGGATGTCATACTCTTTGGCTTTTATAAAGACATCTCGGATCAGATCTCCGTTTATATCCCGTTTTATCAATATCTTATCGATACTTTTTGCCGCCTCTATAGCCTCTATCACCGGGCGTATGCCATATACATAGTCTGATCTATCCATACTAAATTAATTTAGCTTTCTTTATCCCGGGGTTGGGTCAGTTTGAATTAAGTAATATTTTGGCATTTTCTATTGCCACTTTATTTATAGAAGTGCCTGAAAGCATCCCGGCAATTTCATTTACTCTCTCGGCATCAGAAAGCCTTTTTATATGGGATACTGTTTTCTCCGTATCGTCTGCTTTATAGACTTTAAGATGGGAGTCGCCATTAGCTGCCACTTGCGGGAGATGTGTGACTGTGATAACTTGAAGCTTATCTGACATCTCTTTCATCATCTTTCCCATCTTATGGGCTATCTCTCCTGAAACTCCCGTATCTATTTCATCGAAAATAACGGTTGGCAATTCCATCTTTTCTGCCATCACAGATTTGATGCCCAACATAACCCTTGAAATTTCTCCTCCGGAAGCTATCTCCGAAACAGGCTGCAGCGCATGGTTTTTATTAAAGCTACAATAGAAGGTCAATATATCCTGACCATCCTGGCTCATTTTCCCTTTTTCAATAGCTACATGAAACTTCACATTTGGAAGTCCCAAGGGTATAATTCTCTCTTCTATAGTTTCAGAAAATTCCTTTGCAGCTATTTGGCGTGCATTTGTTAGTTTTTCTGCCTGTTCTTTCAGCTCTTTTGCAAATTCCTTTAATTTAAATTCCAATTCTGTCTCATCCTCCCCTTCTCCATCTATTTCCTTCAATTCCTCCTTTAAATGGGTATAGAGATCCACCAATTCATTTTCATCCTTAACCTTGAAACGTTTCATCGCTTCATATAAGGATTCTATCCTTGATTGGATCCGATCTAATTTTTCAGGATCAGAATTTATTTTCTCTGAATAACCTTCAAGAGTGTCTGAAATATCTCTTAATTCCACCTTTAGATTGTCAATCCTTTCTAAAATATTATCAGAATTGTGAGAATCAAGCAGACTTAGATCTATTTCACTTAATGAAGCATATGCCAACTGTAAAGATCTTATTGCCGCTCCGTTCCCTCCACTAATTAAATTTATAGAATCCTGCAAATTGTTCTTGATAGTGTCAGCATCGCCCAATATTTCCGCCTCTCTTTCCAGCACTGCTATTTCACCTCTCTTTGGTTTTAATTTGTCAAGCTGTTCAAGCCGGAAAAGTATAAATTCTCGATTCTCTTTTCCCTGAGCACGACGTTCCTTTATCTTCTTTATCCGGTTTCTAAGAGCAACATACTGACGGAAAGTATTTCTATAGCTTTCCAATAATTCTCCTATTTTCCCATACGAATCAATTATCGACAATTGTTCTTGGGATTTATTTAGCAAAGAATTGCTATGTTGTGAATGGATATCAATCAATCTTTCCGAAATTTCTGACAAGAGAGAGAGATTAACCGGTGTGTCATTAACAAAACTTCTGCTCTTGCCGGAGGGAGAAATCTCACGTCTTATCACCAACTCTTTGTCATCCCAGTCGATATTATTCTGACTAAACAGGTCATTAAGACGAGAGTCAGGATTTAAAAATGAAGCTTCAACTACTGTTTTTTTCTCCTTGTTACCCATGACCCTTGAATCAGCACGAGCACCCATAAGCAATGAAAGCGCATCAAGCATGATTGATTTGCCGGCTCCTGTTTCACCTGTTATAACAGTAAACCCTTTATCGAAATCGATACCGGAATTCTCTATCAATGCATAATTTGATATGCTTAATCTGGATATCATTACTTTATTCGGGTTTCTTTATCTTGTCAAGTTGTTGCCTGTCGGTAGGATAAATCGGTTGCAAAAGATCATACACCTCATCTCTTTCTGTCTGAGATGCTTTTGAGTATAAATTGACCAGTTCGTCTAATTTTGAATCTCTGAAAATCGATAAAGCCACCGACATTGGTTGATGCTCGTAAACATCTTTCAAGACGTTTAAGGACTCTGTTATAGTGGCTCTTCCTTTATCGGGACTTGTCACCATTTCATCAAGCCCCTTTCGATGATACTGATACAACAGATCTCTCATACCCGATGTCGATGCATCGGTAAAGGCTGCCAACACCGCATTGCGATTTTTAGTGTCTTCAAATGCACGCCATCCAATCTCGCCGCTACTTTGTGCCTGTTGCACCACTGATGCTGCCTTATCGAAATATGCTTGTCCTCCAAGAGGTGAAAATGAGTCGAAATCAAGAGCCAAAAAGAGATAAGCATAATAATCAAGAATCCCCAATAGATTATTGGTCCACATGTTTTCATTATAAATTAAAGGCTCTCCCTCTCTATAATCAAATTCAACCTTCGTATCTTTAAAATTAAACAGGGTTGTGGTGTAAGTGCTGTTATAGACGGGACGTGACAATTGCACCTGAAGATCCCCCTTGATTCTATCGTTGTTATACTCTTTTACTGTTAAAAAAAATCTACATTCTATTCTCTCGTTAGGAGAAAAAACAGCATTTGTCCATTTTGTTTCATTAAAATAATCTGAAATCGCCTCCTGCAAGTTTTCAAAAACGCTTTTATTTGTCCCTTCTATTGCACTTGTATTTACTTCAACAGTACACAATAATTCCTGAGATCTAACATTCAGAATCCCCAAAAATATAATTGAAAAAATTGCTATTGTTATTTTTTTCATAGCTTTATTGAATTCACAATATCGGCAGCCACTTCACTTTTAGTTTTTGCCTCAAACTCTTTCACTTCCCCATCTCGCGAGATAATTGTAATTTTATTTGTGTCTTTTAAAAAGCCTGCCTCAGGATCTTTCAGAGAATTCAAAACTATAAAATCAAAATTTTTTGTTTTCAATTTTCTTTTTGCATTCTCAAGTTCATTATCTGTCTCAAGAGCGAATCCTACTGTGACCTGATTCTTTTTTATTTTGCCTAAAGATGCAGCAATGTCCGGATTTCTTTTCAGACAAATAGTAAGCTCATCTTTATTCTCTCTCTTAATCTTTTTATCAGCAGCTTCCACAGGGGAATAATCTGCAACGGCTGCTGCAAAAACTGCTATATCACATTTGGGAAATGCCTCCTCAGCTTTGGCATACATTTCATTTGCCGAGACAACATTAACTCTCTCCGCAACTCCCGAAGGCGTTTCTAATGTAACTGGACCTGAAATCAAGATTACTTCAGCACCTCTTTTTGCAAATTCACGTGCTATCTCAAACCCCATCTTCCCACTTGAATAATTCCCGACGAAACGAACCGGATCAATATTTTCATAGGTGGGACCGGCCGTCACCATAACCTTCACTCCCTTAAGAGTCTCTTTATTCGCAAAGTATTTTTCAATACTTGATAATATTTCAGCAGGTTCCGCCATCCTCCCTTTCCCTTCAAGTCCGCTTGCAAGCTCCCCTTTCTCGGGACTTATAATTTCAACTCCATCCTTTCTAAGAGTCTCTATATTTCTTTGGGTAGTAGGATGTTGCCACATATCTAAATCCATCGCGGGGGCTATCATTACATCCTCCTTGGCAGATAAATAGGTTGTCACCAACATATTATCTGCAATGCCGTTGGCCATCTTTCCGATAGTGGATGCTGTGGCCGGAGCTATTACCATAAGGTCTGCCCATAAGCCTAAATCAACATGGCTATGCCATTCACCCGTATTTGCCGTGAAAAATTCCGAAACCACCGGTTTCCCGCTTAAACTTGAAAAAGTCAGAGGTTTTACAAATTCTTTAGCTGCCGGGGTCATCACAACCTGTACTTCTGCGCCTGCTTTTATCAATAATCTTAGAAGCATTACAGATTTATAGGCCGCAATTCCTCCTGTCACCCCCAATATAATATGTTTCCCTTGCAATCCCATTTAATAATCCCTGCTTTTTTACTCTTTTATAGAGATAGGACTCTCATACTTTAGAATTTTCTTGTGTGTATTTTGCCTTTAGATTCATCAAAACATCTTTTGTGTTTTTGGCAAACTCACCCTGCATCATCCAATCAAAGAAGGAAGGGTCTCTTTTCAATACTTCCTTTACAGTCTTTCCTTTATGTTTTCCAAAATTGAATATTGGTCTATCCTGGTCATCCAGAACTATTCTCGCCGCAAGATCAAGGTTTCTGCCCATTGTGGAGAACTTGGCTAACGCTTCAACATCATTTTCCAGTTCTGAATATCTGTTCAACTGTTCTTTCAAAACCTCGTATGTGGCAGCTGTATCCGCCAAGGCACTATGGGCTCCATCTAATTCCTTCCCGCAATAAAACCTATAGGCAGCCACAAGAGTTCGTTGCTCCATTTTATGGAAAATATTCTGAACATCGATAAAATGTCGTCCTGCTATATCGAAATTAATCCCGCATCGACCGAATTCCTCCATCAGCAAGGGGACATCAAATTTATTACTGTTAAAGCCTGCGATATCACATCCCTCAAATATATCATATAACGATTTGGAGATCTGTCTGAATGTCGGTTCATCCTTAACATCTTCATCTGAGATATGATGCACTGCAGTTGCCGCTGCCGGAATTGGAATCCCCGGATTTATTCTCCGCGTTCTCCTTTCTTCTCTTCCATCGGGGAACACCTTAATAAAAGAAATCTCTACAATTCGGTCTCTGATTACATTAGTTCCGGTGGTTTCCAGATCGAAAAAAATTAAAGGTCTTTGTAATTGAAGTTCCATCTTCGTTTGGCTCTTACATTAGTGACTTCTCGATTATTCTATCACTTGCATTGGCATTTGAATTGTGGTCAGCTCTGTGTTGGGTTCCTGTTCCAACGGTTCAAAAATACCCGGACGGGCTGGGTCGGACAACTTTATCAGGATTGTATCACCGCTCATATTATTGAGTATCTCAACCGTAAAAGCAGAGTTAAATCCGATTGTCATTTCGTTACCCTGATAATCGCAGATCACATTTTCTTCTGCCGATGTGCCATAGTCAAGATCTTGGGCAGCAAGTCTCAACATCCCGGGTTGTAACTCCATCTTTACCAAGTTAGAGGCTTTACTTGCAAATATGGCTACCCTCCTCATCGCATTCAAGAGCGATTGACGTTCCACTGTCAAGGTATATGGATTGTCTGTCGGAATTACGCGGTTGTAATTTGGATAATTCCCTTTTATAAATCTACATGTAAGGCTGAAATTACCGAATGTGAATTTTGCACCCTTGTCTCCGATTTTTATATTGACCATATCATCTTTGCCTAATATTCCTTTTAGGATATTGGCAGGTTTGGATGGCATTATAAATCCACGAGTGAAGCGGGGGGCAACCTCACGTGTCACATATCTCACTAATTTATGAGTGTCGCTTGCCACGAATACAATATCTTCTTCATGTATATCCCAATATATACCGGTCATGATCGGACGGATATTTTCATTGCTGACGGCAAAGACTGTATTCTCAATGCCCTTTATAACTACAGAAGCGGGAACGCTGAAACTCTGAGCATCTTCCTCAAAATTATCTCCTCTTGGGAATTCATCGGCATTAATGCCCATAAATCTAAATTTACCATTCAGGAACTGTAAATCTATTTCACCGGTGTGTTCATTCAATGAGAAACTGACGGGTTGGTTATTAACCTCTTTAGTGATTTCCAATAGAGTCTTTGCCGGGATAGCTATTTTGCCTGAGCCATCACTATCCATGACCTCTAATTTCACTTTTACCGTATTTTCTTGATCACTTCCTGTTATTGTTAAATCTGCGCCGTCAAGCTCAAACAAAAAGTTATCCAGAATTGTAAGAGCGTTCTTTGAATTAATCACTTTATTTACTGCTGAAAGTTGCTGTTGCAGCTCTTTGCCGTCTATGTTAAATCTCATGGCCTTTTATTTAATTGACTTTTCTTTTATACGCAAATTTAATAAAAATAGAACAAAAAAAGGAGATGGGGACGTCAAATTCTTATCACTTGACGTCCCCATCTTATTTTTTAGATCGATTTTATTCTGCAATCACTTCAAATTCAATGTCTTTAACTACATCTTTATGGAAGCGAAGGATAGCACGATAGACACCCACTTCTTTAACCGGGTCTTTAATTTCGATAATCTTCCGATCTACTATATGACCAAGTTTTTCAAGGGCTTCCGCAATTTGCAATGCATTGACAGAACCGAAGATTGTGCCCTTAGAGCTTGTTTTAGCTCCGATTGTGAGCCTTACTCCTTCGAGGGCTGCAGCAGCTGCTTCTGCATCTGCCTTAATCTTTTCAAGTTTGTGAGCTCTCTGTTTTTGATCTTCTGCTCTTCTCTTAAGAGCTGCCTCAGAAGCGATGATAGCCAATCCCTGCGGGATAAGATAATTACGTCCGTAACCATCTTTTACCTCCACAACATCATCCTTATAACCGAGGCTCGGTATATTTTCTTTTAGAATTATCTTCATTGTCAGTTAATTTTGAATGTGTTGTTTAGATTATTTCATCAAGTCGGCAACGTAAGGAAGCAATGCAAGATGGCGTGCCCTCTTGACTGCTTGTGCCACTCTTCTTTGGAATTTCAGAGATGTTCCTGTGATACGGCGTGGTAGCAATTTACCTTGTTCATTGAGGAATTTCTTAAGGAACTCAGGATCTTTGTAATCTACATACTTTATGCCGCTTCTCTTGAATCTGCAATATTTCTTTTTACGAGTCTCTACCGTTACAGGGGTGAGATATCTTATTTCTGTGTTTGCTGCCATAGGTTAATCTTCTTTGTTGTCCGTAGCTACCGGAGCTGCTGTTGATTTTTCATTGTTCTTGGCTGCACGAAGATTCCTACGCTTTTCAGCATATTCCTGTGCATACTTGTCGAGACGGAAAGTCAAGAATCTGATTACTCGCTCGTCACGTCTGAACGCAACGTCTAATTTCTTTACGATGGTGGGTTCCCCCTTGAATTCAAGCAAGCAATAGAATCCGGTTGACTTCTTCTGAATCGGATACGCAAGCTTCTTGAGGCCCCATTGTTCCTCGTTTACTATCTGCGCTCCGTTCTGTTCAAGTACACCCTTGAATTTTTCTACCGCTTCCTTCATCTGTTCATCAGACAAAACGGGAGTCAAAATGAAAACGGTTTCGTAGCAATTCATAATTAGTTAATAAAAAATTTATACTTAATGGCCTCCCTTTCGGGAAAACCGCTGCAAAATTACTGAAAATCTCCTATATGCACAAATCTTCTATTATTTTTTGATTCCATCTCGTTTCAATAAGGCATCAACAGTGGCATCCTTGCCTCTGAATTCACGATAAAGTGTGCCGGGATCCACTGTCCCCCCGCTTTGAAGCATCTTCTTGAATCTTTTTGCCGGCTCGGGATTAAATACCCCCTCCTCTTTAAAGGCTGAGAAGGCATCTGCATCCAAGACTTCTGCCCATTTATATCCATAATAACCTGCTGCATACCCTCCTGAAAATATATGTCCAAAGGAGGGGGAAGTCAAACATCCTTCCACTACATCAAACACTCTAACAGGATCTTGCGCTTTCTCTTCAAATTTATCAACTCCTATCTCTTCTCCTAATGGCGATTCTATTGTGTGGTAAGCCATATCAAGATAACCGAAACCTAATTGACGCATACAAGCGTAGGCTGCACCATATTGGTTTGCTGCCACAAATTTCTCTATCATCTCTTCAGGAATCTTTTCCCCGGTTTTATAATGTGTTGCAAAGCCATCCAAGAATTCCTTTTCTGTCATAAAGTTCTCATTAAATTGAGAGAACAATTCTACAAAATCATGATATACATTTGTTCCACTCAGACTGCCGAAAATAGCTTGAGAAGACAAACCATGCAATGCATGTCCAAACTCATGCAAAAATGTCTCCACTTCATATGGTGTCAGCAACACCGGATCATCCCCTACAGGCTTTGAAAAGTTGGTCACTATGGATATCAAAGGGATTTTTCTGAGTCCTTGATCATCTTTTGTTTCGCCTCTGAACTCGGTCATCCATGCCCCCGGAGCCTTTCCCGGACGATAATAAAAATCTGCATATAGGATTCCGAGTAGTGAACCGTCAGCCTCATAGACCTCAAAAACCTTAACATCCGGATGATACACCGGTACATCCTTATTCTCTTTAAAGGTATAACCGTAGAGACGTGTCGCTAATCCTAATACTCCCGAGATTGTGTTGTTAAGTTCAAAATATGGTTTCAAATCCTCATCATTGAACGAATATCGGCTATTTTTTAATTTATTTGCCCAGTAGCTATAGTCCCAAGGCATAAGTTGGAAATCTTGCCCTTGGCTCTCCTTGGCAAACTCCTCTATTTCCTTTAATTCATTCTTCATCGGATCCGTGTAGTTCACCCTTAATTCTTCAAGCAATTCCATCACTGCTGAAGGATTACCGGCCATGGTGCCTTGCAACTGATACTCAGCGAAATTATTTTTCCCCATAAGTTTTGCAAGCTCCATCCTTGTATTCACTATCTCTTTCAGAACTTTAGTGTTATCGAATTCATCCCCATTGTTGCGTGAGTTGTAAATCTTATAGAGTTCCTCTCTCTTTGCCCTGTTGTCGGCATATTTCATATATGGAGTATAGGAAGGACTAAACACAGTAAAGAGATAAAGATTTTCATCATCCTCTTTCCCCTCTTCGGTCAAAATAGCTTTTGCCTCACTCCTTGCCGCGGCTTTTATATCTGCAGGAAGCCCGGATGTTTCCTCTTCAGTCACCCATAACCTTCTATCGGGCGACGACATGCCATTTGTCACATTCTGACCAAATTTTACTGTCAAATCGGAAAGCTTCTGATTTATTTTTCTGAATTGTTCCCTTTTTTCTCCTTCAAGATTTGCCCCGCTTTCTGCAAAACTTCGATAGGTTTCTGTTATAAGTCGTTGGGCTTCCGGTGAAAGATCAGTTCTTTCTCCTCTTGAATCATACACCTTTTTTATCCTTTCCCACAGCTTGTGATTGAGTAGGATATCAGTGGAATGATGTGATAATTCAGGAGTCACTTTGGCCATTACATTCATAATGGCTGTATCACCTAATGCAGACTCCAAATTACTAAGGGTCAGAATAGCCCTATTAAGCACTTCACCACTCCTGTCGAACATGGCTATCGTGTTTTCAAATGTGGCCGGTTCTTCCGACTCGGCGATCACTGCAATTTCTGCATTATGTTGTTTAATACCCTCAATCACGGCATCCTCCATATCCTCTACCGTAATTTTATCAAATGGTATCGCTTCAAAAGGTGCTGTTGATTTTTCTAACAACGGATTATTGCCGGCACCCGTGTTTTCTCCCACAACTGTCATAACACATGTAAATGCCAGACTATTCATCAATATCCTCTTCATTATATATGATTTTTTTAATTTATAATCGATACTATTAATTTCTCTTTTATCCCCCCCAAAAAAAATATCAATCTAATGATTTCTATAAGTCAATGAAATTAAGGAATATATCCTGATACATATTCGGCATCCAGCCCCTTCGCAATGGCTATTTTCTTATCTGCCTCCGCTTCTTGATGCCTGTAGTTGAGTCGATGAAGATAACCCCGCAAAAGATAGTAGACTCCATTCTCGGGATTCAAGGAAAGGCCCTTTTTTATTTCTCCTCTTGCAGCCGTATAATCATTGAGTTTTATCAAAAGAAGAATGAGAGCTTCTCTTGCATCTTCATCCTCGGGATGTCTTTCAAGGGCCTCGTTGTAAAACTTTTTAGCTTCTTCAAGTTGGTTTCTTGTTTCTGCTATAGCAGCCATCCCGTATAATGCTGAATCATTATCAGGGAAGGAATTTCTCAATTTCCTAAAAATTCTCTCTGCTGATTCTATCTCATTATTTTGCAGGTAAAGATAACCCCTTGATTGGAGCGCCCATTCCTGAATGGAATCAATTGAAAGACTTCTGTCTATATCCTTTTGGGCTGCCTCAATGCTATCTAAAATAAGATAAGTGTGTGCTCTGTTGTTAAGCAAAACAGTTGAGGATGGTGCAATATTCAACCCCATAGAAAATGTCTCTATAGCCTTACGATATTCTCCCTTATGTAATTGAACTATCCCAAGGTTTGACAACAACATAGAATTTGAAAAATTGGCCGGTTCAAGTCTCAATGCTTCCATAATTTTTGATTCAGCCAATCCCCAATTTTCTTTCGCTATATAATAATCGGCGGAGTCTGCCAATTCAAGATATCTCGGAGAATTGGGGAAACAGGAATGTCGTCCCAATAAAAACAGAATAAAAAGCACTATGAATCTAACCCAAAGCAAAATATTTCGCTTTCTAAATTTATTTCTGTTTATTGAAATTTTCTATGCCTCCCATCAGAAACTTTAAGTAGGCAGCAACATCTTCTTTATATCCATAGGAAGATGTCATAGGCTTTCCTTCATCATTCACCACAACATAGAATGGCTGGGCATTCGATCCGAATTTTGACCTTTGTAGGTAGCTCCATTTGTCGCCGTAAGTTCTAAGCGTCCTGACCGTACCATCCTTTTCTGTCACTTTCACAGGTTGAGGAAGAGGTGTCTTATCATCTACCATTAAAGTGACTAACACAAATTCATTGTCTAACAAGTTTTTAACCTCCGGATTAGTCCAAACGGCAGCTTCCATTTTTCGACAATTCACACATCCGAATCCCGAAAAATCAAGAAGCACCGGTTTCTTGAGATCCCTACCTATCATCAAGCCTTGGTCGTAATCATCAATCTGAGCTACCACTTCTCCATCAAAAAGGTTAAAGTCTTGTGTTGACAAAGGAGGCGTGAAAGCACTTATACTCTTTAGAGGTGCTCCCCAGAGACCCGGGAGCATATACACAGCAAAAGCTAATGATATCACTGATAAACAGAAGCGGAATAATCCTATTTTTTCAACTTTATCATCATGCGGGAAAGTTATTTTGCCTAAGAGATATATTCCCAAAAGGGCAAAAATCACAATCCAGAGCGCGATAAACACTTCACGGTCGAGTATGCGCCATCCGTATGCCAAGTCGGCAACCGACAAGAATTTCAACGCTAAGGCCAATTCCAAGAATCCTAAAACCACTTTCACAGTGTTCATCCAGCCTCCACTTTTTGGAACGGATTTCAACATCGTGGGGAACATTGCGAAAATAGAGAATGGTAATGCGAGTGCCAAAGCAAAACCTCCCATACCGACTGCTGGTGATACAAAATTAGAAGTAGCGGCTGCTTCCACAAGGAGTGTCCCTATTATCGGACCGGTGCATGAGAATGACACCAAGGCTAACGTGAAAGCCATGAAAAATATGCTTACATAACCTGTGGTTGAATCTACTTTCGAGTCCATTTTATTTGTCCATGAGGATGGCAATGTCAACTCGAAACCTCCCATAAATGATATGGCAAATATCACGAGAAGTATGAAAAAGGCTATGTTGAAGCCTGCGCTTGTTGCAAGTTCATTCAAAGCTGAGGCTCCGAACAACACTGTGACTATTATTCCTAACGCTACATAGATTACAATAATAGAGAGCCCGTATATTCCTGCCGAAGCAATAGATTTTCTCCTGGTTTTATTCTGTTTAAGGAAAAAACTTACTGTCATAGGAATCATGGGCCATACGCATGGTGTCATTAAAGCTATCAATCCTCCTATAAATCCGGCTATAAATATATACCATAAGGAACGGGATTGCTGATGAGGATTATCTTCAAAAACCATCATTTCCGCCTCTACATTCTCCCACCAATTATGATGAGCAGTTATCCCGCTCAGGTTTGCCGCCGGGGTCATCCATGGCTCTGATGCCTGCAATGAATCTGTCATTTCCGCAAGCAACTCTGCTTCCTCTTTAATTGAGGGGTGACCTTCATTTTCTTCTTCCCTCTTTACCTCCTGTTTTTCCTCTTGTTTCTGACTTTTGGTGGATGATACCGGTGATTTCCCCTCAAAGGTGTGGGAACCGAAAACTTGTATACACCCGCTATCATTACATGCCTGCCCCTTAATTTCAACATCTATTCTATATTTCTCTTCCAATGGAATGATTTTTTCCGTAAAGACAACCTTCCCGTCATATAGATGTTGATTCACTTCAAATATCTCATCATACTCAACTACATATGGCTTGTTGGCCACCGGCTCTCCATCTACCTTACATCCCTGTGTTTCAAAATAAAAAACCAATGGATTGGAACCTCCCTTGGGATTATCCATGGAGTATAAATGATATCCGGGAGCTATATCTGCAGTTATTTCTAATTTTGGATGATCTGTTCCATCATCCAATAACTTATAGCTCCATTTTACAGCCTCTTCCCCAAATATGGCCATCGGCAACATCAAAAAGCCGATAATCCATGCTATTTTTTTCATATTATAACTATTCTTTTGAATTTTGTCTACCTCCCCTTTAATAATCAGGAGGGTTTATATCGCAATCATAAGAACTGACAATTTTTTGACTTCTTCTCTTGCATCAGATGTCTATTTGATTTGTCAAGGTTAATTTTTTAGTGGGGTTTACCTTGCTGATAAGGTTTAATATCGGCAAAACATCTGTGTATGAATGTACAAGAATTACGAAATTTAATTCAGTCATACTTCTTGCATAATCATATTCTATATAATATGTTGATAAATGAATTCCATTATCTTTCAACACTTGTTGATAGTCGTCGATATTTTCCAATATTCCCTCCACAGTAATATTTATAACCTTGGAATCCTGTCCTATTTTCTTATGCTTGCTATATTGTTCAAAAGTGATAAGAGTCACTAACACTAATGCAGTTGCAGCAAAAGAAACCCAATACATTCCAATACCGACAGCCATTCCGATAATAGCAGTCATCCAGATACCGGCAGCGGTTGTGAGACCTTTCACCGTGCCTCGCATCTGAATCATGGCTCCACCACCCAAGAAACCAATACCCGTAATAACTTGGGCTGCTATTCTTCCCGGATCTCCATTTTTAAGACCCATGTATTCCTGAGGAACATAGATTGACAGCAACATTGCCAAACATGCTCCCATGGATATCAATGCAAAGGTTCTGATGCCGGCTGTCTGGCCTTTGCGCTTCCGCTCGGCCCCGACTATCATTCCCAAAAGCATACTGATTATAAGCCTAAATATGCAGTTTGGTAAGTTTACTTCTAATGAATTCAGGCTCTCTAATATATTACCGTTCCAATTTTGAAAAGTTTCCAGCATATTGATCCACTAAACCAAAGATATCCATCTGTCTCTACTTCCCGGCAATAAGTCTATTACAGGTATTTCTATCATTGTGTAGCAACCCGGGGAAAGTCTTTGAGTGGAACGCGCAGCGCCAACTAAAATCTGAGCCGTCAATGCCGGATTATTTATATGCATATTGAATTCCAACAGCTGATTTTGGGTCTTCCCGCTCACTCCTTTTCTTTTCATGTTGACGCCATGGCCCATATCTTTCAATTCATCTACCGATGGCACGTGAAACACATAGGTCTCATCATGAACAAAATATGGATCCTCTTTCACTTTCTTCTCAATTTCTTCAAATGAATACCCCGGCAAAACTTCTACATAAACCATTCTCCTATGGAGGGATTGTCCCTTCGGAATTGTCACCGACAATGCATCCTTTACCCCTTCAATAGCCTTTACTGCCACCGAATGGCCCATACTCATTCCGGGACCAAAATTTGTTTCGGTTATTCCTTTTGGCGCCATCCCCTGCATCAATACCCTTACTATAGAATCTGTGCCCGGATCCCAACCTGCAGAGATGACACTTACTTTTCCGCTTTTCTTTGCTATGGCATCCAGCCGCTTTCTCATTGCCGGTATCTCTCCATGGATGTCAAAGCTATCTACTGTATTGATTCCTAACGGCAATATTTCTGTAGCATATTTCTCTACTTCTCTTGAAGGAGCGCATAGTATCGCTACGTCTACATTATCTAACTCTTTTATATTTTTAACCACTTTAATTCCTTCTATCTTCTCCCCTTCTACAGCATTGCGCCTAACAATTCCGGCAATCTCAAAATCTTCCGAAGCCTGAAGCGCTTCTAATGTAAATTTTCCGATATTTCCAAATCCCACAATTGCTGCTCTAATCTTATTTCCCATAATCATTTGCGTTATTTTAACCCCAAAATTAATCATTTTTATTAAATGTTTTGGCAACTTGTTTTGCTTTTTCTACATTTTGGTAATGTATTGAGCACGTTGTAAACAAGTTTTATCGTAATTTAAAGGTAATTTTCCATTATTATTCTTGTAATGAGATAGAAAGAGGGTGTGTCACCATAATTTTATGACACCCCCTTATAAAAGTTTTATTAATCTTATCTTTAATTCGCGGATACTCCTTCCAATATTACCTGGATTCGATTTTGTCCGTTATATAGATTTTTCATGAAGTCATTGAACTGTTGCAAAGTTATTCCTTGCAATGCTGACTCATAACTATTGATATAATCTACTTCCGGGAAACGTAATTGTCTAAATAAAGCCGACTGCCAATATGCATTCTTCTTTGAATTAATTTCAAACTGTTTGATCATGGCCTCTTTAGCTTTATTGAAATTAGCCTCATCAGCACCTTCCTTTAAAAGTTTTTGAAGCTCATCGTCAGCTCTTGCAATTAGTTTGGCTTGTTGGTCAGCATTCGTGAAGAACACATAAACAATTTGCCAATTTCCGGTATTAGGATCATAGCTTGCACTTGCTGACGGTGAATAGGTGCCACCCTCTTCTTCGCGAAGTGTCTCCACATATATATTCCCTAAAATATCTCCTGTCAACTCTGTCATGATATCATTTTGTAGAGTGAAGGGTAAATTCCCTTGAGAATATAGATCAAACACCATAGTAGTTGGAGCTGTCATTGGATAAGTGAAGTCATTCTTAATCTGACCTTCAGCCACCGGGAAAGATGATTTATAATCAGGCGCAACCACCGGTTTTGTTGGTAAAGAAGCTATATATTGTTCAATCAATGGATTGATTGTCTCATCTGTGATATTCCCAACAAAGATAAAAGTATAATCTGCAGGATTTCCAAGGGCTGCTTTAACAAGGTTGAAAGATTCTTCGTAAACCATATTATTCAATGTTGCAACAGACACCGGTTCCATTAAAGGATTGTTGGAATAGCGTGTGGTGGCAATCGATTTTGAGAAAACAAACTGAGGATCTTTCTCCCGGTTTTCAAGAATCGGTTTATACCGATCTACATTCACGTTATATGTTTCTTGGTCCGGATTTAAGTTGGTGAATGTCGTATAAATCAATTCAAAGAGTGTGGGAAGATCCTTCACCGTTGAGGTTCCGTTGATAACATCGGTATATGTGTTTATAGAGAATCCGAGACTGACATTTTTACCTGCAAGATATTTTCTCATGGTCTTGTTATCGAAATTACCCATTTTAGCAGTTTCAAAAACATCATCCATCATTAAAACATTGTTGGCTTGAGAAGCATCATAGATTCTCTTTCCTCCATTACGGAACGCATACATCAACACTTCATCCCCTGCAAAATCAGTTGGTTTTAAGACAACCTTAATTCCATTAGAAAGAGTGAGAACCTGAGCACTCAAGCTTTCATTTTCTGTTTCATTTACAATCTTTCCTGCTGCAGGAAGTGAAGGAATCAAGGGTTCTGTGATTTTTTCCTCTGCAAGCGCTTCATACTCCGCTTCCATTACCTGTTTCAGAGTGGATAACATCGCATCTTCCGAAACAATAGTAAAGCCCTCGGCCTCCGGTGCAGAGGTCACGACAACAATATTATTATCTGTCAATATTTGTCCTACAACCTGATTTATGGCTTCAACCGGTATCTGAGGTAGCATCATTTGCCACATCTGATATTCCATTTCAATGCCGGGTGCAGGTATATTATCTGTAAAGAAGCTGCATAATTCACGCCCAAGCGCATCATTATCTGTTTTATATCTTTCATTATATTGCTTTTCAATGGCAGACGTCATTTCTCCGGAGGCTCTTTCAAACTCTGCTTCATTAAACCCGGTCTTAAAAGCTCGAACTACTACTCCCATGGCATCTTCCACAGCATCCCTTGAGTCAGTCTTGGCAACCACTCTGACATCAAAAGATGATTTTGTCTTTGAAACCCAATAATCTCCAAAACTTACCCCCGCATAAGCATACCGGCACTCAGGCGTTTGAGCAAACTCATTCAGACGATTATTCACCATAATACTGATTAGTCTCTCAACTATCTGTTCCTGTATGTAAATCGGTAAGGTGTTTCTTAGTTCAAATGGTACTTTATCCGATTTGAAAGAGATAGTGGTCATCATATTTGTAAGTTCCGGATCGCTGAAACTTGCAAATATCGGTTTTTCATTATCACTTACTGCAGGATATTCTCTGGAAGCAGCATTTGCCGGCATTTCTATTGTAGAAAACAGGCTTATCACTTTCTGTTCCATCTCGTCGGCATCAAAATCACCCACTATAATAATGCCTTGCTGGTCTGGTCTATACCATTTCTTATAATAAGCTCTTAGAGATTCCGGTTTGAAATTCATCACCACATCCATCTTCCCTATAGGCAACTGCTGATATTGATATTCATCATATATTTTGGGCAAAACATCAGCGTACATTCTGTATTGAGCGTTATTACGCATTCTCCATTCTTCTTGGATAACACCTCTTTCAGCCTCGATTTCAGCCTCTTCAAGCAAGATTTCACCACTCCAGTCGTGAAGCACCAACAACACGCTATCCATTAATGGCTTGTCTGTCGTGATTACGTTATTAATGTTATAGACAGTTTCATCAAATGCTGTGTAGGCATTTATGTCTGCCCCAAAACGAATACCCTTGCTCTGAAGATAATTCAGCATATTCTTTCCGGGATAATTCTTCGTACCATTAAATGCCATATGTTCAAGAAAATGGGCCAACCCCAGTTGATCCGGTTCCTCAAGAGTCGAACCTACTTTCTGTGCTATATAAAAGTTCGCTCTCTCTTTGGGCTCCTCGTTATGCATTATATAATAACTTAAACCATTTGGAAGGACCCCGGATTTAACCTTCGGATTAACTGGCAACGGTTGGAATTGTTCGGGCGATTGTGCCGTAACAAACATAGTGGTTGCCATTACTATGCTTAAAATGAATAATAGTTTTTTCATTATGTTGAGGTTATGTTTGTTATATATGATTTCTTATTTTTTTATCTTCTTGACTATGATAGTAGTGTGCTGGGTCACTACCATATCCATCGTGACATCATGGGGTTCCGCCGGTATTTCATCCACAAGCTGGAACTCATAACCGATGCCTATTTTTGTCGCTTTTGTATGTTGCAGGAAACGGTCATAGAATCCTTTGCCTCTTCCTAATCGTCTCCCCTTTCGATCGTAAGCCACTCCCGGCACCACGACAAGCTCAATTGCTTCAGGATCTATTACATCTTTTCCCGTGGGTTCCTCTATATGAAAACTACCCAATTCAAGACGACTCTCTTCATAAGGCAATACTTCAAGATCGACTCCATTGACTCTGGGCAAATAGAAACTTTTTCTTCCTTTCCATTTGCGGAGAAAGTCGTGGGTCGAAAGTTCATCAGGCAATGAATGATACATCATTATCCTTTCAGCCATCATAAAAGCTGCTGTCTGCTCCAACCTTTCAAACACCTCTTGAGCAGCACTCTTCTTCTCCGACTCTAACAGCATGGTCCGGAGATTCTTCATTTTGTATCTTATTTCGTTTTTTTCTGAAAATTTCTCTTTCATAGTAATGGACTTCCGGTTTTTAGATTAACCTATTGTTTTTCTATTCTGAGAAAATAGAATCTGTTTCTTCCGACTCTTCCTGATTTAAAATATTCACAGGAGAATGTCCCTCCCTCAATTGATCTAATGCATTCAAGACTGCATTGTCATTTTCATTCAGCAACTCTATAAATGCCGGGTAACCAAGCACATCCCTTGCTATCACAGCTTTTAATTGAGATATTAAAAGGTCCCTTGATTTAGTTATATAGTACCATCGAGCCGGAACGCCATTTTTCACTGCATAAGCGACAAAATTTTCCAGCAATAACTGGTCAGGGGGCAATATCCTATTCAGATTTTCAATACTTCGGTCATTCCCGAGTTTTTCACGATACTCATCCGAAACGGAAATTGCATATTTTGGGATTAGTCCTTGATTAGCAACCGACATATAGTAGGAAGTGAAACCGGTTGTATCTTCAGGTACAAAGATATCCGGCATTATTCCTCCTCCACCATAGACCTTACGTCCGTTAGTTGTCTGGAAAACTTTCTCCTTATCAAACTTGATACTGTCAGCATTATAGAACTCTCCATGAGAATATCTGTCAACAATATCCATCTCATATTTATCAATTTCACCTCTCTTGAATTCTTTTTGGATAGAGCGACCTGATGGAGTATAATACCTTGCGACGGTCAGCCTTATAGCAGAGCTATCAGGGAGTTCTGTCTGGTTTTGCACAAGTCCTTTGCCAAATGTTCGTCGCCCTATTATAAGGCCACGGTCATTGTCTTGGATTGCACCGGCAAATATTTCGGATGCTGATGCTGAAGATTCATTGGTCAATACCACGATTGGATAATCTTGGAAATTCCCCCGGCCATCACTCATAGCCATATATTCATTTTCCATTTTTCTACCTCGAGTGTAGACAATCAAACGCCCTGCCGGCAGAAATTCATTGGCCATAAAAATCGCTTGATCCATGAAACCACCTGAATTCCCACGCAAATCTATTATAAAGGAATCCGCACCTTGTTGACGTAAATCGTTCAATGCATTAAAGAATTCCATGTAAGTATTGCGTGAAAATTTTGTCACTTTCACGTAGCCGACATTTTCATTCAACATATAACTCACATCGACTGAATTCACAGGGATATCACCTCTGACAACATCGTAGACAATATTCTTTTTTTGTCCGAATCTTTTTATGGTTAAGACAACTGTTGAACCCTTTTCTCCTCGTAAGGTTTTAAAGACATCCTGTGAGGAAATATCTTTACCGGTCAGAGAGATGGTATCGGCATAAATTATTCTATCTCCCGGTAGAATTCCAACCTTTTCTGCCGGTCCCCCCGCCACTACCTCTATGACTTGAACCGTGTCATTAATCACCTGAAATGAGACCCCGACTCCACTGAAAGAGCCGGAGAGATCATCATTCACTGTCTGAAGCTCTTCAGCCGGTATGTAGGCTGAATGGGGATCCAAAGATGTCAAAAGTTCCGGGAAAGTTGTCTCTATTAAGGAGTCTATATCAAGTTTGTCCACATAGTCCGACTCTATCAGACTCAATATCATCTTCAATTTCTCCTGTTTGGGAGTCATAGTTCGTGTCGTTATATATCTCCCTATGAAAATGCCGGCTCCCACTCCTATTGCCAATAGAAGGGGAAGCAGCACTATTGCGACATTACGTCTATTTTTCATCCGTTATTGGTATGTATTCTATGTTTATTCCTGCTGTTTTCATCAGGTCTACGCCATCCGTCAGCCTATATTTCCTCGAATAGACCACTCTCTTTATTCCTGCCTGGATTATAAGCTTGGCACATTCGATGCAAGGGCTGTCTGTTACATATAACGTACTACCCTCGCTCGAATTGTTGCTTTTAGCAACTTTAGTGATAGCATTTGCCTCTGCATGCAGAACATATGGCAATGTGCGGTTATCATCATCCTCACATATATTGGGGAAACCGGATGGAGTTCCGTTATATCCATCGGAAATGATCATCTTGTCTTTTACCAAGAGTGCTCCCACCTGCCTTCTCCGGCAATAGGAATTTTCACTCCAAATGCTCGCCATCCGAAGATATCTTATATCCAAACGGCGCTCTTTAGTTTCTTGATTTTCTTGAGACATCTCTTTCATTCTTCAAGCATAAGAAATTTTTCTGCATCCATTGCAGCTTTACAACCCGAGCCTGCAGCGACAACCGCCTGACGATATCTGGGGTCACAACAATCTCCGGCTGCAAAAACTCCTTCCACATTCGTATGGGAGGTGTTACCTTTAACTTTTATATATCCCTCGGCATCAGTTTCTATAAAATCCTGAAATATCCCTGTGTTTGGAGTATGTCCTATAGCCAAGAAAAATCCTTCAATTTCAATATCGAATTTTTCCTCGTGAGGGGTGTCCTTGAATCTAACAATATGAGCTCCTTCCAACAAGTCTTTACCGAATAGTCCTTCTGTGTTGCAATTAAAGAGTATCTCAATGTTTGGATTCTCTCTTACCCTTTTCTGCATCACTCTTGATGCTCGCAGTATGTTTCGCCTTACAATCAGATAAACTTTCTTTGCAATTCCTGCCAGATAGAGAGCCTCTTCGCAGGCTGTGTCGCCTCCGCCTACTACTGCCACATTTCTTCCCCTATAGAAGAATCCGTCGCAGGTTGCACAAGCGCTCACTCCAAGTCCACGATATTTTTCTTCATCCGGTAAACCAAGATATCGGGCTGATGCGCCGGTAGAAATTATCACCGCTTCCGCCTCTATTTTATCGCCTCTTTCATCTTCACATATGAATGGTCTTTGTGAAAAGTCAACTTTAGAGATAGTCCTTGATTTTATTTCTGCCCCAAACCTTAAAGCCTGCTCGCGGAAATGTCCCATCATCTCCGTGCCATTGACTCCCTGGGGATAGCCGGGAAAATTCTCTATTTCTGTAGTCTGAGTAAGTTGTCCACCGGGTTGTTCCCCCTCATAAATCAGAGGATTGAGATTTGCTCGAGATGCATATAAAGCGGCTGTATATCCGGCCGGTCCTGATCCTATTATTAATACTTTAGTCTTTGTAGTTTCCATAATATTTCTTTTTGATTGTTATTTTTTGTTCCTTTTTTGATCGTAATTTTTTGAGTCTTTATAATATAACAATCAAATTTAGTTTTTTACCTTAAATCTATCAATTCAATTTTCGAATATTTATCTTGGGGATATTCAAACTCTTTGGCTGAAAACGAAATTCCGGTTTTAAATCCGGAAATATCTGCTCTTATGGGAGAACCTGTGCGTGGCTCCACCACTATTGTTTCCAATGTAAAATCACTTTTCTTAATTGTCAATGTGATACGTTTTATATTACCACTGTTTTTTTTAGGAGTTAATTCCAAAACATATCTATCCGGTTTTTTTACAGTTGAAAATGCAACATTGTATAATTTTGGAGCACTTGTAACATAAGCTAAAGGATTTGCCTCAGTCAACTCCTCTTCTGTAGGAATCACAACTGTGGTTTCTGATATAGCTGCATTAAAAGTGTATAAATCTTTTCCGTTAAACCACATTATTGCATCCGGCAGAGATACCTTGAATTTATTATTGGTGGTTATTATTTTACCCCTCCCGGAGAATCCGTCATTATTTATTTTGAAATCGGCTTCACAACCTTTAGAATTTAAAATTTTACCGATAGCCTTATCCAAGACTGCAGACGCAGCCATACTGTTTTGGGCATTTATCCCTCCAACACTTATAATTAAAGCAATTATTAGAAGAAGAAACTTTTTCATTTTATCTGATAATCTATTAACCATTAAATAGTTACAAAACTTCTTAGTTTGAAAGAATAGATTCCAGAGAAATTGGATCAACCAATACACTTCGAGCCTTCCCTCCTTGAGCAGGCCCCACAATTCCTGCCGCCTCAAGTTGGTCCATTATTTTACCGGCCCTATTGTAGCCTATGGAATATCTTCTCTGCACGGAAGAAGTTGATGCAGTGTTGGATTGGACAACAAGACGAGCCACCTCTTCAAAAAGTGGATCGCGTTCCTGCAGGCTTCCAACTCCTCCTCCTTCATAGTCACCGTCTCCTTTACCTGTGGTTGGTTCCGGTAAGATATAGGCTCCCTGCTGATATGGCTGAGAGGCTATATGTTCTGCAATTTTCTCTACTTCGGGAGTATCAACAAATGCGCATTGCACTCTTTCCATCGGTGCACTATTGCTGACAAGCATATCGCCTCGACCGATTAGTTGCTGTGCGCCTGTAGTGTCAAGGATAGTCTTGCTATCTATACCTGACGACACTTTAAAAGCAATTCTTGCCGGGAAATTGGCTTTGATAATACCGGTAATAACATTTGTTGAGGGACGTTGTGTAGCAACTATCACATGCATACCAACTGCTCTTGCTTTCTGGGCAAGTCGAGCTATCGGAATTTCAACCTCTTTACCCGCAGTCATTATCAAATCTGAAAACTCGTCAACGATTACAACTATATAAGGCATAAACTTATGCCCTTCATTAGGGTTCAGTTTCTTTTCTTTAATCTTGTCGTTATATTCAATAATATTTTTTGTCGCAGCCTCCTTCATAAGTTGATAACGGTTATCCATCTCAATGCATAGTGAATTCAGGGTTGCAACGACCTTATCCATATCCGTGATCACAGCATCTTCTGCATCAGGTATCTTTGCAAGATAATGTCCCTCTATTTTCGCATAAAGAGAAAATTCCACCATCTTGGGATCTATCATCACAAACTTCAGTTCATCAGGACGTTTGCTATATAACAGAGACGTGATTATAGCATTCAACCCCACAGATTTACCCTGACCGGTTGCACCTGCAACAAGCAAATGAGGCATCTTTGCCAAATCTGCCATATAAACCTCATTTGATATGGTGGAGCCCAATGCTATTGGCAACTTATATTTTGTGGATTGAAAATTTGGTGATTTCAATACAGTACGCATTGAAACTGTTTGTTTCACCTTGTTAGCTACTTCTATGCCAACTGTTCCTTTGCCGGGAATGGGAGCTATGATACGTATTCCGTCAGCTGAAAGACTCAGGGCTATATCATCTACCAACGATCTGATTTTAGATACCCTTATCCCCTTATCCGGCACAATTTCATAGAGAGTTACAGTGGGCCCGATGGTAGCTTCAATACTTACTATGGGAATATCAAAATCCAACAAAGTCTTGCGTATCCTCTCTTTGTTGGCAATCTGTTCCTCTTCATCAACCAATATCTGTTCCTTCCCGGGTAAGAGAAGTTCAAATGATGGGAATTTATAGGGGAAATGCTCGGGACTATCGTTACCTATACCCTGCGACTTACCTTTTGTTTCTGATATGGTGTTTACATTCACTACCATATTCAATTCTATGTCACCTCCCGAATTCTCCCCGGTTTTTTCATTACTTCCTGATATAACATAATTTTCATCAGTGGATAATCTTTCCTGACTTGATCCGGTTTCACCTCCATGGTTAGCTTCATTTGAACTAAATTCACTTAAAGTGTAACTGTCAAAATCATTACCCTGAGTTTCCTCTTGAAGACTCTTCTCAACGTCAGTGCCACCCTGTTGATGGTCATTCTCTGCCGAATAGACATATTCATACCTCGGATCTTCCCTTCTCTCTTCTTCCTCCTCTGATGATTCTGAATATTTGTCTACGTCATCAAACCTTAATTCCAAAGTCTGCTTTGAGGCTTCAGTCTCTTCTTCTTCCACCTCATCATCAGCCGTCTTGTCTGAAGAATCTATTATATCGGCATTCCCAACCTGATCTTCCTGACGACGCATCTCCTTGAGCTCCATCTCTTTGGCCAATTCAGCTTCCCTCTCCTCACGTTTTATCCGACGTTTTTCCAAATATTTTTCTCTCTGTTTTAATCCCCATTTCACCACATCTCGCATACAAATAAGGACAAAGCAACAAATCATGAAGAGACAGAGGATAAAAGCTCCCGACCATCCTAAAAAATGAATGATGAATTCATTGACATACCGCCCATGATAACCTCCCCAATTTACGGAGGTTTCCATACCAATAGTCAGTAAACCCACAATCAATGAGATAGTTATTAAGGCAACGATACATTTTATTGTAAAGTTTACTATCTTAAAACGTGGTTTTCCCGTCACCAGCCTCATGCCGATGGCAAGCATCCAGATTATTAAGACAAAGGAACCGACTCCAAAAAATTCATTTATCAAAAAATCTGACAGTCTGGCTCCTCCTTCTCCCGCTGCATTTGATATTTTCCCGGAGCTTCCTATTGCCGTATTATGAATTTCCGATTGGTCATTTATACAAGTAGAAAAATATGAGATAAAGGCTATTCCCACATAAATAGCAAAAAATGCTAAAAAAAGCCCGACGATCCATCTAAGAGTCTTAGAAGTGAAAAATCCTACTACTTTAGATGACGAACCCGGAGTCTTTTCCCTTTTTTCTTTTGATTTTCCCCCTTTTTTATTCTTATTTTTTAATTGTTGTTTAACCTCTCCATCCTCTCTCTTTTTCGTTCCCGTTAAATCATAAACGGGCAATTCCGCAACATCCGCTTTCTCAGCTTTATCGGCATCTTCCGGTATCTCCGGATTAAATGTTTCGTACCTTCTCATCTACCTTTTTCTGACACTTTTTTGCTATTCTTGTCCCCTATAGAACCGTTCTGCAAAGATAATAAAAAATGTTTTGTAACCTCTCTTTTTTAAATTTAGAAAAACAACTTATTATCTTTTCTGTTGTTATTAAAGAAAAAACTCTTTAGTTATGAAAGCCACCCGACTCCCCTCAATTATTAGAAGTATCCTTTTGGTTGCTATTCTTAATGTTACCGGAAGTGTAGTTGCAAGTGCCCAGATGGCTCCCCATCCTCCCGGCCCTCAATTTGGAGTAGATTCTCCTCCACCCCCTCCTCCCGGCCCTCAATTTGGAGTCGGTACACCACCGCCGCCTTCTGCTCCTCCATTAGGAGGTGGGACACCTCCACCACCTCCGCCTGCTGCACCTCCTGTTGCACCTCCACCACCTTCTCCGGTGCCTCCCGGTTGGGGTGCTCCGGGATTTCTTGCCGCTCCTCCTCAGGCCGGCGTTAATCAAGGTACAATTAATGTAATGGCGACAGGTTATGACTCGGAAAGCGTGTTGGTGCAGATTCCTTTAGTGGTTTCTTATTCTTATAATGGAGCAATGTACGACGTGACTGTGGTGAATTCCTGGGATCCTTACACTCAAACCTGGAATTTCGGAGTTGATACGCCGGCTTACAACACTTCTTATTATTTCAATGGGTTCAATTATAACTATTATGCAGTATTGTCAACCGGCACTTACTACTTTAATCTTTAGAGCTCGTTGAGCACATTTATAGCGCATAACGCATAGACTCCCGCTGTTTCAGTGCGGAGTCTTTTATTTCCAAAGGTTACAGGCACAAAACCATGGGCTACGCTCATTTCAACCTCTTCCGGGGAAAAATCTCCTTCAGGACCAATCATTATTACCACTGATTTTGATGCTTCACACTCTTGAGAAAAATTCTTTAAAGGATAATTTTTATCACAATATCCAAAAAATTTCTGAAAATTTGACGACTGATTGGAAACAAACTCCTTAAGAGGTGTAATATCTTGTAATTTAGGCAAATAAGAATCAAGGCTTTGATTCATTGCCGATATGATAATCCTGTTGAGTCGGTCAATACGCTGGTTTTTTCTTTCGCTCCTTTGGCATTTCAACAAAACTATCTTATCAACTCCAATTTCCGTAGCTTTCTCTACCATCCTTTCGAGACGATCGCTATTTTTTGTAGGAGCTATAGCCAATATGATCTCATATCCTCGATGAGGTTTTGACTCTTTGCGTAAAATTTCAAGGGCTACCTGTCTATGATTAGCTTCAGTAATTTTACAATAGTAGATATTGCCTTTACCGTCAGTCACCCTTATTTCCTCTCCCTCTCTCATTCTGAGGACTCTCACACAATGACCCGACTCTTCTTCGGGAAGGGTAAGTGTTTTTTCTATGTCAGGCGAATAAAATTGAATCATCTATCTGAGAGCCTGGTGCAAAATCTTACAATTTTTTACACGTTCCCATTCTCTACAACCATACCTCCGGGATCAGAATCCTGAAAAATATCTTTTTCTTTATCTTTTGTTTTGGTGTCATCTTTGAATATCAACCAGAAAGCAATTGCTACTATCAAAGCAAAACCTGCAAAGCAATACCATGAAATCTTCCATCCTTCAATCTGAGCCATTGGATCTTCATGACTATAAACAAAATGATTTACTATTGCGCCTGCCACCAAAGTGCCGGCTGTAGCTCCCAGACCATTAGTCATAAGCATAAATAGACCTTGAGCACTGCTTCTCATTGAGGCATCTGTCTGAGTATCTACATATAAAGAACCGGATACATTAAAGAAGTCGAACGCCACTCCGTAAACAATCATAGATGCTACAAATAAAGCGACTCCACCTTCGGGATTCCCTAACCCGAAGAAACCGAATCTAAGAACCCATGCAAACATAGACATCAACATCACTGCCTTTATACCAAACTTCTTTAAACAGAAGGGTATCAACAAGATGCATAGAGTCTCACTCATTTGTGACAATGAAATTAACGCTGTGGAATTTTTGGCCACCCATGAATTGGCATATTCCACAACCTGGCTGAATGAGGAAATGAAAGGAGTGCCATAACTATTGGTGATTTGAAGGGATACCCCAAGCATAAAGCTGAATATAAAGAAAATGGCCATTCTTTTTTCTTTAAACAGAGAAAAAGCCTTGATACCCAATGCCTCTGCCAAACCTCCGGCAGTCTTTGACTTGTTGACAGGACATGCCGGCATCGTTAGCGCATACCCCACCATCACAAGGCTGAATGCACCCGAGAGGAATAATTGATAGCAGGTGTATTGCATACTGACTCCCTCTATATGTATGAAATTGACCATCAGTTCGGCTACTATGAATCCGACAGTACCCAATACCCTTATAGGGGGGAAAGCCTTGATTGTGTCTAAGCCTGCTTTACTTAATGCCGAATAGGCAACGGCATTTGAAAGTCCTATCGTTGGCATATAGAAGGCCACAGAAACAGTATATAAAACAAACAGCGGTCCGAATTCAACATTTTCCCCATGAGAGAGACAATACCATCCGGCTGCCCCCATGGAAAGTCCTGCTATCAAATGACATAAGCTAAGCATCTTTTGTGCCTGTACCCATTTATCAGCCACTATTCCTACAAGAGCCGGCATCAAGATTGAAACTATTCCTTGTACCGTATAAAACCAATAGATATCTTTAGCAAGCCCTATACCTGATAGAAAATTTCCTAATGAGATCAGATAGCTTCCCCAAACGGCAAATTCCAGGAAGCTCATCGCTGCTAAGCGCGTTCTAATCATTTTCACCATAGTCAGCTTTTCTTTTTTCCTTTATTTAAGTATGATTATATTCCCTTCTATCTTAATTCTTCCATTTGCGGATTCCTCCTTCTTCCATTCCCTGAAATGAGGTAGGCTCACACCACAATACTCCGCAAACGATTCATCGCTGCCTTCAATCATTATCCTCTCAGCCATCCTTGAGGTTAGTGAAAGACCAAGTATCTTTAAATCACGACTTATTCCTGAAACTTCTCTTTCTATGAGAATTTCTGCATTTCTTTGTGCAGCAGCTGAAAGATAATTCACAAAATTCAGAATAAAAATCGGATGTATTTGTAAAATTGACATATACTGAGCTTTGTCAACTCGCATAACGCTCACTTTCCCGATTGATAAAGAATCTGCCAAATAATGCGTTATCATCCCGTAAAGATTATTAGCTCCGAGAATGCTTCCTTTTCCCATAATTTCCAATACATTAATATCGGAATTTTTGATAGCATACCGATTTATAACCTTACCATCCAGAATAAAATCAATTCCCTTAACTTTTTCGCCTGCTAAATATATCGACTCTCTGTCATTGAATTTTAGAAAATCGAATCCTGTTTTCTCCAGCATATAAGATAGTTGCTCCTCCCCGATTCCTTTGAAAAGGGGCAACTCTAAAATAGTTTCATACATTGAAGCCATTTCTTTATCTTTTGTGGGGATACGTTCGGTAATTATATAAAACGCATCAAAAAACAAAAGGGAGCCCGATTAAGAAGGCTGCCCTATTATGGTAGCGGGATCGAGAATTGAACTCGAGACCTCCGGGTTATGAATCCGACGCTCTAACCAACTGAGCTATCCCGCCATTTCCTGCGTTTCTCTGCGCAAAGTTAATAATTAATTTTTATTCAACAAAGCGTTTTCTTTTTTTTGACTAAATTTGCATTATCATCATGAAAAATTATAAAAACATATATTGGCAGATTTTGCTCGTCAAACTCTTTTTTTTATTCTTGATTTTGACGGGCACCACTTCTTGTTTCACCGGAATTGAAAGTACAAAGAAAATCACTCTCTCAAGGGAAGAAAAGAAATTAACTCTTCCCACACCTGAAGAAGAGTATATGATGAGCCTCACTTCGACCCCGCTAAAGGAGTGGCCAACCGGTAAACGATTTATTGTAAGCGATGATAAAGCTATCCTTGTAATAGTGCCTCAAAGAGGGATTTACCCGACTCCACCTGACTCTTTAAAAGGGAAAGTGATGGAATTTTTGGGTATCGAATCTAAAATAAATGCTGCGGGGAATATTAATGTAGGTCTTTCCTTTACTGATGGTGCCTATACTTACGACTACGACACAGGTAAAGACTTTGAATATGCAATGGAACATTTTCAAAGCGATCAAATTCCAATGTTGATAGATGAAGATATGATTCTCATGGCTCGAAATTTACTCGTAGGTCAGAAATTTTGGATCCGTTCTCCTCTATGGTATGATAAAGAGGGCAATAGAATTGACGGGAAAAAATTTGTTGAAGTAACGGTCACCGGTGTAGAGCCAGGCAACCTGGTTTTCCCTCTTCAATTGCAAATAACTACAAAAGATAACAACGTGGCTTATGTTTTTATGAATTTCGGAAATGCTGACAATGAAAGCCGTTCCTTCCATAATATTTTCTCACTTACCGATATCAAGAAACATTATCCGGCCATAGAAAATGATGTGTGGGAACTTATATGTAACGGGAAAGTAAAGGCGGGGATGACTAAAGAAGAGGTGAAACTCTCGGTTGGAAACCCTTCCGATACAAGTTCGGGTCATGATTACTCTCAAACTTATGATATTTGGTCGTTTGATAACGGAATGGTGTTATGGTTTGAAGATGGCAGACTCGTCAGAACTCGTCAATAACCATAGTTCATGTGACTTAACCCCGGGGGTTGGAGGATAGAACCGTACTCCTTATTATCATTGGTGCTCAAAGATTTAGAAAGTAAATATGAAGATTAATTTTGAAAAAAATAAAGAACTCTCTGATCTAACCACATTCCATCTGCCGGCAAAAGCATCCCTGTTTGCCTCTTTTGAAAGTGTTGAACAACTCAGGGCAATTACCCTGACAGAGGAGTTTCTAAATAATGAAACATATATACTCGGAGGAGGAAGCAATATACTTTTTAATGGAGATTATAGAGGCCTAATTCTGCATTGCAAGATTAAAGGAATAAAGAAATACCAAAAAGATGAAACCACGATCTTCGCAATAGCGGGTGCAGGAGAAAACTGGAGTGATTTTGTGGAATGGACTATTTCGGAGGGTCTGCAAGGTTTGGAAAATCTTTCCGGAATTCCGGGCACTGTCGGAGCGGCGCCGGTCCAAAACGTTGGAGCTTACGGTGTTGAGGCGGGAGACCTGATTCATAAAGTGGAATGTTTTGATCTTATTACGCGTGAAACTATAACCCTGAGTGCAAAACAATGTAATTTTAAATATCGCGACTCAATTTTCAAGAATGAAGGGAAAGGCAGATATGTTATATTACGTGTCAGCTTTAAACTTAATCCCACCACTCAAGCCGGCAACCTTGAATATGGCCCCTTAAAACAATTAGAGGAACGACTGGGACATAAGCCCTCTATTTCTGAAGTTGCCCAAGAGATTATTAAGATTAGAAATAATAAACTTCCCGATCCTTCAAAAATAGGAAGTGCCGGGAGCTTTTTTAAAAACCCGGTTGTCCGTATATTTTTTTATAAGGAAGTGATGTCGTCCCTTTGGGAAAACATCCCATATTATGAAACAGAAGATCCATATTTTGTAAAGATTCCAGCCGGCTGGCTCATAGAAAATGCCGGACTTAAAGGATTTTCAATTGGAGGGGCCCAAGTTTATCCCAATCAGTGTCTTGTGATAGCCAACACCGGAGGGGCAACGGCAAAAGATGTAATGGATGTTGCCAACCATGTCAGAAAAAAAGTGTTGGAAAAATTTGGAGTATCCTTATATCCGGAAGTCAATATTGTAGATTCTGAAATTAAAGTGACAATTTTAGGCTCAGGCACTTCAAAAGGTGTTCCGGAAATTGGATGCTATTGCCCCGTTTGTCGTTCAAACGATCAACGTGACAAACGCACAAGATGTTCCGCTTTAGTTGAAACCAAAGGCTTAAAAATTCTTATTGACATTTCTCCGGATTTCCGGGAGCAAGCCCTATCGGCAGGCATAACTTCTTTAGATGCCGCACTAATCACTCATACCCATTACGATCATGTAGGCGGTTTTGACGATCTGCGTCCCCTTTGTGTCGGTAGAAGTTTTCCTGTTTATCTTAAGAAAGATGTCAATGATGACCTTCACAAAAGGCTCGATTATTGCTTCCGCGACCATCTTTATCCCGGAGTTCCCTCTTTCGAGATGCATGAGATTGATGAGGCTCCTTTTATGATAAAAGGAGTAAAAATCACACCTATATCTGTTTTACATGGGGAATTACCAATCGTAGGATTCAGAATTGGTGATTTTGCTTACATCACTGATGCAAAAATTATACCGGAAGAAGAGAAAGAGAAACTTAAAGGTCTTGATGTTCTGGTGATAAATGGGCTTAGATTTAAAAATCATTTCGCGCATCTCACAGTGGATGAGGCTTTAGTTTTGATAGATGAATTAAAGCCGTCAAGAGCCTATCTGACTCATTTCTGCCATGAAATAGGAAGACATTGTGACTTTGAAAAAAAGCTGCCGGAGGGTGTCAAAGCATGCTATGACGGCATGGTGATATATTCTCATTAAACTCCCTTTAAGCAAAAGGAAGAGCTGGAAAGGAACGCTTTTCAGGATAACACGATATTTCCGGAAACCATAAAATTAGCAACGACTACAAGGTCGCCTCTTTTAATTTCTCTGCATTTTCTGCAACGGAAAGCCTGTCGATACACTCCTGGATATTCCCATCCATAAAATTTGCAAGATTATAGATTGTATAATTTATTCTATGATCTGTCATTCTTCCCTGTGGAAAATTGTAGGTTCGGATTTTCGCAGATCTGTCGCCGGTAGATACCAATGTTTTTCTGCGCCCTGCTATATCATCAAGATATTTCTGACGTTCCCGGCTATATATATAAGTGCGCAATCTTGAAAGAGCCCTCTCTTTGTTTTTCGGTTGGTCTCGGGTCTCCGTACATTCTATTAATATCTCGTCTTCTTCTCCTGTTATAGGATTTTTCCACATATATCTCAACCGTACACCGGATTCTACCTTATTGACATTTTGACCACCGGCACCTCCTGAGCGGAATGTATCCCACTTTATAGCGCCTTCATTAATCACAACATCAAATTCCTCTGCTTCCGGCAATACGGCAACTGTCGCTGCAGATGTATGCACCCTTCCCTGGGTTTCAGTGGCAGGAACTCTTTGTACCCTGTGTACCCCGCTCTCGTATTTCATTATCCCGTAGACATCCTCTCCGGTTAGATTGAAACATATCTCTTTATATCCTCCCGAGGTTCCTTCGTTGAAACTTGTCACCTCAATCTTCCATCCTTTTTGTTCCGCAAATTTTTGGTACATCCTGAATAAATCACCGGCAAATAATGCCGCTTCATCTCCTCCGGTGCCTCCACGGATTTCCACAACAGCATTCTTTGAATCTTCAGGATCTGCCGGTATCAATAAGAATTTGATATTCTCTTCCATCCCCGGTATTTTATCCTGAGATTGGGTTATTACCTCACGTGCCATTGCTCTCATTTCCTCATCGTCATCTTCAGCCAAAATTCCCTTTGCCTCTTCCACTTCTCTAAGAAGACTCCGATATTCCTTGGCTGCATCAACCAATTTTCCAAGCCATCTATATTCTTTGGTCAGTTTTACATATCGCTGACGGTCAGCTATTACAGCCGGATCGGTTATCAAGGTTGAAACCTCTTCCAACCTGGTGTCAAACCCATCTAATTTTGAAAGCAATGCATTAGTTTCCATATTGCAAATTTATAGAATATCATCAACTCCAACAACTTTCAATTATGTCAAGCTTACATGCACTTTGCACGTTTAATTTTTATTTGGTAAATTAGAGCTATTAAACCAATTTGTATGTATAATTTTCAAGTTAAAAAAGTCTTTAAATCAGGAGTTTGTATCCTGTCATCAGCTTTGATGTTCATTGCTTGTTCAAATAATGATTTTCACTTGAAAGGTGAAATATATGGGGCCGAACAAAAAACATTGGTGCTCGAAAGAACCGGTTTTCAAGGTGAATGGATTCCTGTAGACTCGGTAAAAATCAATAAGAACGGTGGATTCTCTATGAAATTCCCGTCGCCCGATTCTCCTGAAATTTTCCGTCTCGTCTTAAACGGCAGATATATTTATATCCCGATTGATTCTAATGAAACTCTGACTATATCCTCAAGTTTTGAAAAATTTGGCAATGATTTCAAGCTGTCAGGATCTCCTAATGCTGAAAGATTGGAGCAATTTGAGAAAGAGCTTCAAAGTCAGGACACTTCCAACCCTGACTCTCTAATTGACTTTAAACGTGGGATATACACAAAATATATGAAAGATTTGCCCGGGTCTATAATCAGCTTTTATATTCTGACTAAGACAGTTGACGACAAACCTTTATATAATCCTTCAAATTCTGACGACATCAAGTATTTCAGCGCCGTAGCAACCGGATTCAAGACGGCTCGTCCGGAGGCTCCACAAACCAAATTACTGGAACAGACAGCTTTAAATGCCCTTAAAATAAAAAATAAAGAAGAGGGTAAATTCAGAAGCATTGAAGCTGAAGAAATATCATTGATAGATATTGATCTTCAGAATGAAAACGGACAAAATGTAAAACTTAGCGACATAGCCGGCAACGGGAAACCGGTAGTGGTGATTTTCTCACTCCTGAACCATCAGGATTCACCGGATTTAAATTTGCAATTAGCTCAAATATATAATAAGCATAATGGGAAAGTAGAGTTCTATAATGTTTCTTTAGATGCAGATCAATACTCCTGGCGAGAAGCAGCAAGAAATCTACCATGGATTACTGTTTTCTCTCCCGGACAAGATGCGTCAGTCGATGCTCGCCATTACAATGTGTTCCAGATTCCGTCTTTCTTTATATATGATTCTCAAGGTGTGCTTACATCTCGACCGCTGACCCTTGATGAACTCGACAAAAATCTTTAGACTCTCTGTTCCCAAAATTCCACATAAATATGTCTAAACATTTCTTAATCCATTTTCTTTTGCTTGCTATTATTGCGATTCCTATGTCGGCAGAAGAAAAAAAAGAGTCTAAATTTAAATTGACTCCCTCAGGACGTATACTGATTGACGGTGCGGTTTATGCTTCTCCCGATAAATATCTTTTCAGAGACGGGATGGCTATCCCTGAGGCCAGATTAGGAGTGAAAATGGGATATGGAAAGTGGAGTTCCTGGATTGACGTCGGTTTTGCTTACGGCAAAATTGGTTTGAGGAACATGTGGATTCAATATGATTTTAATGAACATAACAATTTAAGAGTAGGGAATTACCTTCAGCCATTCGGATATCAAGGTCCCACTACGGGCAACAATAAAGCAACTTTCGAGCAACCTCTTGCAAGCGCCCTGTTCACCCCGGGGCTGCAATTGGGAATGTTATACACTTTTCAAAACCCCTCTATGTATTCGGCAACAGGATTTCATGTGGAATCTAACGCCCTGACTAATGTCACGAACTATCCCCTTTTTAACCAACAAGGATTTACATTTCTGACCCGTTTTGTCTATAGAAATAAATTCGCAGGTCAAAATGGGAAACCAATTCTTCATGGAGGTATAAGCTTAAGCTTTTCGACACCCGACACCCATTTGGTGGACAATGAAGATATTCATGAAGGATTTACTAACTCAGCAACCTTCCCTACTAAAGTCAGCACAATGACTGCTATTTCAGCTGTTGTGGGAAGTTCCCGCAACCGCTTTAAGTTATCTCCTGAATTGCTCTTGGGATACAAGCGTTTCGCTCTTGAATCTCAATATTTTTTCCAAACCATTTCAAGAAAGTATGGGTTAACCTCCTTTAATGCACATGGTGCATACGTTACTCTGCGAACAATGATTCTGGGTGGAGATTATAGTTACGATGCATCTATCGCCCATCTTAGTCATCCTAAGAAAAATGCCTTGGAGTTTGTGGCAGATTATAATTATGCTACTCTTTCTGATCATAAGGCTAAAATCTTTGGCGGAAGAGCCAACAGTTTTAATTTTACTTTAAATTATTATTTTAACGCATATATAACTGCACGTTTAAACTATGCCTATACCTATGTTTGGGATAGAGAAGATGTTCTACCTCTAACTCAAAATGCTATCCAACTAAGACTGATGGTGCTATTTTAAATTTGAAAAACATCCTAAAGATATTCTCTTAAAATGGAACAAGACTGGAAAAATGCTCTTTATGCATTACGTCAAGAATTGCCACAAGAACCGGATGCATCACCCGAGGAGTCGATGGAATCAGAGCCGGGAGTCAAGGAGACTACAATGCAAAAAGAACGTTTGAGAATAATCAAAGACCGTAAAGGCAGAAACGGGAAAACTGCCACTATCATAGAGGGATTTACCGTAAGCCAAGATATTGTTGAGGATATTGCCCGTAAAATCAAACAAAAATTGGGTGTGGGAGGGAGTATCAGAGAGGGTGAAATCCTTATTCAAGGCGACCATACAGAACAGGTAAAAAAAATACTCATAAACCTAAATTTTAAAGTATAAATGCTCAAAATTCAAAGGGCATCTGCCGGAAGCGGCAAAACTTATACTCTTGCCGAAACTTTTATCCTTAATTTAATTGCCTATCAAAAACAAAACGGCAAATGGAATCTGCGTAATGAAAAGCAGATTGAAGATTCTTTGTCGCATATTTTAGCAATTACTTTTACTAATAAAGCCACTAATGAGATGAAAACCAGGATAATAGAGAATCTTTCTCTTTTATCCTCAGTTACGTCGCTCCTTAAAGATTCTCCCGATAAAATTAATAAGATTCCTTATCTAAAAAAATTCAGTGAAATAACCGGAGCCTCTTTCTCCGAAATTGCTAAAACTGCTGAGATTGCGCTCCGGACTATTCTTAATGAATATTCTAATTTTAAGATTTCCACTATTGATTCTTTTTTTCAAGAAATCCTCAGGATTTTCACCTATGAAGCCAATATAAATGATTCTTACCAACTGGAGATTGATTCCGGTTTTGTCGTTGAGGCTGCACTTGATGAGGCTTTTAATACTTTAGATTCTAAACCCGATTCAATGGGACAGGCTGTTTTCTGGCTTAAAATACTTATGCAACAGGAAGCTGTAAAATCTCAAAGATGGAATATCTTTTCTAAGAAAACAGCCGGCGGATCTATCTACGCTAAATTAAGAAAAGCTTTGTATCAATTAGAAAGTGAAGAATATAAAAAGGTTAAAGATACTTTAGACAATTATTTCTCCTCATCCCAAAATATCAAAGATCTTCCCAATCTTTATATCAATCTAAAGAATAAAGCTCAAGAAGAACGAACCAATCTTCTTTCAAATATTAAAGATTTATTAGATCAAGCGGAAAATATCATTTCAATTAATAATTACACTGATCAACAAATCATTAAGAACTTTTTCGGACAAGCTGAAAAAATTAAACAGCTGAAAACTGATTCTAAATTAAATTTCAGTTATTCAGGAATTTTAAGAAATGAAACTATTTTCAAAACTAAATACAAAGGCTCAAATGATGAGCTTGATGATGTTATAAAAGAATTATACACCTGTTTAGACGAATGGGATAATATTCCTTTTGACTCTTATTATAAAAGCTGGAAAATTTATGGAGAGCTTCTCCCCTATCTTGGACTTATAATAGAAATCCGACAATTTTTGGCTGAGATTTTAAAATCTAACAATCTGATTCAATTAAGCGACACGAGCTATATATTAAAAAAGATTATAGGTGAAGATGATGCTCCTTTTGTTTTCGAACGCCTCGGCACACGACTTGAAAATTATTTGATAGATGAATTTCAAGACACATCCAGAATGCAATGGGAAATTATCAAACCTCTTCTTTTAGAAGGATTAGCGAAAGATAAGAACAGTCTGATAATCGGGGATCCTAAACAAAGTATATATCGATTTAGAAATGCCGATCATACTTTGATTACTAAGGAGGTGCCACAAAATTTGGCACAATATAATTCCTCTTCTCAAGGAGATGAAGAAAACACCAATTGGCGTTCGCATACAAATATTGTGAAATTCAATAATTTTTTCTTCAGTATTCTCTCTGAGATGCTGACTCAATTAAGTCGTGATAAAGGAGGAAACGGATATGACTTCAGTAGCTTATATGCAAATGTTATCCAAAAGCCGGCTAATAATGCAAATAAAGGTTATGTAGAAATTAATATTCTATCGAAACCTACAAATAAAGCTGATAATGAAAATGACGAGGAAGATTCCGATACTAATCCTGAAGTTGACGAAGCAGGCAAGGATTGGTTCTCTAAATCTGCGCTGGAAAAAATCGGGCCTCTCATCTCTTCCTTGTTGGAAAAAGGTTATCGACAAAATGAAATTGCCATTTTAGTCAATACAAATGAAAAAGGTAAAATGGTGATTAATAACCTTATTGAATATAATTTGACATTAGATCCCCGCGCCCGGCAAATTGAGTTTATAAGTGAAGAATCTTTACTTGTCTCCTCTTCTCCGGCCGTAAATATGATTATTGATGTCATTAAAAAAATATCAGATCCTAAAAACCTTAAGTTGTATGAGGGAATATCCCCTCTAACAAATGAATCAGATAATGAAGAGCATTTTGAGGAAGGAGCTGAGGGAGTACCAAATTCAAAGGCAGGTAACAATTCAACAACTAAAAAATATTTTAATTGGAATGAAATAAAAGTAAGTTACAATATTTTTTCAAGTCTTCATCAGGAGCTCCCGGCCCCTCAAAGGATTATGAAATTTCTTGAAGAAGAAGGAGCTGATTTCACTATCCCTACTCTTATAGAGAATCTCCCTACTCCATCCCTCGCCTCCTTAGTGGAAGCAGCTGCCAAAACTTTCCTTGATGAGGAACTTCTTTCTTCACAAGCTATTTTCATCTCAGCTTTTCAAGATATAATTGCTGAATATGCATCGAAACATCATAACGATCCCGCTTCTTTTCTTGATTGGTGGAATAAAAAAGGCTCCAAATTATCTATAAACTCCCCTGACGATATTGATGCTGTTCAAATAATGACAATCCACAAATCTAAAGGGTTGGAATTTAAATGCGTCATTATACCTTTTGCAGACGACTCTTTCCGTCCCTCACAATTCAAACAGGAGTGGAGATGGGTTGCCCCTTTGCAGCTTGATGACTTAAACTTGCCTCCGGTTTTGCCTGTCAACACTTCAACATGGCTTAAGGATTCAATTCATGAGGATTATTACAAAGAATATTTTGACCAAGTACTGACTGATTGTATTAATATGTACTATGTCGCCTTTACCAGGGCGAAAAATGAACTTTACATCTTTTCTCCTCAGAAAGAATCAAACAAGGCCTATACCATCACTGATTATTTCCTCAAAATCTTTAAAGATTCTGAGGAGGAAGTTTCATCTGAAAATACTTTGAAAGATTCTGATTACCTGATGGATGAAAATTTACTGAAGGTGGAAGATTTGAGAATTTCTTACGGACTCCCTTTTACTAAAAATGAAGTTATTGAAGAAAGAATCAAAAATGAAAAAAAGGAAGAGGATGAAAAAAATGAAATAAGTCATATTATCTCATCATATACTATAAATAATCAAAGGCCACGGCTTCGTAGTGTTGCAACTCGGGAAATATCCTCTCCCCAATAAGAAACATAGTAATGCTTAACTATCAAGAGCTTCCGGTAGTGGCCATCGACAATAAAAAGAAAAGATATACAAGTATTGGATAGTTCCTTTCAGGTTGCAAACAAACAAACTTACTTTTGCATTTATCATATCTATCCATTAACTTTGCATAGAATCTTCCGGAGTTTCTCCTATGAGATCAGTAACTTTTTAAATATATGGACCTCGACGCAGACCCTTTACCATCTCAGCCTCTTTTAATACCTCTCGATTTTATCGCGCATAAAGCAATAGAGTTTCATTCCCCGGAGGATTGGGTTTCCTGGAGTTTCGTAATCTTTGCAGCTTTTATAGGCCTCTTAATATCAGCTTTTGTATCCGGAAGCGAAATCGCTTATTTTGGGCTTTCTCCTTTGGAACTCGACCAACTCGAAGAGGAAGATTCCAAATATTTTAAAAAAGCAAAATTTCTTATTGGAAATAGTGAAAATTTATTGGCCACTATCCTGATAGCCAATAATCTTGTCAATATCACTATTGTAATTCTTCTTAATTATTCTATTAATCAAATCGTCACCTTCACAAGTGCTGCCTTGGATTTTATTTGCCAGACTGTTGTCTTGACTTTCTTGCTACTTCTTTTCGGTGAGATTTTCCCTAAACTTGTTGCCCGAAACAAAACACTTAAATGGATTGAAAAAACTTCTACTCCTCTCTTCTATTTGTATAAAATTTCTCAACCATTAGCATCCTTGATGGTCAGGTCGTCTCTCCTTTTTAACAAATATATCCAGAAAAAACAAGAGCAACTTTCCACCGACGAACTGGAGAAAGCACTTAGTATTTCCAATATTAATGAAGCGCAAGATAAAGAGATGCTTGAAGGAATTCTTTCTTTCGGTGAAAAAGAAGTAGGAGACATCATGATTTCAAGAGTAGATGTCACAGCCATAGAGTTCCATGATTCATGGACAGAAGCTGTCGACGTTATTATTAAGTCAGGTTTCTCACGTATCCCGGTTTATGACACTTCTCAAGACACTATTAAAGGAATTCTTTATTCTAAAGATTTATTGCCATACATTGGCAAACAAAGTGACTCTTTCAGGTGGCAAACTCTATTGAGGGAGGCATATTTTGTGCCTGAAACAAGAAGAATTGATGATCTGCTTGAAGACTTCAGGAAACGTAAGATTCATATCGCTATCGTTGTGGATGAATATGGAGGCACTCAAGGGATTGTGACCCTGGAAGACATCATAGAAGAAATCGTGGGAGAAATTGATGACGAGTATGATGAAAAGACCTCTATGTATCGAAAGATTAATGATAATACCTATATTTTTGATGCTAAAATTTCTATAGGTGATTTTTGTCATATCCTGGGGATTGAGGAAGAGGAGCTGGGGGAAACCGGTGAGGCAGAAACATTGGCAGGCCTTATTCTTGAAATTAAAGGTGATTTCCCTTCTCTCAAAGAAATCATAGAAAGAGGACCCTTGAGGTTCCAGGTAATACAGTTAGAAAAACATAGAATAACAAAAGTTAAGGTATGGACGAAAGATTCCAAGATGAGTTCGTGACATGGCATCATAAGACTCCTGTTGGCATCAAAGTTGACGAAGTCTTCGGCATGGATTCTAAATCAGGAAAGGTTTGGGAAGAAATGGCTCGTCAGATCTTCGCAGAACAAGGCGTACCCGATTATAGAGTAATCTGCCATTTTGCAGATGGTGCACCATATATAGAAGGATATCCCGGACGTATTTCATTAACCCATACCAACCATTTTTTTGCCGTAGCCATTCTTCCCAAGACCCCCGAAATCAAACTTGATTCTTTCAATCCAAGAGCAGCAATGGGGATTGATGCAGAACCATTAAGTCGTGACCAAGTCCTGAAAGTAAGAAACAAATTCCTTTCTGAAACAGAACAAATAATGATTCCTGAGGATGATGTCCCTATGAATATATTGGCATGGACAGCTAAGGAAGCATTATATAAAGCTGCTCTTTGTACCGGCCTTAATCTTATTGAGAATATAAAGTTAATTAAGCTCCCATCTATTGATGATAATCCTGAAACTAATAAAGTTATTTCTCTCGGCGATGCTTTATTGACTTTTCCTTCGGATTTAAATATCCCATCACAAGAAATGAAGATTTATAGCTACGTCTCTTATGGATGTTGCGTTTCTATTGCCTTCTCTCCTAAATGTGCTAAATTTGGAAAATGATTTATCCAAAAGACTTCGAAAATAAAATCGGTTTTTCTCCACTCCGCTCTCTTTTGAAAGATAAATGTGAAACTTCCATGGGGAAAGCTCTTGTGGATGACATGAACTTTATTTCAAACCGAAAGTTCTTGCTAAAAGAGTTAGGAAGTGTCAATGAAATGAAAGGATTGTTGGAATCCGGCGTTTCTCTCCCCGACTTCAAATGTGTGGATATTGCTTCCTGGTTGAAACAACGTATGGCTCCCGGGTCATTTCTCAGTGTTGAACAATTATTTCTCTCTGCTCTTTCGTTTCATTGCATGAAGGAGATTCATAATTTTTTCAACAATGAAGACTCCTCTGTAAGCAACTGTAAATTCTTGAAACTGACGTTCAAAGATATCCCCGTGTTCCCTGATCTTGAACGTGAAATATTTAGATGTATAGACAAAGAAGGGAACGTCAAAGATTCAGCTTCTCCTACACTCTATGAGATAAGAAAATCTATCGAATCACTCTCCAGGTCGATGCATAAAATAATGAGGAGAGTGATCGATAATTCAATTAATAGTGGAATTATAGATAAAGATGCCACTCCCGTGATGCGTGAAGGGAGAATGGTAATCCCTGTTTCTTCAGCCAATAAACGAAATATCTCCGGTATTCTCCATGACACCAGCTCCACCGGTAAAACTGTATTTATAGAACCCGCTGAAGTAGTGGAGGCAGGCAACAAACTCAGGGAACTTCATAATGAAGAAGAACAGGAAATAATCCGTATCTTAATAGAATTAACCGGACTCCTTCTTCCATATTATGAGGAGATCGTAACTGCCTGCCATCTTCTGGCAAAATATGATTTCATAAAAGCTAAAGCTTTATTTGCCATTCAAATAGATGCTCAACTTCCCGTTGTGGAAGAGCATCCGGAAATCGATTGGTTTCATGCGCTCCACCCCGGCTTGTTGTTAAATCTCAGAAAACAGGGGCGTGAAGTAGTGGCCATGAATCTGAAGCTCGATGGGGATAACAGGATTCTTCTTATATCGGGGCCAAATGCGGGTGGAAAATCAGTTGCTCTCAAAACTGTGGCAATCGTTCAATATATGATGCAGTGCGGATTGTTGCCTACATTATATTCAAATTCTCATATGGGGATTTTCTCCAATATTTTTATCGATATTGGTGATGAACAATCTATGGAGAATGATTTGAGCACATATTCTTCCCACCTCACAAACATGAAGTTCTTTCTTCAGAATGCCAATCCCAAGACTTTAATCCTCGCTGATGAAATGGGTTCCGGAACCGAACCGACAATCGGAGCTGCTCTATCTCAAGCCATATTAGAAAAACTTGGAGAAAGCGGTTGCTTCGGAATCGTGACAACCCATTATCAGAATCTTAAAATTTTCGTAGAAAACAAGGATGGTTTCGTGAATGGAGCAATGTTGTATGACAGGCAACATCTTCGCCCAACATTCCAACTATCGGTAGGCGAGCCGGGTAGCTCTTTCGCTTTGGAAATAGCCAGGAATATCGGACTCCCTTCTGCAGTCATCGATATTGCTAAAGATTTAGTCGGTTCTGATTATGTGGATGCTGAACGATTTATACTCGACATTCAGCGTGATAAACGGTATTGGAGAAACAAACGCCTCGAAATCAAGGATAAGGAAAATAAACTTAACCGCCTTTTGGAAGAATATGAGAATAAGGCCGAAGAATTGAAACATCAAAGGAATAATATTCTTAAAGAAGCTAAACAAGAGGCCAAGGAGATTCTTCAAGGAGCAAATGTCAAGATTGAGCGCTCTATACATGAAATCAGGAAGTCACAAGCAGATAAAGAAAAGTCAAAAAATGTGAGGAAGGAACTCGAAGAATATAAAAAATCTTTAGATGATGATTTAAAGAGTAACGAACTTCCTGAAATTCTTAAACCTCTTAAACATAAAAGCCGTAAGAAAAAGGAATCTGCTTCTAATGGCAATGAAAAAATAAATAAAGAAGGCAATGAAAAGACTTTAGTGCCGGGAGATTTTGTGAAAATAGAGAACGGTGGCGTAGTCGGTTCTATTATTTCAATTGAAGGGGATAAGGCAGAAGTGGCTTTTGGAAATCTTAGGACAAAAATCGAGCTCAAAAAACTTATTCCTACAAAAAAACCGGAAGAAAAGGGAAAATCTACTTCGTTATTCACCTCACAATCAACAACCAACGATAGCAGTAGACAACGACAATTAAATTTCAAGAACGAAATCGATGTGAGGGGATTCAGAGCTGATGAGGCGCTGCAGGCAATAACTTATTTTCTTGATGATGCGCTTCAATTCAATGCCTCCAAGGTAAGGATCCTACATGGCACAGGCCACGGAATCCTACGAACTCTCATCCGACAACAACTAAAGTCAAATCCTAATATAAAGGATTTCCACGACGAAGATGTAAGGTTCGGAGGAGCCGGCATAACAGTTGTGGAATTTATCTAATCAAAACAAAGAAGGAACCCGCGGGCTCCCTCTTTAGTTTATTCAAAGTAGTTCTGATACTTCACTTATTCCTTAGGCTCCATGCCTATATTATTGAATATAAATGAATAGATATCTGCATATTCATCTATAACCTTTGAGATAGGTTTGCCTCCACCATGACCGGCCTTTGAATCGATCCTTATCAATTTAGGAGCATCTCCCGTATCGGATGCCTGCAACATGGCTGCATATTTAAACGAATGAGCCGGCACTACCCTGTCATCATGATCAGCCGTAGTCACTAAGATTGCAGGATACACGGTTCCGTCATTCTTGATATTATGAAGCGGTGAATAAGAATAGAGATATTCAGCCATCTCACGTGAATCATCGCTCCTTCCGAAATCTGAAGCCCAGTTCCATCCAATTGTGAAAAGATGATATCTCATCATATCCATAACTCCCACTCTTGGAATAGCCACTTTAAATAGATCGGGACGCATGTTTACAGTCGCTCCGACTAATAAACCTCCATTACTTCCTCCTTCAATTGTGAGATAATCGGGAGATGTATATTTATTAGCTATTAAATATTCAGCAGCAGATATGAAGTCATTGAATACATTTTTCTTATTCATCTTGGTGCCTGCCTGATGCCATTCTTCACCATATTCCGAACCTCCACGGAGATTTGCCTGTGCATAGATACCGCCATTCTCAAGCCATAAAAGTCTGTTGGGCGAGAAACCTGGAGTAAGGGAGATATTAAAACCTCCATATCCATAGAGATAGACCGGGTTCTGACCATTCTTTTCCAGGCCCTTCTTATAAGTAAGGAACATAGGAATCTGAGTTCCATCACTCGACGGATAGAACACCTGTTCAGTGACATAATCATCCGGATTGAATCCTCCAACCTCTGTCTGATGGATAAGAGTGCTCTCCCCTGTCTTCAAATCCAATGAATATTGTCTTGAAGGGGATGTGAAAGATGTAAATGAATAATAAACTTCATCTGAATCCTTATCTGCAGATATTCCAATAGATCCATAGGATGGAAGTGTAATTTCTCTGATAAGCAGGCCGTCCGGATCATATTCATAAAGCCTGTCGGATGCATCTTGTTCTATCTGCACCAATAATCTTCCTCCTGCCGGATAGACTCCCTTTATCACTTCCTTCCTCTCCGGAATAATCTCTTTCCAATTCTTTTTGTCAGGCTTATTAAGATCTATTTGCATCACTCTGTTGTTAGGAGCATTGTAGTTGGTCAAAACCAATGCCTTTGATCCGGTCACATCTATAACTCCTATTTCATAATCCTGTGAGGGCTCTATAGTTACCCAATCTCCCCCATTTTTTAGATTTTTATACATCAAAGAATTTCCATTCCCCTCCCCACTCGCTACAACAAAAAGATAATCTTCAGATTCCGGCACATATGCAGAATGGAAATGTAAAGGATGCTCCTTATCTTCATAGATTAGCTTGTCTTCACTTTGAGGAGTTCCGATTGCATGATAATAGATCTGATGGTTTTCATTCGCATTTGAAAATTCTTTCCCATCTTCCGGTTTGGGATATGAGCTATAATAGAAACCATTTCCATCCCAAGCAGCTCCTGTGAACTTAGCCCACTCTATGTGATCCTCCAGAAGTGCTCCGCTCTCTGTATCGAGGACAAATATTTCATTCCAGTCTGAACCGCTACGCGAAATAACATAAGCGGTGTATTTCCCGTCATTGCTCATCATCACACCCTGAAGAGCTACTGTCCCGTCTTCCGACAAAGTGTTGGGATCAAGGAACACCTCCCCTTCTCCATCTGTGGTTTTCTTTCTATATAGAACACTTTGGTTTTTCAAACCATCATTCTCAAAATAATAATAATTGCCATCCTTTTTCTTAGAGAGAAGACCAGTTTTCTTATAATTATTGAGATCTGTCAATCTTTTCTTAATCTTATCGCGATAAGGAATCCCTTTTAGATAAGATTCTGTCAACGCATTCTCTTTCTTTACCCATTCAAGAGTGGCAGCGGCAGTGTCATTTTCCAAAGGTCTGTAGATGTCTGCCACAACTAATCCCTCATAATCATCGCTTACATTCGCATCTGTTGGTGCTTCCGGATATTGCAGCTTTTGCTGCGACCCACAACTTCCTGTGAGTCCCAAAATTGCAACTATCATTCCTATTCCTAAACTTTTTTTCATATAGGTTATGTATTTTTAGATTTATAAAATCCTATGAATCATAAATAAACGACTGTCAAAATCATACCGGAAGAGCAAGCAACGGCAAATCTCTTTCAAAAAGAAGCCGGTGTGCTATCCCGGGATTAAACAATCTCATAAAAGCATTCTTTCTCCTGTTAGGCACTATAATCAACTCAGCACCCCTTTGGGATTCATAATTATTGAAATCGGCCATAAAGGTCTTTGCAGGGAAATGTGCTGTGGTGTAATGAGCCGTCGGATAGGTTTTGCTGAAATAATCTCTCAAGTGAATTAATTTCCCTTTAAAATTCTTATCTTGTTTCTCGTGTATGGGGATCAATGTTATATTGACCTCCGGATACTCAAACATCCTCATGAAAGTATCCATGCATATCAGATCATGTTGATCCATATTGCATAAATAAATCACCTCCTTCAGATGCTTTATAAGTGTAAAATTACAATTTTCCGGTATGGAAAGAACCGGCACTTTGCTATCATCAAGCACCTCGGCTGTCACACTACCGATTAACTGTTCTCCCTTTTTTTCCTTTGCTCTTGTCACCATCACAACCAAAGCCGGTGGAGTCATTCGACAATACTCTTTTATGACATCCTCGGCCACTCCATCCTCCATGTGAGCATTAAAAGTCATGTCCGGGATAATCCCTTTTTCCTGCTCTTCATGAATCTTGGTGATTAATTCTTTCATCCTCTTTTTTCCTTGCTTCTGAAGGTCATTGCTTATCTCCACCTCATTATATTCTTCTTCCAAGGAATTATCAATCCCAAGATTGGAGGCTTCATCAAGAGAAAACGACGGACTGAAAACAGGAGTCGGATATGCATGAAGCAACACAGGTTGTAAATGTAGATGGGCAGCTATATCAAAACCGGCCTTACATGCACATATACTGTATTCATTGAAATCTACAGGCAGAAGAAGCTCTCCTTTTTTTCCTGATAAGATATTTCCGGAATTATAAACGGAGAGATGCTCCATGCTCTCTGTCACCTTAAGAGCCAATGGCAAATCCTTTTCATAAATCATCACTCTTATCCCGACAGCAATTGGAGCACTCGAAGCTACATATTTTTGCAACTTCACTCCAATTCCATGGGCCTCCAGAATCTTTTTTAGCGCCATGGCATGTTCGGAGGTGTGGATTGACAAGGTGATATATCTTTCTTCCATAATTCAGAAAGGCGCTCCATTTTCCGGAACGCCATTTGTTTATTTCTTATGTATCAATTTGTTGGATAGAACATCTGAGTCTTTTACTTTAATCCTCCTTATTCTGCTCCTCCAAGATCTTTACTGCCATATCGTAGATAGTGGTGTCATCAAGCACAACAATACCTCCATCAGGACCGGGCTCTATATGCATACCGATATTCTTACCGAACTGATAATTAACACCACCGAAATAATTTCTTACTGTCTGCACCGTAAGGTTCAGTTCGTCGGCTATACGATGAGTTGCACCATCGGGCAGGCTATCTTTCAGCCTACGGAGCTCATTGAATGTGATTGTTTTGCTCATTTTATATACTGTTTTAGTTTATTTTTGCTTTTTTTGATGCCTTTTTCAGGAATCTATTTTATTTTGCTAATTTAAGTATTATTTTCTCTCTATCCAAAGATTTGGAATATATCTATTTCTGTTTTAAAACATATTTCTTATATCTATATCACTGCAACATCCTTTGCTTCAACCCATCCTATATAATCTGAATTTAATCGGATTTTATACCAATTTACATTTCCGTCGGCATCTGTTTCCTCCGATATGATTCGTATCTTTGTGCCCTTCGTCAATATTCCCTCATTTGAGTTGGAGTTCCCCTGTAGAGTGGGTTCTGTCTGAAGTGCAGATTTATAACTTATTATCACTCCATACTCATGATTTTCCGCCTCAGCTGCTCCCATATATGCACACACCACACAGATCATACTCAATCCCAAGAGGATAAATCCTCCAAAGAATCCCGTCTTTCTCATCAATACATTGGAATTAAATAGATAGAGACAGACACACCCGGCGAATAAAAGGAAAAAAGCGGCACCCCATCCTGCCCATAAATCGGAGGAGGTCTCCTCGGCTACGGCACTATGAATGCTTTGAAAGAAATTTGGGGTATCCTCTTCAACTTTCTTCCTCTTCCCTTTTTGTTCTGCTTTGTTTGCATCCTCAACCTTTCCCTTCAGAAAAGCAAGATTCCCATTGATCTTCTTGTTTGAAGGATCCAACTTTTTTGCTCTCTGATAACACAACATCGCATTCCCATAATCTCCCTGTTGATAATAGGAATTTCCTAAATTAAACAGCAAGCCGGCAGAGACCCCATTTTCTTGTGCCAGGGTATTATATAATTCCACAGCTTCACTATAATTCCCGGAATTGTAGGCTGAATCAGCTGCTCCGGCTAAACCGGCAACCGACAGCTCATCATAACTGTAACCAACTATCGGAAGGCTTAATAAGAAAATCAATAATATCTTCTTTTTTATATCAATTTTCATCTTTTTCTGTGTTGAATCCTCAAAATCTCTTGTCAACTTCTGAATCCATCCTCTAATGAATTCATCATTTTGATTGTCCGTTCATAGATATCATTCATTTCAGAAGCACTTGCCGATGGCGCATATTTTTCAAACTCTACATCGTCAATCAATTTGATAACCTCGTTGATATCTTCATCCGGAATATCTCTGACTGCTAACTTCCCGCTGATATTATCTCTGCTCAATTCTGACGTCGGAATACTGAGCTTGTCACTGAGATAGCCCCATATAGAGATTAATATTTCATCAAGGAAGCTTCCTCTATCTCCACTCTTCATATAAGCAAAAGCTCGTTTCAGACGTTTGCGTGCCATACGGTTGGCCTTACGGCTTCTCACGGCGATTATATCTGAATTCGCTGCCAGATATGACTTATAACTTATATAAGCCACTATTATGCCTCCTATTGGTATTATATAAAACAACCAATACAGGAATCCATAGACATAAGGTCGATGTTTAAAAGACAGATTGGTTTTTACAAGCATTAATCGGGCATCGAAGGATCCTCCTGATTTTATCATCGATTTCTCTGACCCGGTGCCTCTTTCCACAGCTATGGTGTATCCTTGGGATACGCTCGTCTCATATTTTTCTGTAGCAGGATTGAAATATACAAGCTTGACTTCCGGAAGTCTGAATGTGCCCCATTCTAAAGGCATAAATGAATAGTCATACTTAATACTTCCGGTCACATCATATCTTCCGACGTTAACATTGCTCTCGGTAGTCGGAGTATAGACTTCAAGCTCTGCCGGATAAATTTTCTGCAAATCCGGGAGTGTTACATATTTTATATTTCCGGAGCCCTTTATTGTATAAACGATTGAAGAAACCTGGTTGGTCACAAACTTCTGTGCCGGTAAGGAAGACTCTATGCTGAATTGACCCACTCCACCGGAGAAATCTGCCGGCACCGGCTTTGGCAAACTTTTTACATTGACTGTCAGCTCATTAGGAGTAACATTCAATTGTAACGGTTTCGACACTGATAGATGACCATAGAAGGGATCCCTATAATACTCCCGTTGATCCACACTTACTGTATACGTATTTCCGGTCACAGTCAGTTTTCCGTCATGTTGCGGGAAAATTATATAACGGGCTATGATTGCTGTTGCGTAAGTCTTTCCATTATAGGTTTCGTATTCCAGTGAGGTAGAGATATCTTTTGATTCCTCTACAACAAATCCATCGAATTTAGGAGAAGCTGTAGCTCCTATGAATTTTATCGCATCATAAGTGGAATATAACTTCACTGTATAGAGGATAGCTTGATTGACATATGCACTTGATTGCGACACCTCTGCCCTCATAAACAGATTTCCATCTCCTTTGCCGATATATTCCGGTTTATCGGAATTAGAAGGGTTATTACCGTTACCGTTTTGTTGTGACGGTTCCTGTGATGGCATCGGAGCCCCTATAGCATATTTGACACTGTTACTCTTAACTCCTTCTACCGATACAGGTCCGAATGTAAATTCTCCTTCATCAGTGGCTCTCAATGTGATTGTCCATGTGTAACTTACACTTTGAGAAACCTTTCCATTGACACTCGAAAAGCTCGACGACTGGCCGGTACGGTCAAAATATATAACTTTTGCACCGGGGACTTCCGACGGCTTTTCCGGATTCCCGTTAAGATCCTTCACCTGAATGGTCATATAAAACAGGTCTCCCTTAGAGATTTCACGTTTTCCCCGACCCGGTGATACAGATAGTGCCACTGATTGTGAATACACATCGCAAAAACTTATCATCATCATGACAATTGCCATGATATAAGAAATCTTTATCTCCCTTTTTGTTCCCACGATTCAAAATCTCTTTTAAAGCCTACCAATTCTTTTTATTTCTATTCCTCTGGCGGCTCTTTTCCGCATTTTGTCCCGCCACTCGTGCTCTCGTTTGATTCTCCTTGTTTTCTATTGCATTAAGAATCTGTTCGGCTGTCTGCTGGTTAAGGCTTTGTGGCTGCTGTTCTTGTTGGTTATCTTGATTATCCTGTTGGTCTTGATTCTGATCCTGGTTTTGTTCTTGGTCTTGATTTTGGTCTTGATTATCTTCTTGCTGGTCCTGCTGATCTTCTTGATCTTGCTGATCCTGATTCTGATCTTGATTCTGTATCTTCAATTGTGCAATCCTTAGATTCCTTCTGGCATTGTCATCCTCCGGATTTAAGCGAAGGGATTTTTTATAATAATCTATAGCTTTCTGAAAATCTTGTGAATTAAAAGCCACATTCCCAAGATTATAATTTGCCTTTGAGGCGAGATCCGGACGTCTTCCACCTAAATTGGCAACTTGTTCCATATTTTTAATCCCCGATTCCATCATTTTTTTGGCTGTTGCCGATGTATCGTTAGGATTTGATCCTATTTGTATTTCCGTAAGCCCCAAATTATATCTGCCGACTATTGAAGCAGGGTTCTCTTCCAAGGCATCCCGATATTGTGACTGAGCCTCCTTAAATTTACCCTCTTCATAAAGTTTATTCCCTTTGGTTATGTGATTTCTTTCTTTTTTTGTTGAAACGACCTCTTTGTCGGCGGCATATAATTGTAGCGAGCAACTATATCCACCTATCAGGGCTAATATTAGAAATATCTTTTTTATCTTATTCATCTGTCTCTTTCTTGAAGAATGTGATTTTATCCAACCACCCTATTTTTCTGTCAAGGATGAAAATATCAATAACCAACAATGCCAGCGCAAAAATGGCAAATATTGGGAATAATTCGTCATGCACAGCCGAAATATTGGATTCTAAAGAAGCCTTTTTCAAAGTTTCCAACTGTTTGTCTAATTCATTTAAGGCTTCTCGATTTGAAGCATTGACATAGATGCCATTCCCGGCTCGGGCAAGGTTTGCTGCAAGATCTTCGTTTAATGCTGTCATTGCCCTTTCTCCGGTGAAGGGATCCATCAAATATCTTCCATTCTTTAATGGTATCGGCACCGGCACGCTGCTACCCAATCCCACGACATCTATCTGGATTCCGTCATGGGCCGCTTTTTGAGCGGCTGCCATCACTCCCTCCTCATCCTCAAGTTCATCTGCATCTGTTATCAGAATAATTGCTTTGCCGATATTCTTGTCATCGCTGAAAGAACTTGTTGCCATCCTTATCGCCGAGGAGATATCCGTGCCTTGATTATCAATCTGTGAGGGATCGATTGAATTTAAAAACATCTTCGCTGATACATAATCATTCGTAACCGGTATCAGCGTATATGCATCTCCGGCATAAACAATGAGGCCTACTCGGTCATTGTCTAACCTGTTGATTAATTTTTCAAGCATTAATTTTGCCGTACGCATCCTGTCGCTCCCTTTTTCATCAGAAGTTGATGAAGCATACATAGAATTACTTGCGTCGACTGCTATTATTACTTCAATTCCCTCTTTGGTGGTTTTTTCATCTTTCACTCCCCCCCATGGACGTGCCAAACAAAAAATTATCAAAAACAGAGCCGCCATCTCTATCGCCAGTTTTAAAGGGGGTTTAAACGGCGACACTTCCGGCATTAAAGGAGTGATTACCTTCAGATCGCCGAATTTCTTTAGTTTCCTATATCTTGAATATCTCGCAAGGATATAGAGAAGAATAAAGAAAGGTATCAGTAAGAGCAGAAAAAGAAGCCCCGTATGTGCAAAACTGAACATTATTTATTTACCGGATTTTTGATATCTTCTATTCTAATTTATTTCTTTCTCGTTACCCATATAGTTTTATGGTATACGTCTTAGCAATGTGTATCTCAACAAAAGATAGAGTCCCAATGCACATAGCGAAAGCAATATCCATGGCTCGAAATTCTCTTCTGTATATGTGAATCTGTCAACATCCAACACACTTTTTTCAAGTTTATCGATTTCATCGAAAACCTTTTTCAAGACTTTTTCATCTTTTGCACGGAAATACTTGCCATTGGTGGCTGCCGCTATCTCCTTCAGGCTTTCCTCATCAATCTTTGTTTCTATTGTTGTAGATGAGAAGCCATAAGGATCCGGAATTTTTATATTCCCGTTTGTTCCTACTCCTATGGTATAAACCCTAACACCCTTTTGTTTGGCAATTTGGGCAGCCGTAGATGGGGGCACTTCCCCGGCATTATTGGTTCCGTCGGTAAGTAAAATAATGCTCTTAGATTTAGCTTTACCGGACACTATCCTGTTGATTGCGCTTACAAGGCCGTCACCTATTGCTGTGCCATCGGTCAGATCTCCCATATTGATATTCTCTATGGCGTTTATCAAAGCTCCGCGATCGTTGGTCAGAGGCATCAATGAGAGGCTTTCTCCGGCAAAAACCACCAATCCCATATTATCATGTTCCCGCTGGTTCACAAATTTTGAGGCAACTTCCTTTGCAGCTGCAAAACGGGATGGCTTAAAGTCTTTAGCCATCATACTTCCGGAAATATCTATTGCCAAAACAATATCAGTTCCGTTTATCCTTGAAGTGTTAAAATTATCATGGCTCTGTGGTCTGGCCAAAGCTACAATCAAACCTCCGATGGCTATTAATTGCAATGCAAAACAAACATGAATCAATATTTGCTTCCATGTGATTGGGAGTTTGCTAATCGGGGATATGGTTGACAATCCTAAAGACGGATTGGAATTCTTATGTTTCCAGATATACCATCCGATAAGAGGCAGATACAGAAGAAATAAAAACAACAGGCCCGGATGTTTCATATATTTTCTCCTCCTTCCTTTTCAGTTGCTGTTTTCTCCTCAACTTTTTCCACAGGCACAGTTTCCTCAACAAATTTCACCGCATTTTCATATGCTGCAATGCTATCTGCAGGCAACGGCCTTACTTTTGCAAACTTCACAAAGTCTGCAACATTCAATATCTGCTTCACATAATCCCGCTTGTCTCTCAGATCACTTTCATATATTTTATCCATGATCTGACGAGTAGTCATCTCCATTGCATTGATACCGAATCTATCAACCAAATATACTCTGAGAATATCTGTTAGATCAGTGAAATATTCCTTCTCCATTCCCTGTTCCCAAAGTTTTCTATTCTTAAGTCTTTGCAATGAATCCAAAGCTATAACCCATGGTTTTGGTGTTTCCTTGGGAGCTATAAACGGAATACCCTTCTTCTGATAATTCTTCATTCCGTAGAGGAAAATGCATATAGCTAAAAATATTATCAGCCATAACCACCAAAAATCCAATATCCAATCTGGAACCCAATCGTAAAACCTTTTCCCGTCAGGTTCCGACACCTGAGCCAAAGGCGCTATCTGATCATCTGCAGTTACGTTTACAGGATATACATTGAAAGTCAATGAGTTGGACAATGCGGAATCTTGTCCAACATAATACACAAATCTTGGAAGAGTATAAGTGCCGGAATCAAAACTTTGCACGGGGATACTATAATTCAGTTGCATTCTTCCGGAACCAAGCCTCGTTGTGTCAATCTTGTAGTTAGCATCCAATTCAACGCTATCTCCGCAAACCGTTGCATATCCACGTGCTCTGTCTAAATCCCGGAAAATGGATAACCTTCCCTTATCCCCTTCATTTTCTACAATCTCAAGGTGTAAGGTGTTTAAATTACCCATCAACACATTGACAGAGTCTAATCTTGCTGTTATTGAAAGACCTGCACTCTCTCCCCTGGCTACTCCATGAAATAATAGAATTACCAGAGTTAATATTTTTGCTGTTTTACACATTTTTCCCATTTTCTCAACGTCATTTTTTTCAACGTCGTGCACTCCGATTATGGAAAAGCGACAACAATGACTTCACATAATCTTCATCGGTAGTGACACTGACCATATCCACTCCGCATCTCGCCATTACTGTGGATATCTTTTGTTGACGTTCATACCATGCCTTATCAAATGCACGCCTCACTTTTGCTGATGATGTGTCGATCCATCGGTCGGACCCTGTTTCCATATCCCTCACTTTCACAAGCCCCACATCGGGCATATTGGCATCTCTTCTGTCGTACACCTGAATAGCTGCCAAATCATGCTTCCGATTGGCTATAGATAAGCTGGAGAAATAATCGTGTCCGTCGATTAAATCGCTTAGAAGAAAGGCGCTGCACCGCTTTTTCAGTGCATTCGTCATAAATTTTAAGGCTATATCTATATTTGTTCCCTTGCTTGTAGGAACCATATCTATAATTTCACGGATGATCAATAAGATATGTTTCCTGCCTTTTTTGGGCGGAATAAACTTTTCAATATGGTCGCTGAAAAAAATGACCCCTACCTTATCATTGTTTTGTATCGACGAGAAAGCCAAAGTTGCTGCTATTTCTGCAATTCTTTCTTTTTTGCTCTCGCCTGCTGCACCGAAATCGCTGCTGCCGCTAACGTCTATCAGAAGCATCATCGTGAGCTCCCTTTCCTCTTCGTAGACCTTTACATAAGGCCTGTTGTGTCGAGCCGTCACATTCCAGTCGATATCGCGAATATCATCACCGGGCTGATATTCTCTGACTTCCGAAAATATCACTCCTCGTCCCTTGAAGGCCGTGTGGTATTCCCCGGCAAAGATATTCTGGCTTAAGCCCCGGGTCTTGATCTCAATCTTCCTGACTTTCTCCAGAAGCTCTTTCGCATTCATCCTTATCCGTTTTTAAGGCACTGCAACTTTATCCAAAATTGCTGTTATAACCTCATCTGCCGATATATTATTCGCTTCAGCCTCATAAGAAAGACCAATCCTGTGGCGCATTACATCATGGCAGACTGCTCTGACATCCTCAGGAATCACATATCCTCTCCCTTGTAAGAAAGCATAGGCGCGTGAAGCCAAAGCAAGACTAATAGATGCTCGAGGGGATGCCCCGTAGGAGATAATGCTCGACAAATCTGACAAACCATATTTTGACGGTTCCCTTGTCGCAAATACTATATCGACGATATAATTTTCGATCTTCTCGTCTATATAAATTTTCTCAACTATCTTTTGAACTTCCACTATCTCGCTCGGATGAATCACCGGAGTTATCGGGCTTGCACCGGAAGTTATATTCTGACGGATAATCGACTTCTCTTCCTCTTTATTAGGATAACCGATAACCACCTTAAGTAAGAATCGGTCGGTTTGTGCTTCCGGCAACGGATAAGTTCCCTCCTGTTCGATAGGATTCTGGGTTGCCATGACAAGGAAAGGATTATCTAATTTGAAAGTCTCTTCTCCAATTGTCACCTGGCGCTCCTGCATTGCCTCCAAAAGTGCGCTCTGCACTTTCGCCGGAGCTCTGTTTATTTCATCTGCAAGAACGAAGTTTGCAAAAATCGGACCTTTCTTAACCTCGAAACTTTCATTCTTGACACTATATATCAGCGTTCCGATAACATCTGCCGGCAATAGGTCGGGAGTGAACTGGATCCTGCTGTATTTTGCATCAACCAACGATGCCAATGTCTTTATTGCTAATGTCTTTGCCAATCCGGGAACTCCCTCCAACAAGACATGTCCATTACACAATAATGCTATCAGCAAAGAGTCTACAAGATGTTTCTGTCCAATTATCCGGCGATCCATCCCGGTCCTTATCATGCTTACAAAACTTGCCTTTGAGGCTATCAGGTCGTTCAATTCCCTGATATTGACGCTTTCACTCATTGTATTTTTGTTATCTTTTATCTTGGTTAATCTTTTCTTTCTAAACTTGGAATGCAAAAATAGATATTATCCGGTAATAATATCTATCTTCTTTAGTTAAACATTTTAAAGCGTTGTGATTTATTAACAAAAAAATGTTAATTAAACGCATTCCAACCCTGTGCCTTGATTGGAATTTCTCCTCCGTCTCTTGTCACAAGGGCCGCTCCCAATCCCTGTTCGGTGATATATCCTATCATTTTAATTCCCTCAATTTTCTCTATTTTTTCATGGTCGGTGAGGGACACCGTGAATAGAAGTTCATAGTCTTCTCCTCCATTCATGGCTGCTGTCACCAAATTCATATTGAATTCTTCTGCCATAAAGGCTGTCTGATAGTCTATCGGTATCTTATCCTCATATACCCGACAACCGACCCCACTCTCTTTACAGATATGGAGCAATTCTGATGAGAGTCCGTCACTGACATCAATCATAGATGTGGGCTTTATGCCTTTCTCTTTGAGTTTTGTTATGACATCTCTTCTTGCCTCCGGTTTTAATTGTCTTTCCAAAATATACTCCTTGCCCGAAAAATCCGGTTGGAAATCTTTTTGACCTGCCGCTACGCTGTTTTCTCTTTCAAGGAGTTGCAATCCCATGAAGGCCGCACCCAAATCTCCACTCACACATATAATATCGGTAGGTTTTGCTCCGGAACGTCTCACTTCCTCTCCGCTTGCCACATCTCCCATACAGGTGATGCTGATTACAAGCCCGGTCACGGAAGCACTTGTGTCTCCTCCTACTAAGTCAACACCATAGATTTCACATGCCTTGCGTATGCCCGCATAGAGTTGCTCTATATGTTCTACAGTAAATCGGCTTGACACTCCAATACTGACTGTGATCTGACGTGGCGTGCCATTCATGGCATAAATGTCACTGAAATTGACTATCGCACTTTTATATCCTAAATGCTGCAAGGGCACATATCGAAGATCAAAATGTATCCCCTCTAACAATAAGTCGGTAGTCACCAAGACATCCTTTTCTCCAAATGTCAAGACCGCGGCATCATCGCCTACCCCTAATTTTGTTTCCTTGTTAGTTATTGGGAACTCTTTTGTGAGCCTCTCTATTAATCCGAACTCCCCGAGATCTTTTATCTCTGTCTCTTGACCTGTCATCAATTCCCTCCTTTTTAGAGTTGTTTAAGCATCTCTGAAATCAATACCACCATATTCGGCTGGGCTTTTAAAGCTGCCTTTTGCACCTCTTCATGTGTCGGAACCTCTTTTATATCTTTTCCGCCAAGATCTGTTATCACTGAAACCCCAAACACTTTCATACCGGCATGGTTTGCAACTATAACCTCAGGAACTGTTGACATACCTACTGCATCCCCTCCTATTATTCTGAAATATTCATATTCAGCCGGAGTTTCAAATGTCGGTCCGGCAGTTCCCACATACACACCATGCATCACTCTTATTCCTTTCTCTTGGGAAACTTTGTCTGCAAGATTAATCAGTGATTGTGAATATGCTTCTGTCATTGCCGGGAAACGCGGGCCCAAATCCTCATAATTTTTACCTCTGAGAGGATTTTCAGGGAAGAGATTGATATGATCGGTGATTATCATTATATCTCCTACGCGGAATTCTTTGTTCATACCCCCCGCTGCATTGCTCACAAACAATTTCTCTATCTTCATCTGCTGCATGACTCTCACCGGGAAAGTCACCTCTTTCATATCATACCCCTCGTAATAATGGAATCTTCCCTGCATGGCCATGACCCTCTTGCCGCCAAGTTTCCCGAAAATTAATCTCCCGCTATGTCCTTCAACAGTTGATACCGGGAAATTGGGTATATTCTTATAATCTATAGCCTCACTATCTTCTATATATTTAATCAAGTCACCTAAACCTGTCCCTAATATTATGGCTACTTCGGGAGTCTCTTTAACATGATTTTTGATATAGTCGGCCGATTCCCTGATTTTATCAAGATATGTCTTTTCTTCTGTTCTTTTTTCCATGGTAATATATATTATCTTTTACAACAATTCAATTTATATCTTCTTATCCGGATTACATTGGTCTTGGTCTCTTTATATCCTGGATTATTTCTTCAATCAAATCATGATCATCCACTCCCCTCAACATTCTGACATGGATCGGAAGATAGAAAGTAAAGGGCTTCAATTCCTTAGGGAAATAAGGATTATGCATTAATCTGACGGCATCCTTCTCGGTTGTCACTATGATTTTATGCTCTCCCGGCATATTTTCAAATTTCTTTTGAATTTCCAGAATATCGTGCTTCGTGAAATCATGATGATCCGGGAAGTGGTTTACTTTGACCTTGAAAGGGTATTGCCTTATATATTTCACAAAATAGCGCGGATGGGCGATACCTGTAAGAAGCATCACGCTGTCATTACCTGTGAGGTCATGTAATGCCACGGTGTATAGGGCATCATCCTCAAAAACAGGTTGCAACTGACCATAATCATAACGTGAAAAAAATAACTTCTGGAAGCTCATCAAGTCAAGATATTTCGACGACATCCTATAGTCTAAGGGCTGTAGATCATCAGGACATTTAGTCACTATCACCATATCAGCTCTATTTACCTCCCTCGGGCTTTCCCTAAGCCTTCCCAAAGGTAAAAGTTTGTCTTTATAAAACGGACGATGATAATCGGTCAGAAGAATGGATATCTTTGGCTTAACCCATCTATGTTGAAATGAATCATCTAAAACTATAACGTCAAGATCGGGATAGAGCCTCTGCAATTCTTCAATTCCCTTCCTCCGACTTTCACATGTGGCCACTATCACCCTCCCATGAAATTTTTGATATATCTGATAAGGCTCGTCTCCAATAGTGGTCGGGGTGCTCTTTGAATTTGCAAGTATAAACCCTTTGGTCTTGCGCTTATATCCTCTGCTTAAAACTGCAACCTTATATCCGGATGCTGAAAGCCTGCTTGTTATGTATTCTACATGAGGGGTCTTCCCTGCTCCTCCCACAGTCAGATTTCCCACTCCTACTATGGGAATATCATATTCTTGAGATTTCAGGAATTTCTGCTCAAACATCATGTTACGAAACCCTGCTACGACCCCATATATCCATGAAGCCGGAGTTAATAGACATTCGATTACCTTATCCCTCGTCTTTCTCATTAATTATCACATAACAAAACTGAATTCCGGCATCTTTGCTTGAACCGGTTTCCGTTGAAGTACTCTCACAATTATAGCTGTCAATTCCGGTGAAACTTCTTTTCCTATGATCTTTTGAATCTCTATTCCACTCTTCATATTAACAAGGTCCGGCAAGAAATCCCATACAGAATTTTCATATCTCGGATATCTGCCGATTCCGTAATTTTCAAGTTTCAGGTTTTCAGCAACCCAATCAATTGCTTCCTGAAGACCTCCAAGTTCATCGACAAGCCCTATACGCAAAGCTGTCACTGCATCCCAAACTCTTCCTTCACCAATTCTTCTGACTTTTGCTTCCGACATTTTTCTTCCTTTGGCCACTCTGCTCACAAATTGGTCATACCCGTTTTCAACCATCACCTGCATTCCTGCCAATTGCTTGGCATCCAATGGCTTGAAAAGGGTTGGGAAGCTTGCACCCGGATTTGTCGACACAAATTCAAAATTAACCCCTAATTTCTTTGTGAGACCCTCTACGTTGGGAATCAATCCGAAAATACCTATAGATCCCGTCACGGTCAACGGATCTGCAAATATCCTGTCTGCTCTGCAAGATATCCAATATCCACCCGAGGCTGCATAATCTCCCATAGATACTGCCAACGGTTTTCCCTGACTTTGGAAAAAATCAAGAGCCTCACCTATCTGTTCGCTTCCAAAAACCGAACCTCCGGGGGAGTTAACTCTTAACACCATCCCTTTTACATTGTCATCTTTCGCCAATGACACTATCAAGGGCACATATTTTTCATAGTTAATCGTGCTCTCTCCCCCACCATCCAGGATTTCTCCACTGGCATAAACAACAGCAATCTGTTTCTTGGGATTTATTCCTGTCATCATTACCTCTTGAGACACCAATAACGAAGGATTCACAAAATTTAATTTCTTTACATCCTTATTGATTATAGCAGCTATGATTGAATCCATACTTCTCTCATACACCACCTTATCTATCAGCCCTGCCTCTTCAGCATATTTGCCGGTCTGCAAGAAAATGAAATCATCATTTATTAGAGTGTCTATCTTTTCTCGGCTCAATTCACTTCTTTGTGCGCAAATGCCATCGAGTATATAATCCCACATATTCCCATATAGTGTGTCAAGCTGGGCTCGGGCCGGGACACTCATCTCTGTGTGAATATAGGGCTCTACAGCCGATTTATATGTACCGACTTTAACAACCTGAAACTCTACTCCCAGTTTGTCGAACAAACCTTTAAAAAAGGGAGTAGCCCCTCCTAATCCTTTGAGCCCCACACTCCCTCCGGGATTCATATACAATTTATCCGCTACAGTCGCTATGTAATAATCACCCATCGACAAGGCATCTCCGTATGCGATAATCGGTTTGCCGCTCTCTTTAAATGCTATCAAGGAGTTCCTTATCGCATTTAAAGTGGCAGGTGACGCTGCTATAGAATTACATTTAAGATAGATAGCTCTAATATTTTTATTTTCAGCAGCTTCTGATATTGCGCTTGTCAGCTCTGCCAACGAACGACGTTTCTCTATGCCCCCGGTTAGAAGGGAGGTATAATCAAAATCAACCGGTTGGGAAATCTCTTCTATCTCTCCCTGAAGATTTATTTTTAAAATCGAATCCTTTGTTACCTGAGATTGACTCGACAGATTGCTTCCCATCTTGGCTATCAAGCCTATCCCTACTGTCAACGCAACTCCTCCTAAAATCACGATGGCAACCCAGGCTCCTATAAATGAAGATAGTGCGTTCAGAAAAAATTTCTTAAGCATGTCTTTATCCTTTTATTTTTTATTTGAGTTCATTCATCACCATCTTAGCCAATTCCTTGGCCCTTTCCGGTGAGCTTGACTCTGAATAGACTCGTATTATCGGTTCCGTATTAGATTTCCTTAGATGAACCCATCCATCTTCAAAATCTATCTTTACTCCATCTATATCCGTAACTTTTTCTCCGCTGAATCTATTTTTCACCTTCTCCAGAATACCGTCAATATCCAATTCCGGTGTTAATTCAACTCGATTTTTCTCAATGAAATATTCAGGATAAGTTCTTTTCAATACGCTTACTTTCTTACCCTCTTTTGCTAAGAGAGATAGGAAAAGCGCCACTCCGACAAGCGCATCCCGTCCATAATGAAGCTCCGGATAAATGACTCCGCCATTCCCTTCGCCACCTATGACAGCTCCTGTCGCCTTCATCTGTTCCACCACATTTACCTCTCCTACTGCTGAGGCTGTGTAGCTGCACCCGTGACGTCTTGTGACATCCGCCAAGGCCCTGGAACTGCTCAGATTTGATACGGTCGAACCCGGTTTTGATCGCAACACATAATCAGCCACGGCTACCAAAGTGTATTCCTCTATAAACATCTCGCCGTTTTCCATCACTATAGCAAGCCTGTCGACATCAGGATCAACTACAAATCCTACATCCGCTCCTCCTTGTTTCATCAATGCTGAAATGGAAGTCAGGTTCTCGGGAATCGGCTCGGGATTATGTGCAAATTTTCCCGTTGCCTCACAATTAAGCTCTATAATATTTTCAACCCCGAGTTCCTTTAGCAATTCCGGGATTATTTCTCCGCCAACGGAATTTACTGCATCTACTGCTACCCTGAAATTTGATTTCTTTATTGCCTCAACATCCACGATTTTGAGGTTTTTCACCATTTCTATGTGACGCATGTTCCATGTGTCATCATGATATTCCTTCCCCAATTGAGTGACGGGTGCAAATTCATAATCCTCTATATCAGCAATAGAGATTATCTCTTTACCTTCTTTATCACTAAGAAATTCTCCTTTTGAATTCAAGAGTTTCAAAGCGTTCCATTGTATGGGATTGTGACTTGCGGTGATTATTATTCCTCCGTCAGCTTTTAATCCGGCCACAGCCAATTCTGTCGTCGGGGTGGAGGCTTTACCTATGTTTATTACATCAAGCCCCATTGAAATCAAAGTGCCGCATACAAGATGCGAAACCATCTCTCCGCTTAAGCGTGCATCACGACCCACAACTATACGCTGCGCTCCCGGATTTTGTCTTTTGATAAACTGAGCGTAAGCTGCTGTGAATTTAACGATATCCACCCCCGACAATCCCTCGCCGGGTCTCCCTCCTATAGTGCCTCTTATGCCTGATATCGATTTAATTAACGACATGTCCTTTTTTATTTTTTCAATATTCCGGTTTGAAATACTTGATATTGATTAAATATGGAATACAATATGTCTGATCTTCGGTAAATCCGTAATAACTCTTTAATACCAAGTTCACTTCTGAATTATATCCGATATATTGCAGTGGCATCTGTATCCCCGTGCCCCATGTTGTGGTAGAGGATAGATAGGTGTTTTTATAGACGAAACTCGTTGTCCCGTTGGGGAGGTAGTCACTATTTCCGTTGGAGGTAGTCTCTACGTTTTCATATAATTCTTTTATATTTTCTCGCATAAACCGGAAATAAACCAGATCTCCGATGGCAACCATCTCATCAAAATCGGCGCTTACCACCTGCATATAAACATATCCCTCGGAATCCAATTTATAATATGGCGCATCTTCTCCCCACTGACTTCCGTCTGATTTCAAAGTCTCAGATGTCACAAGATCCTTAGGATCTTCCGGGAGATCGAGACTCACATTTTGACCCGACAGATACCAATTACAAGCTCTCTCCTCCTCTCTCAAAAGTTCGGAATAACTCTGTGTCTTGCTACATCCGGCAATTACAAAGAGAATCCCTGCAATTATCAATATATTTCTTATTCTTAATTTTGATTTTTTATATTTCATTATTTCAAATATTTATCAAATTTGTTGATATTGGAGAGAAAGATTTCCCTACACTCTTCCAGGGTACCATGAAATTCTCCTCCTGCAGCCTGAATATGACCCCCTCCATTATAAAGCTTTTTGCATATTTCTGAAACAGGAAAATCATTACAACTTCTCGTAGAGACTTTTATACAATCAGGATCCTCGCGCATGAATATGGAATAAACCATCCCTCTGACTTCCAAAGGTCTATTTACCAATCCTTCGGTATCTCCTTTTTCGTAGGAATATTTCTTTAACTCTTCCTTAGTCAAAGTGATCAATGCACATTTATGTTCCGGGAAAATTTCCATTTTATTCGACAAAGCATATGCCTCCAGTTTAAGGCTACTGAGTGTCCTTGTATTTAGCGCTTCTTTGATAATTCTGTCTTTGTCGACACCCTTTTTCAGAAGACGCATCAGGATGTCATAAATATCCGGATAATTAATATTTACCGTAAAATTCCTTGTATCCGTTATGATACCGGTCAAAAGACAAGTTGCACAATCCTTATCTACTTTATCGTAGAGACCCATTGAGGCAATTATTCGGAACACCAGTTCACACGTTGACGACATTCGTGGAAACGAGAAAATCAGATCCGTGAATTTTTCAGGCTCCGTGTGATGGTCGATTAGTACTTTGCGACAATTCGCATTCTGGATTAGTGGAGCCAGGTCATCCTGTCGGGAAGGAATATTAAAGTCACAGCAAATAATCAAATTTGCCTTTTCTACTGTCTTTTCACAGAAATCTTTATGACTGGTGAATACAGCTATCTCTTTAAAACCCGGAAGGAATGAAAGATTTTGTGGAGCCTTGTCGGGAACTATTACTGTTGCCTCTTTCCCCATACTCTTCAACAGATGATATAAGCCCAGGGTGCTCCCAATGGCATCTCCATCGGGACGTACGTGACAAGTCAGCACCACTCTTTCACTCTCTTCAAGCATTTTGAGCAATGCCTTCGATTCTTTTTTATCGATTATTTTATCCATCTCTTGAATTTGCAAAGTTAAGAAATTATTCTGCATTTCCCAATATCAAAATCATAAGGGAATGTCCTATTTTATTTTAGGATAAACTTTTTTTTTCCCCCACTGTTATAATAGTATAAATTATTACTCACTTACATTTAGATCATTATGAAAAAATTAGCTTTATTATTCTGTGGAATCAGTTCTTTAATTGCACTTAATCTTTATGCAGAAGCTCCGGTTTCATCCCAACAGCAACCGCAGTATCAGGAAGTATGCCAGCCGGCTCCTTGTTATAATGACACTGTTTGCAACCAGCTCCCTTGTAACGTTCCTGTCGGCGCAACAAACTGCACTAATGTTCCTTGTTTGACACCTGCAGCCGGGAATTCTGCCACTAATGTTCCTTGTGCGCCCGCTCCGTGCTATAACGATACTGTATGTGCCCCCGCTCCTTGCGTGACTCCGGCACCCGCTCCGGCACAGACCACAGCACAAGTCAATAATGCTTGCTGCTGACACTTTTCTTATTAATATCATTTACTCTAAATATTTATTACTCACAATATGGAAGAAAATTCTTCCGATTGTGAGTTTCTTTTTTGTTTATTTATTAATTTTGTGGAAACATATTAAAAAAGAATCCAAATGTCGAAAGTCACTAAAGAAATGGCTCTGGAATACCATGAAGAAGGTAAACCTGGCAAAATTGAAATTGTTCCCACAAAACCCTATTCGTCACAACGTGACCTGGCTTTAGCATATTCTCCCGGAGTGGCATACCCTTGCCTCGAAATTGAAGAGAATCCGGAAGATGCCTATCGTTACACCAATAAGGGAAATCTGGTCGGTGTAGTCAGCAATGGTACTGCTGTTCTCGGGTTAGGTGATATAGGTGCTTTAGCCGGTAAACCGGTGATGGAGGGTAAAGCTCTTTTATTTAAAATTTTCGCAGGTTTGGATGCTTTCGATATTGAAGTGAAAGAGAAAGATCCACAGAAAATTATTGAGATTGTGAAGGCCATTTCGCCAACTTTCGGAGGAATAAATTTGGAAGACATCAAAGCTCCCGAATGTTTCACCATTGAATCACGTCTGAAAGAGGAATGTGATATCCCTATAATGCATGACGACCAACACGGCACAGCCATTATCTCAGGAGCAGGCCTGTTAAACGCTCTTTTGATTCAAGGCAAGAAAATCGAGGATGTTAGATTGGTGGTTAATGGCGCAGGGGCCGCAGCTATCAGTTGCACAAAACTTTATGTCGCTCTGGGAGTAAGAACTGAAAATATTGTAATGTGCGATTCAAGGGGTGTCATTAGAAGTGACAGAAAAGACCTTAATTCTCAAAAAAGAGATTTTGCAACTTCAAGAGATATCCATACTCTAAAAGAAGCGATGGTAGATGCAGATGTCTTTCTGGGGCTTAGCGTAAAGGGAGTTGTAACTCCTGAGATGATTAAGACGATGGCTCCGAAACCTATAGTATTTGCACTTGCCAACCCGGATCCGGAGATCTCTTATGAGGAGGCTATTGAATCACGCCCCGATGTTATTGTTGCAACCGGAAGAAGCGACTATCCCAATCAAATTAATAATGTAATTGGTTTCCCTTATATTTTCAGGGGCGCACTTGATTGCGGAGCAACAGCTATTAATGAGGAAATGAAAATCGCAGCCGTTCATGCTATCGCAGATCTTACACGTCTTCCCGTACCGGCTGTCGTGGATGAAGCCTACGGAAGGAACAATATTAAATTCGGTCGCGATTATATTCTCCCGAAACCGTTAGACCCTCGTTTGCTCCTTTATGTGGCTCCTGCCGTGGCGGAGGCTGCTGCCAAATCCGGAATAGCCAAACGTCCTATCAAAAATTGGGATGATTATCAAAATAAGTTGCGCAAACTGATGGGAGATGATGGCAAGATGATGCGTCGTCTCGCAGAACTCGCACGTGAAGACAAGCGACGCGTCGTGATTTGTGAAGGCAATACTGACAATATGCTCCGTGCTGCAGTAAGTCTTGCCACAGATGGAATCTGTCGTCCTGTGGTGCTGGGTAATGAAGAGATGATTGAAAAAAGAGCCAACCGACTTGGACTCGACCTCAATGGAATTGAAATCATCAACCCGCGCCACGACCGTGAAGAAGTCACCCGACATAGGTACGCTTCTATTTTGGCAGAGAAAAAAGGGCGTCAAGGATTTACCTACGAACTTGCCCTCGAAAAGATGTTCGACCGTTCTTATTTTGGAATGATGATGGTAGAAGCAGGAGATGCTGATTCTTGTATCGTTGCAACTTATTCGGCCGGTGAAAATATCTCTGAAGACCTTGCTTCTATTATAGGCCTTCAAGATGGCTACGACCATTTCGCCACAATGCATATTCTGAACACAAGGAAAGGTACTTATTTCATTGCTGACACTGCAGTAAATCCGGATGCCGACACTAATGCCCTCGTGGATATTTCCCGCCTCGCTGACAAAGCAGTCAGATTCTTTGCTTCGGAACCCGTCATAGCGATGCTTTCCTACAGTAATTTCGGTTCTTCTCAAAGTCCGGAGGCTACCAAGGCTGCCGATGCTGTAAGGATTCTTCACGAAAAATATCCTGAAATTAAGATTGACGGAGAAATGCAAGTTGACTTTGCTTTAAGCACAAAACGGCGTGATGAACGTTTCCCGTTCAATACTCTTAAAGGCAAAAAGGTTAACACTCTCGTGTTCCCTAACCTTACAGCCGCTAATGTCACCGGTAAATTCCTCCTCAGCATGGGCATCGGTTCTATCATAGGTCCGATACAGGTAGGCCTCAAGAAACCTGTATATTTTGTAAATGGTAATGCGTCTGTTTCTGAAATTTATGATATAGTCACCATTTCGGCTGTTGAGGCAAGTCTTGTTCATAAATAATTTTAAGGATAATCCAATTATGGAAAGGCCCCGAAAGTCATAATGCTTTCGAGGCCTTTATATTTATTTGGTGATTATCCGATTATTCAGGCAAAGCTGCATTTGTTTTTCTTACTGCTTCTGCGCTCTTGCGGAACAATTCCTTCTCTTCTTCATTAAGAGGGAGTTCGATAATCTTCTTGATACCACCTTTTCCGAGTACACAAGGAACGCCGATGCAAAGATCTTTTTCTCCATACTCACCGTCCACCAATGCAGAGCAAGGTATAATTGCATCCTGATCATGGAGCACTGCCTCGGCAACTTCTGCTGCTGCAGCTCCGGGAGCATACCATGCTGATGTGCCGAGCAATTTTGTCAAGGTTGCTCCGCCCACCATTGTGTCAGCCACTATCTTATCAAGCTTTTCGTCAGCAAGATACTCTTTTACAGGAACTCCGCGCAAAGTCGCAAATCTCTTCAAAGGTATCATGGTGGTGTCGCCATGTCCACCTATTACCATTCCTTCAACCTCGTTAGGATTTGCTTTCAACTCCTGGCTCAGATAATATTTAAATCTGCTGCTGTCGAGTGCGCCTCCCATTCCTATTATCCTGTTCTTCGGAAGACCCGAAACTTTGTGGATAAGGTAGGTCATGGTGTCCATAGGATTTGATACGCAAATGATCACTGCGTCAGGACTATATTTCAATACACTTTCAGTCACACTTTTTACTATGCCGGCATTTACGCCTATAAGTTCTTCACGTGTCATTCCCGGTTTACGCGGAATTCCTGACGTGATAATCACTACATCACTTCCTCTTGTTGCTTCATAATCATTTGTGACACCCTTGATCCTTGTATTCATATCCAACAAGTTGGCAGTCTGCATCATATCCATGGCTTTACCTTCGGATACTCCCTCCTTGATATCAATCATGACTACTTCATCAGCAACACCTCTCAACGCTAATACGTTTGCTGCAGTGGCACCTACATTACCGGCGCCCACAACTGTTATTTTCGACATATGTTTTTAATTTTAAAATTGTTTATTATTTCTGCAAATATATTGATTTTTTATTTATTTATTAACCCTTTCTTCAAAATTATTTTGACTAAAAAAATCTCTACCCTCTTAACATTTCAGGCCCCTCCCTTTTTATTTCAGGTTCGCTCCCTGTGCAATCCACTATCGCTGATGGCGTCAGTTTCCCCGGTTCGCCCTTGATCATTAAATCAACTTTGGCTTCATATTCCTCCTCAATTAAATCAGGATTTATTGCATAATCTTCATCGCGATACATAATCGATGTTGACAACAATGGATTTTCAAGCTTCTCGATAATTTTTCTAACAGCCTCGTTGTCAGGAATCCTAATTCCTACAATCTTTCTCCCTTTAAATGCCCGAGGCAAAGATGAAGCAGCCTTGAAAAGGAAGGTGAAGGGTCCGGGAGTATTCTCTTTCATCAATTTAAATGCATAATTATCAAATTTTGCATATTCTGACACCATTGAAATATCATCACATAAAATTGAAAGATTTGTTTTTTCGGGATTTATACCTTTCATTCTACACACTCTTTCAATAGCCTTCGGATTCAACGCATCGCAGGCTATGGCATACAGTGTGTCTGTCGGCAACACTACCACTCCTCCGGCTTTCAATGTTTCAACCACGAGTTCTATTTGATTCTCCGCAATGTTGTTGTTGTAGATTTTTATCGTTTCCATGGAGTTTCAGGTTTTTCTTATTGCAATTGTCTGATAAGGAACAACCACAGCAGCCTCCTTCCGTTTGACTCTTGTTTTTTTTTATTATTTTCAATATAATCCATACGCAAGCAGCCAATAAAATCAGTCCGACAATGGTATATTGCACAGTCATCTCCGTATATATCGCATCTGCCACTATCATTATTCCTTTTTCCCTTTTTTTCTACCTTTCTTTTTCTCCGAAGTAACCTCTTCTTTGATTTGGTCGGTGATGATCCTACGGTCGCTACCATCTTTCATTACTGAAACGGTTATCTCCATCACCATTTTTTTTATCTCGTTGATAAATTCTTCCGGGCTATATTCTCCTCTCTCTATTTGACGTAACTTCCCCTCCCAAATTCCGGTAAGTTTAGCGCTTTTCAATAGTTCCTCTTTAATTACAGTCATCAAGTCTTTGGCAGCCTGGGTCGCCTTTATTGACTTCCTTTCCTTTACGATATAGCCTCTTTTGTAAAGTATCTCTATGATAGCCGCCCTTGTAGAGGGACGCCCGATTCCATTAGCTTTCAATGCTTCGCGCAGATCTTCATCTTCAACTGATGCGCCGGCAGTTTCCATTGCCTTTAACAGTGTACCCTCTGTATAAAATTTTGGTGGTTGGGTGGTTTTCTTGACAAGGCTCGGTTTATGGCTCCCGGTTTCTCCTTTGACAAAGTCAGGAAGTATCGAATCTTCATCTTTATCTTCCTTCTTATCTTCATCGTTGGGTTCCTCGTTTGAATAAACTGTTTTCCATCCGGGCGAGGTCACTGTTCTCCCTGTAGCTTTAAATCCGTACTTGTCACAAATGGCCTCAACTGTGGTCTGCATATAAGTGAAATCCGGATAAAATGCAGCTATAAACCTTTTTGCTATTATATCAAACACCTTAAGCTCTATATCTGTCAGATTAGATGGCAAGCTTTGTCCGGTCGGAATGATGGCGTGGTGATCGGTCACCTTAGAATTATCAAACACCTTTTTACTTTTCAGGAGCTTCTCTCCTCTCAAAGGCTCAAGCAATTGACAGAATTTTGTCAGTGAATTCAATATCTTACGACAATTCTTATAAACGTCGTCAGGCAGATAGGTTGTGTCTACCCTCGGATATGTAGTCACTTTTTTTTCATATAAAGACTGCACTGTCTTCAAAGTATCTTCCGCCCCCAAATTAAGTTTCTTGTTACATTCCACCTGTAATGATGTCAGGTCAAAAAGACGCGGGGCTCCCTCCTTGCATGCCTTTTTTGATATATTTTTTATTGTGATCGGAAGATTTTTTATTTTTTCTATAATCTCCTCCCCTTTCTCCTTTTTATCAAATTTCTTCCCTGTATATGAAAACAAGACATTCCTGTATTCAGTCTTTAATTCCCAATAATCTTGAGGGGTGAAATTCTCTATTTCTTGCTGACGGTTCACTACTAATGCAAGTGTAGGAGTCTGTACTCTGCCTATCGAGAGAATCTGACCTTTCTCACCATATTTGAGGGAATATAATCTTGTGGAATTGATTCCTAAAACCCAATCTCCGATAGCCCTACACAAGCCTGCTAAATAAAGAGGTTCATATTGCTTCTCCGGTTTAAGATTATTGAAACCCTCGCGGATAGCGTCATCTGTCATTGAATTTATCCATAAACGCTTCACCGGCTTCTTACATCCGGCTTTCTGCATAACCCATCTTTGGATTAATTCGCCCTCTTGTCCGGCATCTCCGCAATTTATTATTTCATCACATTTCAAGATTAGTTCTGATATAGTTTTAAATTGCTTCTTGTATGTTTCATTGTCAATTAACCTGATTCCAAACCGGGGAGGTATCATCGGCAGTGAAGACATCGACCAATGTCTCCAGTTGGGAGTATAGTCGGAGGGTTCCTTGAGGCAGCAGAGGTGACCGAAAGTCCATGTGACCCAATATCCGTTCCCCTCTATATACCCATCATGTCTCGAGGTAGCCCCTAATATCCTTGCAATATCTCTCCCGACACTCGGTTTCTCAGTGATGCAAAGTATCATCTCTCCCTTCTTCTCTTTCTCAAAGTTTATAATTGCCTATAGACCCTTCTCTTTTGCCTCATTCCAGATTTCATCCATCTCTGCCAACGACATCTCTTTTAAATTTTTTCCGTCCTCCTTGACTTTTTCTTCAAGATATCCAAATCGACGGATAAATTTTCTGTTGGTCTTTTCCAATGCATTCTCCGGGTTGACTCCATAAAGTCGGGCCGCATTTATCACTGCAAACAAGAGATCGCCGAACTCCGACTCCATCTTTTCTTTATCTCCATTCTTTATCTCTTGTTCTACTTCTGCAGCCTCCTCTTTCACCTTATCCCAAACCTGTTCCTTTTCTTCCCAGTCGAATCCTACATTGGCCGCTTTCTCCTGAATTCGGTTGGCCTTGATTAATGAGGGTAATGTTTTGGGAACGCCGGAAAGCACAGTCTTGTTGCCCCCTTTCTCTTTAAGTTTTATCTGTTCCCAATTCTTTGACACTTCCTCAGGGGTGGACGCATCCACATTTCCATAAATGTGGGGATGTCGGAAGATTAACTTGTCAGTCAATGTATCACATACATCTGCTATATCAAATTGTCCCTTTTCCGAGGCTATCTTTGCATAAAAACCTATATGGAGCAACACATCTCCCAGCTCCTTCTTTATATTGTTTTCATCATCATCAAGAAGTGCTTCCGTTAATTCGTAGACTTCCTCTATTGTATTAGCTCTCAATGACTCGTTTGTCTGTTTGGCATCCCAGGGACATTTTTCTCTGAGGGTGTCTAAAACATTTAAAAATCTCAGAAATGCCTGACTTTTTTCTTTCTCTGAATGCATCTTTTCCTTTTTATGGTAAATTGGGAGAGAACTTTGCAAATTTAATGATTTTTTCTCTTTTACTAACGGAATCTTTTTATAACACTGCTCACAACTCCCCAGACTATCAGCTCATCCCCTTCATGCATGACAAATGGCTCATATCTATCATTATCCGGCCTGAGAATTACAATCCCCTTATCTTTCTGACTCAAATCTATATATTTAAGCGTAAATTCTCCATTTAAACAAGCCACCACTATATCTCCGTCGCGTGGTTCCAAAGCTCGGTCTACCACAACAATATCTCCCGTATCTATACCTGCTCCTTCCATCGATTGCCCTAAAACTTTAGCATAGAACGTAGCTGCCGGATGACGGATAATTTCTCGGTTAAAATCAAGAGTGCGATCCATATAATCCTGTGCAGGACTCGGAAAACCCGCAAATACTCCTCCGTCTGCGTATTGCAATGGCAATTCTGTAGAATAATCACCGCTAAAAATTTCAAGTTCTTTCATAAACCAATCAAATAATCAAAAATCACTCTCAATAATCCGGTATAAATTTAATAAAAAATCCCAATTTAAAGATTAAGGGCACTAAGATCCACAATCCTATTTTTATTTTAAAATCATATATGTATCCAAAAAGAATCGGTTGTTCAAATAAAAAAATTACCTCAAAACAAGAAGAATTATAAAAAAGAGATTAAAAAATTTGGATGAAAACCAAAATCTCCCTAAATTTGCACCGCAATTAAAGGGAGCGGATAATAAACCGTCCTAAAATTGATTGCCCCGCATCTTAAAGAACTGCAGAGAGCATTCCTCAAAACTGCTTAAAGCGTTCAAAAGATAAAAAAGCTTCAGTAGCTCAGTTGGTTAGAGCACCTGACTGTTAATCAGGGGGTCGTTGGTTCAAGCCCATCCTGAAGCGCTTTTGAGGGTAATCCCTCCACTAACCAAACAATATGGGATTCGCTAGCTCAGCAGGTAGAGCACAACACTTTTAATGTTGGGGT
>JAFLTQ010000007.1 GCA_022510385.1 Muribaculaceae bacterium | reverse complement strand
CGTCTCTGAACGAGTATGATTACGAGGAACACCTCCGTCGTAACGGTAAATAACATCTAAAAATCTATATTGTTATCCTTGAGGTTGATTTCAGAAATGAGGTCAATCCGAATGATTTTGCCATCTCTCAAAACAAGAGTATTATCAAATTCATCCCACTTTTTTATCCTTCCAGTGATACTTTTATAGGAGCCACCGGCTTTGGTTTTGTCCGGAACAAAGTATGTAATCTCAGTTAGAGAAAGATTTTCTATGGCATAATTAAGCTTTCGGGATAACAGATTCTTCTCATCATCTGACAATTCTTTGAAGGCTTCCGTGAGTCTTGAGGTTTCGTAAATTGCATCTTCATATCCGGATAAGGCTGCAAATGGAGCAAACTGTGCAGCCCGGTTTGCCATAGGCATAGGCTTATGGTAATCGCTAACATGATGTGGCAGATTGATTATATCGTCATACTTTCCCATCTTTCCTGAGCCAGTTTTCTATCTCTTCTCTGGAATGAAACCTAATGATTTTACCCTCAAAATCATCTAATAAATCTTCGATGTATGGTGTATTGAATATCCTGAATGTCAATATTCTTTCCTTTAAACTATCATTCAATTCTGTTTCATAGACAGGATTGTCGTCTCTCTTTTTACCCAATCTTTGGTTCGCTCCTTCAAGACAGACATCTTCCGGAAGGTCAAAGAAGAATATGGTGTCGGCATTTTTCAGCCAATTTTCTGTATTCTGAAATAATATTTAAAAATCGAAATATTCAAGGTTAAAAATTCTTGAAATATCTTTTTATGTCTCTCTTGTAGAATAGGTTCAAATAACTTAGCCCGAAAAATTTTAAAACCTTCTCAAATTTGGGAAAAGTTATTTAGTCATGTAATAACTATTCTTTCTTAAATCGGGATTTATCAACTTCTTGATAATTGCCGATTCATGGTGACAAAGATATATAACATCATTCATTAGAACAAACAGCCAAAACATTTGATAATAGAGAATATTTACATTAAGGAACTATTACATTCAAGAGATTTGTCATATATAAAAGTTAGTTAGTAATAAAGAAGAAAATTGTGGTTAGTATAAGAGAGTTCTGTTCGGACTCCCAGACTCGCATGCTTTTGAAGAAAATTTTCCACACAACTCTATGTAATAATTTGGAGGATAATCCTACAATATCCTTTTGTAAATTGTGCCGTTTTACTATTGATTCTACCTACGGCATTTCTACAATCCCTTTATTCACGTAATTTATGACTTTGCTGTGGTATTTATACTTTAAGAAGACAACAGCCCTATGATTGCATAAACAAAATGACATCATCTAAGGGTTATGAACTCCTTTAATATCAAGTTACGACAGTGAGGAAATTCGCTCATTTACATTGTATCAGAGACAAATTCAGTATAGAAAGATCTATCCTAATTTATCAATGGTATTTTTCCCTTCTCATTGCATCATAACACATATAAACTTTCTACACAAAAGGGTATAAATAACCTTAAAATCGGAGAATTACCCTTTTGTGTAGTTAATGAAAATAATTACAATATTAATTTCGCTTCAGAAAATAGTAAGTACATTAATATGAAAACAGGATTCTCTTTAATTGTTGCTGCAATGGCTACAGCATCAACAATGGCACAGAATATAACAGGTAAAATCGTGGACGAAAACAATTCACCTCTTGATTTTGTGAACGTGGTTCTACTGAAAGCCGATTCAACCTATATAACCGGTACTGTAACTGATGAAAATGGTGTTTTTCTATTCAATGAGAAACAAGTTAACCCTAAATTCTTGAAGGTGTCGTCTATTGGTTATACTACTCAGACCCTTAATATTCCCTCGACAGGAAATTTTGGTATAATAACTCTTAATCCCGAAAGCATAATGCTCAGAGAGGTAGTGGTAAAATCTAACCGCCCTGTTACCTCTATCAAAGGAGATGCCCTTGTTACCAACGTGGCAGGATCTCAACTCGAACATGCCGGCACTGCCAATGATGTGCTTACACAAGTTCCTATGGTGCTTGGTAGAGACGGTAATTTTGAAGTCTTCGGCAAAGGCTCTCCGGCTATTTATATAAATGGCAGGGAAATACAGGACCTTAACCAACTATCCCAGTTAAATTCGGCGGACATCAAGAATGTGGAAGTCATAACCAACCCCGGGGCTAAATACGATGCCTCTGTCAAAGCAGTAATACGTATACGTACAAAACGTCCGCAGGGAGATGGTTTCAGTGGGACTCTTCGAGCACAAGGCATTATGCAAAAATATTTCCGCACTGTAGATCAGGCTAATTTAAAATTCCGAACCGGTGGACTGGAAATATTCGGCAATTTCGGATATATAGGAGGAAAATTCCAAAGCAGTAACTGCGTTGATATGCTGACTCAATCATCAACGGTATGGAATCAATTCCTGACCCAAGACGGTTTCATGAGGACTAATGAGTTTTTCGGTAAAGCAGGTTTTTCGTATATGTTCAACGATAGCCATTCGATAGGAGCTTATTACTCCAATGGATTCACCAAACAAAAGTCTGAATACATAGGAAAAAGCCGTGTGTTGTCTGATGGAGAGCCATACGACAATATCACAATATTTGGCAACAGCAAAAATAATACGCTACCCAAACATCATGCCAACATGTATTATAATGGAGAAATCGGCATGTTAGGTATAGACTTCAACATGGATTATATGTGGCGAAAAAACTGTAATTCAATGTTTAACAACGAAATTAGTGATACTCAGGATAATTCGTTTGTAAATTCAATCGGAGTAAGCAGAAGCCGATTGTTGGCTGAAAAACTCATCTTCAGCTATCCTTTTTGGAAAGGTGGCATTGAATTCGGAGAAGAATACACTTCATCGCGTTTCTCATCTGATTACAATACTGATTCTTCTTTGGTTGGCGATGCTAATTCAAGAGTTGACGAGAATAATATTGCCGGATTTGTGGAAATCGGTCAGACTTTCGGACAATTCAATATAGGCGTTGGTTTGCGGTATGAACATATAAAATTTGAATATCTTGAAAATGGACAGAGAAAGGAAGATCAGAGCAAGACCTATAATAATCTGTTTCCTTCGCTATCACTGTCAACAATGATAAAAAACGTGCAGTTATCATTGAGTTATACACATAAAACTCAACGTCCAAGTTATGCAGATCTTGACGGTACGGTGGATTATATCAACCGTTTCACCCTGGAAAGTGGTAATCCATTCCTAAAGCCGGAAAAGATAAATTCAGTCGAGCTTATGGGAGCATGGCGCCAGTTCTTTGGAGAGATAACATACACCTATAAGAAAGACCCAATAATGAACACAACCTATCCTTATGCAGATGATGCAGAGGTCAAACTTATAACTATGGCAAATTTCCCAAAAATTCAGACTCTTCAGGCATTTGCAGGTGCACAGTTCACAGTTGGTGTCTGGCAACCGAAAGTAAATGTCGGCATAATGAAGCAACGGCTTTCCATTGATTATTCGACTGGTCGAATGAGTTTGAATAATCCTGTTGGACTTATACAGTTCCAGAACGCCATTCATCTTCCCTATGATATTTGGATGAATGTGGATATGCAGTGGATGAGTGGAGGTAATGATGATAATACGAAACAGTCTTCCTCGTCATATCTCAATGTCAAGCTCTATAAAGCATTTTTCAATAATAAGTTTAGTTTAACTTTAGAGGCAAACGACATCTTTAACAAGAGCAACCGTAATGTCACGTTGTTGAACAAGGATGTAACAATACATCGGTTCAATACAACAAATAACCGTACATTCATACTTACCCTGCAATATACCTTTAATTCTTCTCGTGACAGATACAAGGGACAAGGTGCCGGAACAAATGAGATAAACCGATTTTAATAAAACTTAATAACATGAAACCTATTATTATTTCATTCGTACTTTTTTGGTCTGCGGAATAACCTACGCAAAACCACATTGTCAGAGTTTTAACAACCATGACAATAAAGTGACTATTGTCTTCACAGATGATAAGGCAGGAAACACTTATAGTGTTACTGACGTAAAACTTATTCCTTCTTGGTTTGGTAAGGAATATAATGCAACATCAATCCGTACAACCGTTGAAAACGGCGTGGCCACTGTGACCCTCGAATTTCCCTATATAACTCAATTCTCCAATCCAAAAGTAACGCTTTGTATAAACGGTAAGAAAACGACTTTTAAAGTTTGTCAGTAAAAATAATTCTCAAAACTATTTATAAACAAAGAGGAATCCGAAAATCTTTAAAAGAGTAGGAAATAACAACATCTAATCTGTTCAAATCATTATGGAAAACAAAAGTTTATCCAAATTGACAGAGACCTTAAGTCTAGAACATCTTAATGACGAGTGCATTGTTCTTGACGATGAAAAGGCCGATGATATTTATGGTGGCAAATTCGTTTGCTTTGGCAATTATAACAATTGCTCATTTGGAAACTGCGCCTAAATATCAAACTAGTTAAATAAAGTATGTCAGCTGTGTGTCAAACAGAATTGACATTAAAAAATAGCTGACATACTTTTTTTAAAAATATATTTCTATGAAATACAAGAAATCAAAATACATATTTCCAGTATTAAGGAATCTACCAAATGGAGCAAATGTTTGCCTCATTTTTTCTGGGAGAACGGGAAAAAACATTTTTGTCTCTAATGACACATTTCATAAAGTTGTAAATAATCAATTCGAATATTTATCTCCTTCAATTCTTAAAACCCTACTTTTGACAAAGGTAATAGTTCCCGCATCAGAAGATGAACTTAAGGCAATTAATAATGAAAATAAAGTGGGAATGTCTAATGTCAAGAAAGATCGATTGTATATTTCAATTCAACCTACTGCTTTTTGTCAACTTGCCTGTGATTATTGTGGTCAGCGCCATTCTAAAAAATTTTTGGATAATCGACATATAGATGCTATCATCAAAAGGGTCGAAAATAAGTTAAATCAGGTAAAGTTCAAGACACTTGAAATCGGATGGTTTGGAGGAGAACCACTTTGCGCGCTAAAGAATATGAGCATTCTTAATATTCGTCTAAAAGCTATTGCAAAAGCTCATGGAATTCAATATCTGGGCCACATTACTACCAATGGATATGCTTTGTCTCCAGCCATTTATAGGAAATTAAAGGATTCTTTTAATATTAGAAGAATCGAGATAACTCTTGACGGGAGTAAAGAATACCATGATAAACGACGCTTTACATGCAACGGAAAAGGTTCTTTTGATATGATATTTAAAAATCTTGTAAAGATTGTGTCTTCTGAAAACTATGATTTTAATCTATGTCCCATAAGCGTAAGATGTAATGTCGATGAAAGAAATGTAGAAGGAGTATTCCCTCTTTTGAAATTATTCGTAGAGAATCAACTTCAACGTAAAATATTATTTTATACCACTGCTGTTGTATCATGGTCAAATAACGGTGCAGGTAGTGAAGAAGGGCGTAAGTTATTAGGAGAATATTCGACTAATCACATTGCTTATATGATTGAAAATGACTTTATAGTAGGAATTCTACCACATCGTGCATTACCCTATCAATGTCTGGGAACCGACGAATACGCAGAAATGTATGATGCCGATGGTAACATCTTTGATTGTTCTGAAACATCTTATTCAGACTTTTACAATGAAAAGGGTTTCACGTTAGGGAATGTTCTTGAGAATACATTAAATACTCATATTCGAAGCTCTTTAAAAGATATTCCTAAACGTCTTTTGAATTGTGAAATATCGCCATGCAATGAATGTAAATTTTATCCTTTATGTGGAGGGCTATGTCCTTTAGCCCTTGTTGATGGAACTCCACGTTGTCCCACCTTCGTTTATAATTTAGAAGATCGAATTTTCCTTGACTTTATTGCCAAAAATAGAGTTTAGCCTAACCTGTTTTATCATGAATTTAATTCAAACTTACTTCAACAAAAATATAACCCTTGATAATCTAAATTATAAGGGAGGATATTTATCTCCCATAATCAATTGGTTGTCTATGGCCTACAGTTGTCTTCTTTTAAAACGATTTAATCCTGGAGACAATTTGATTTTCTATGGGAATGAAACTATAGTTCACCTTTTTGAAAATCTATTTAATCTTCCTTATGATGAATATCATATAATTGAAAGTAAGGAGGAATACTCGGATTGGTTTTACTGTTGGCCAAAAATTATAACATACAGGGATCAAAAGGATCCTTTTATACATGTTGATAATGATATTTTTATGTGGGATCAGTTACCTCGAGAACTAAAAGATGCTCCATTAGTAGCACAACATTTGGAACGAGATTCCAAATTTTATATAGATGTGTATAATCAAATAATAAAAGATAAAATTAACATTCCTGATTATATCAAAACTTGTTATGAGGGGATTTTTGTCAATTCTTATAATGCTGGACTTTTAGGAGGAAACGATTTATCATTTATTCAAGAATATCTATCCGAAATAAAGTCATTTATAGATAATAATGCTTTGCAAATATCATCATCCGAAAGAAGATTTTTATATAATGTTGTTTTTGAACAATGGCTCTACTATGGAATGACCAAAAAACACAATAAAATAGTTAAAACATACTATAGCCGTCCGATAACTGATTTTGATATGAAAGAAGCACATGTACCATTTCAAATACTATCATTAGGGGAATTGAAATATCTGCATGTCATGGAATATAAAGATAATATAAGGTGTAATCGATTTATCGCATATAAAATGCAGGAGGATTTCCCTCATATGTATGAGAGAATTCTTTCTGTATGTCATCATTTAGGAGTTAAAAGTACAATTAATTTCCTATCATCAGATAGCATTGACCAAAAAAATGAAGTATTTTCTCGTAGTAAGAAACTTAAAGAATTATTCAATCTTTCTGATGAGAATTTATATGAAATTAAGCAATTTGAAATATCAACTAATAAATTATTAAACAAATATAATCAACATCGACATATATATCTAAATCTTCAAATAGAACACAATCGTTTAATTGAAAGAATCAGGCAAGGAAATAATCTTAAAGGATTCAAACTAATAATAAGTCCTTGTCTTAATATTTCGAAAGTTACACCCTCTCTAATTAATTTGCTTTTATATAACAAAAAAACAACAATGTCCACTGATAATATTGTACTTCAGGTATATAATCCAACTTTTAATAAGATTGATGAATTTATATGGCCTATACAAAAATTTCAGTTATTGGAATCAATTATACAACAAGAAAATACAGATCAGTTTTTTGTAGGAAATAGGATTGATAACAATATAACTAAGATTTCTGCATTTCTTAAACAATGCTTATTTGATGGCATAATAACTTTTAAAGTATGAAAATTATACAAACATTTTATAGTTATGCGGATAATGATTCTCCCATTTTGGATAATGCGAGTTTCTTATCTCCTGACATGAACTGGAAAAGCATGGCTTTGAGTTGTATTTTATTAAAAAAGCATTTCAAAGAGGTAACCTTATATTGCAATCAGCGTGTTAAAAAATTAATTATAGATCAATTTCAAATTCCATATGATAATATTATTGAGATTCCTGACTTAATGGAAGGTTATCGTGGATGTAATCTCTGGGCACTCCCTAAAATACATACATACTCGTTACAACGGGAGCCATTTCTTCATGTAGATTGTGATTGGTTCATGTTTGAAAAATTATCAGATTCCATACTTAATAGTGATATAATAGGACAAAATATTGAATATGATGATCAAATGTATAATCATCGAACTTTAGAGAAACTGATTTCAAATAAATGTAAACTTCCACCCTTTGTGTGGAAAGAATTTAAGAATGAGCCCATACTTAGAGTAATTAATGCTGGTGTGCTCGGAGGGAATGACATCTCTTTCATTCAAAAATACATTCAAACTATATTTCATTTCATAAATAACAATAAAACTATATTACATAAACTTAATGACGGTTTTGTAAATTCTATTTATGAACAATTATTTTTTTATCTTATGGCAAAAGAATGTCATAAAACTATAGGACTCTGCACAGAAGGAGATATGCTCAGCACAAGGTTCGATTGGTTACCTATGGATTTAACTTATTCGACCAAATCTGGTTATATGCATCTTTTGGCTAACTTAAAACGAAAAATAAGTTCATATGTATTTGTAAACCAATATCTCAATTACCTTCATCCTGAATTAGGATATCGTATAACTAAAGTTTGTCATGACAATGGCATATCACCTCTTATAAATTTCCCAGAATGGAATATTTATAATTCAACATACAATATAAAAGAAAAGGTTTCCAACACAAATATTCATGAAGCAGGTACACCTATTATTGGAGAGAAGATAACAATTGACCAGATGACACAGAGTCTACTCCAATATCCCCAAGAAATTGAAAGAGAGATAAAGTCCAATACCAATCGGCTTTGGGAAATAGATTCTTTGTGGTCGACTAAATATTATTTTGAACTATCAGATAAAATTCGTATTTCTGAAATTTCATATGAAAGGGCCATACTCCTTTTAGGAAATAAAACTGATAAAATATCCCCTCAACTAAAGAATGGTAATACCATATACTGTATTAGTATTCCGGATCCTATGCTAATGAAGATTGTCACTATTTTAATATCAGGAATTAAAGTAGATATTATAAAATACCTTCATTCTGTCAAATTAGCAACACTTCCAGATATTGGAAAGTACCTTTTTGATAAGTTAAAAATATCACTTATAGAATCTCATACTAAGATATCTATTGATAAGACTCTTAGATCTATGATAGTGGCTGGTATTTTAAAGTTTTCATCATGACAAAATTTCCTATTATACTTCAGCGGGATGCCATTCAATGTGGTATTTCGTGTCTGCAAATGATATGTGAATACTACGGTAAATCATTTTCATTTGAAGAAATGGAAAAAATATGCGAGCCAACAGTTGAAGGAGTTTCCTTACTTGGAATTAAAGATGCCTCTACCTCCATCGGGTTCAAAGCGACTTCTCTTCAACTTACTTTGTCTATGTTAAAAACAATAGACAAACCATGCATACTGCATTGGAACCAAAATCATTTTGTTGTATTATATCGTTATAATAATAATAAATTTTACATAGCTGATCCAGGAATGGGCAGATTGGTTTACAGTGAAGCAGAATTTAAAAAACATTGGTGCATTTCAAATTTTGATAATAAACATGGTATATGTTTACTGCTTGAACCTTTGCAAGAATTCTTTGAAAACAAGGATTTTTATCCCGAAAAGCCTACTTATTCATTAAATGTAATTGGAAAATATCTAAAAATTTATAAACTTCATCTATCTATAATAGCTCTAGGATTATTCTCAGGATGTATTTTAGAATTAATACTACCATTCTTAACTCAAGCAATTGTTGATATAGGAATTAAAAGAGAGGCTATTAATCTAATTTGGCTAATATTATTAGGGGAACTAATGATTGTATGTGGTAAAATGGCTATTGACTTTATTCGTCGATGGCTTCTATTGCATATATCTATTCGACTTAATCTATCTCTTGTAAGCGATTTTTTTATAAAATTACTTAAACTACCCATGGCTTTCTTTGAATCAAAACTTATAGGAGATTTCATGCAAAGGATGGGAGATCATAACCGTATTCAAAATTTTCTTACAACTCAAGTTTTAAGCTTACTCTTTTCAATTGTAAGTTTCTGTGTTCTTGGATTAGTTCTTTCTTTTTATGACATCCTTATTTTCCTAATATTTTTAGTGGGAAGTTTAATATATGCAGCTTGGATTTCCCTATTTCTACATAAAAGAAAAATAATTGATTATGAATTATTTAGTTTTCAAGCAAAGAATCAAGACCGTACATTTCAATTTATTACATCCATACAGGAAATAAAATTACAAGGATGTGAGCAAAGACGAAGATGGGAATGGGAAGATAATCAAGCAGATTTATTTTCTGTTCAAATTAAAGCTTTGAAACTTCAACAAATTCAAGAAGCCGGATCTATATTTATAAACGAAGTAAAGAACATAATAATTACTGTACTGGCAGCAACTTCTGTAATCAACGGACAGATGACGCTGGGTGCCATGCTGGCAGTACAATATATAATTGGACAACTTAATTCTCCTATTGAACAACTTATGTCTTTTGTAAATTCATTTCAGGATGTAAAATTATCACTTGAACGAATTAATGAGATACATATGGTTAAAGAAGAAGAAACTAAATCTTCTCAATGGAATTCATTTCAATCTGATAACAAAGAAATTACAATAAAGCACCTTGATTTTAAATATAATAGACATGCTCGAAGAAAAACATTAGATGACATATCATTTACTATTCCTCAGGGAAAAGTCACAGCTATCGTAGGTGCTTCAGGAAGTGGTAAGACTACCATTCTAAAACTACTTCTAGGTTTTTATGTCCCCTTAAATGGTGAAATATTATTAGCAGATAATAATCTGACAAACTATAATATTAAATGGTGGAGATCCCACTGTGGTGTAGTTATGCAGGATGGAGTTATCTTTTCAGAATCTATATCACGAAATATTGCAATTGGAGATGAAAATATTGACGAAGACAGATTAATAGAAGCCGCCAAAATTGCACTAATACATGATTACATTATAAGCTTACCTCTCGGGTATTCCACCCAAATTGGCAGAGATGGCGTAGGATTAAGCCAAGGTCAGAAACAAAGGATACTGATTGCGAGGGCTGTCTATAAGAATCCAGACTTCATTTTTCTTGATGAAGCAACAAATGCTCTCGATGCCAAAAATGAAAGAGCTATAGTTAAAAATCTGGATGAGTTTTACAAAGGTAGAACAGTAGTAGTGGTAGCTCACCGTCTATCAACAGTCAAAAACGCAGATCAGATAATAGTACTTGACGGTGGGAAGGTCGTCGAGACTGGGAAACACAATTTTCTCATAAAAAAGAAAGGGATATATTACAATCTCGTTAAAAATCAACTTGAACTAGGAAACTAAAAAATAAATATTTCAACCCTTATCACCTATAAAATGAAGCTTCATTTTGTAAAAGTGTGTAAGCTATTTGAAAGATTCAACCTTTCATGTTGAGATGGTGGACAGTAAAATCGTAATAGTCTTTACAGCTTAACTTCCTACAGTTATACTATTACCATTCTCACAATAAAAGAAATAATTAATCCTCCTATATTCGTCAAATAAAATAATCTATTACACTTAAGAGTACAAGTAGCCTTATATGCTAAGAAATAACCATGTCTTATTCATAATTCCACAATCAATCTTACAATATTAATTATACCTTGTCAAATGACATTTCATCAATAAATTTATACTGCGACTTTAAATTCCTTCTAATTGCTTAAGTAGAAATTTCATTAAAAGGTTTGCTTCCTATCATAACAATTTTGAAATACAAATATGCTTTAAGATGAACAATCGGTAGAAAATTAACTTCACACATACGATATTATAATTGTTGCAGATACTCTAAACTACTATAATGTAACAGTTGAAGACCAATTTTTTATATAATACATCAGCAGACGAATATAGCATAATATAAGACCAATAGTAACCCATCTTAACACTTTGCTAACATCTTTGTCTATAAAACAGCCTGTTCAAGAGTTCCTAAAAGCACCGGCTATATTAAAATTTAACGTATTTCCTCCTGAATTGAATATATTACAGTTGGATTATCCTATTTTGAAAACTATATAGTCGGCCGTCTTGAAACTTATTACCCAAAATACCTTTAGTTATCTATTAGGGTTAATCTTTGTCGATTTTGTGTCTTCTTTGTATTCCTTACATCATAGAAGGAATGTGGTGCTGAATTTATGTCTTTGAAGAGAAGCTACACTTCCTTTTTATTTTTTCTATATTTCTGTAACTCTTAATTATCTTCTCCTTACGTTTCTTCTTTGTCTCTTAACATTTATCAGTCTTTCGTTATTGAGCTTTACTCTATCCTGTATGTCGAACCCGAATCGGTCCGCTATAGCTCTTGAAAAAGGAACAATCCTCAGTTGAGATATTTATTAATTCCACTCATTGGTGACTGCATTTCTCCACCCTTGGAGCAACAATAAATTGCTAGAAATGTTGGTATCAACTTTTCATTTGCTTTTATTATACAGAACATAGCCACTAATTCCCTATGTATAGATTCCAAAAAATATACCAGTTCTATATAATACTTGACTTTAGACTTCATAACACGAACATTTTTCAGAAAAAAGTATTTGATATGTTCAATAACCCATTTCCTTTTGGACAGATTAAAACTAACCTATTAGTTAGTTGGGTTTTATTCATTTCAAATAAACAGGAACAAAGAAACGGCAGGCTCTGGAGGGAGTCTGTCGTTCCAACAATTAACCAAACACTTATGACATGAAAAAATCTACTCTTTCATTGCTTTTTTTATCTTCCTCTGCCTTTGAACGGCATGTTCTCTTCTTCTACCTGTTCAAAAGGTTGTAGTTCTGAGTGAGCCACTTCAACCGTATTGCCGTCCATATCCATATCGTACATATCCGGAAATTCTCTTTCATTACCAACAACTGACTGATAGGTGTCAATCTGTTCCTGAACCCTGTCTATACGGCCGGTTACCATGGCGGTTGCCTTTTTTACATCCTGGAGCGTGGATTTGATAAAGTCAGGTTCTTTTTGTAAATGGTCAAGCCAGGATTTCAGATAGGCTGCACTGTCTCCCTTCATATTCTTTACTATTCCGTAACTTGAACAAGTAAGTGCAGCTCCCAATTCAGCAACCAGTTCCTCTCGAGCATAAGAATCGGAACCAAAGCCCGATCCTGGTTCCAAACGGTTTAATCGGTCTGCATGACCGGTAGAATGAATCATTTCGTGGAAAGTCGTGCCATAGTAACTTTCTCCGTCGATAAACTGATTCTTCTCCGGAACCACTATCACATCTCTTGAGGGACTATAATAGGCTTCATCCTGTTTTATCGGCTGAATCGGGCATACCCAGGCATTCTTGGCTATCATTTCATCAACAGCCGGGAAAGAAAAGACATCTCCATTCTCCAATTTGGCTTTCTGAAGCTGATTCTGTTCCTGCAGTTTGGCATACAATTCAGGACGAGACTCCTTAATGTTCGTCTGATCTACATTGAATACATTATAGACATTCAGCTTGGGATAGACGTTATAGTCCTGTTTTTCCTCATTAGACAGTTTCTTGTAATCGTCATAAGGAATTTTCGCTCTGCTGTCTTTATTGACACAGGTAAAAGTAGTGATGAATACCGGGAATGATTTCTCCCCCTTGTTTACAGTCACTGTCGGAAGATTGTTGCCTTCCTTATCAACCAAAGGTTTCTTGTCTGCATCATAATTTAGACCTACAACTCTTTGGAATGTGCAAAATACCGGCAGTTCATACTTCTTCTGCTCACTAAGTAACATCAGTCCTATGGCATTCATACCGTTGTACTTTCGACCGCTAAGATTCTTCGGCCATTTCAGCATATTCTCGCTGAACCAGGGCTTCTCCCAATCCTTCTGCAAGGATTTGATCTTCTCAATCATCAGATCAGCGAAGCGGTCAAGAGCCTTTTCTTCAGCTGAAGACCCGTCACTATTGAATTTCCTATATGCCATACTCAATAAGGAGCTTCTTCGCCGTCAGCCGGAACAAACGGCAGTTTCTTTTCCCATAATCCCACTGAATCACACCGACAATCGAGACTGATACGGCCATTGTATGAAGACACTTCAAACTGTCCGGTGGCCTGTATCTTTGACTTCGGCAACATGAAGACCTCTCTCTGTGCATTGAATCTGATAAAACGAACCCAGGTAAACTGGAATTCTTCCCCAACTTTGTCTGTAGAGAAAGCAGAAAAGATGATGAATTGGTTCCCTTTCTTATCCGTCTTTTCTTCAACTTTGTTACCAAGTGTACCCTTGAATTCAAGTGTACCTTCAATCATGTCTTTTGTTTCTTCCGGATTGAAGTCTATATTAATGGCTCTGACGTTGAAATACAGATTATCCCCGTTCTTTCTGAAAGTCAGGATTCCCTCAACTTCAATCCGTTTACCGGCTGAAAAACTTTGAGTATCATTTTGAGTACCTTCTTTTGATACCGATACCAGGATTTCCTGCCCGGGCATATTGTTCCTTGAACCCGGAACATTGACTCTAAGGTTAAAACTCACATAGGACTTACCGTCCTTAGAGGTTCGCAAGGAGGCTGCTCCTGCTACCACTCCATTCACTTTTGAATTAACTTTTAACATCTTTGTTGTTTATTAGTGGATTAGAACTTATTTCAATTGCATGCCTTGTTCCTGACCCTCTGACATTCCCTGCTGATAGGTCTGGGACATCTTTGCATTCACAATCATATTGCCGATTACCGATGAAACTCTCTGCTGTTTCTGGGTTTCATCAAGTGAACTGTCAGAAAGTGCGAGATTCAACCGGTTCATGTCATTTGTTGTCAATTGTATCGACAAGTTTTCCTTGCCGTCATTGGTATGTAATACCGGCAATGAACCTTCGCTTATAGTCAGATAACATTCCTTCATGGAAGGCACCACTGCTGTAAGATCAATTGATCTATTTAGGGCAGATTCTGTAGCTATTGCCATCTTTTCTTCCTCTGATTTATTGTCGATTGTAGTTGCAAGTGCCATCAGGGATGTGAACATTGTAATTACCATATCCATAATGGGATCTGCACTCATCCCTGACATTCCGACACCTCCATCTTCTGAAGAGAGAAGCTTTTTCATCCAGTCTTCCGGAGTAAGGGATAAGTCAAGGTCGTTTGTTATCTCTCTATCCTGAGTCTGAGATTCCGGATTCTCTACCTTATATTTTTCAAGAATATCCGTACCATTATGCATGGCCTTTATATTTATATTCCCTTTGGAAGCTATGTCAGCTAGATAGATTGCAGGATCAATATCCCTGGCTTTGCCATCGGCATCAACCTGCTTAACTCCTAAGTGAAGATGGGGCCCGGTAGTCCTGGTTCCTGTGTTGCCTGATATTCCTATCTGCTGCCCGGCATTTACTGTTTCCCCAACCTTTACACCTACCGATGAAAGATGTGCATAATAGACCTGCATCTTTGTGCCGTCCTCTCTTTCATATTGTATGGTAACCGACTTTCCTCCGGGAGTATTGGTATTCTCATTGACAGCGATTACCTTACCGTTCTTTTCGGTTGCCAACAATGGTTCATTGTTACATTTGATATCGATGCCTTTGTGCATCTGTTCATGTTTCGGGTTACAGGGATCCTGCTTAAGACCGAAAGGAGAAGTAACCAGCATGAATTCATTCTTCTTCAACGGGAAAGCATAATCGGAGGAAACTACCGCACCTCCATAAGAGGTCCCTTGGCCTTGACCCGGTTTAAGACCTTTGGCAGCCATCTCTTCCATAACCATCCTGTCATATTTGGAGAGATCCATTTTCTCTATTACGGAAATCAGTGACGGAGCATATTTCCCTGAGGTGGCATATCCGGCTTTGTCCAATCCCCATGCCCATCCTTTGTAATCATCAGCAGACAGAGCAAAACAGGAAGAATAACGTGAATTTTCTTTGAGGAACCGAGAATGATGAGCGTAGGAATCGGCTACTGAGTCATAACTGCAGAACTTCTCGTTAGGTTTGTCGTCTGTATAGAGACCATATCTTCCTCCGTTATTGATCCATGACTGTGTCGCCTTGATACCGAAATGATTGTTCTCGTTCTGTGCCAGACGGCTTTTCCCGTTGGCACTTTCAAGAATACCTTGAGCCAAAGTCACAGATGCCGGAATACCATAAAGCCTCATTTGCTCCATGGCATATTCAGCATATTGATCGACATATTGTTGCGAACTGCTTGCCATTTTTATTTACAATTAGGATTAGGTACTAAATTTATTTTATCTTTTAAATCCGGATCTTTGGCTGTTTTCTTCAGACATTGCCGGTTCCATTGCAATCTCAGCCTTAGGTTCCTTAAAATCCTGTACGGCTATTGTCAGACCGGCTTCCTTAAGTTTCGGCAGATGGCTGTTATATTCATCCACTGTCATCGAGAGGAAATTCATCTTCTCTAATTTTTCAGGCGGCATCATCTCTTTGAGTGCTATGCCCAGAATATCGCCGACCCTTACAGCGTCTCTGCCATAAGTCTCGTAACTTTCACCAACTTTCAGCATAAGTGTGGAGTCTTCATATTTGTCTTTCAATTCCTCATACTGCTTCAATCCCTCAAAGTTGTGGGCAACTTCAGGTTCCGATTTGGCTACCTCTATATTGTTGTTCCTTTCCGTGTTTTCAGTCTGAACTTGTTGACGGAGTATATCCGCAAATAAAGTTGCTGCAAGGTTTGTCTTGTATTGGCTGACATCATCGGTTATCCACATCCTTTGCCATTGTTCCTTCGTCACTTCTCTTGGCTGTACTTTCTGAATTCCATCTATCACCGGTACACATAGAATCTTGTTATCCTTCGTCTTGAACACATTGACTCTCTTTATCCTCAATGGGTCAATCCCTTCTGGCACACTGCCAAACAGGTCTGACTTCATTGAAGGATTGGCCTTGGCCATGGCATAATATTTCTGAGCCAATTCGTTCCTTACAGAGTCTGCCTCTGACTGGTTCTGCTTCACCGTGGAAAAGAAACGGTTGATATCACCCTTGTCAGGAGTAATTGCAAAACCGGGTTCATTCATCGGTTTCAGGTACATAGCCCAGCCGTTGTTGTCATCCCTTACCATCTGGATCCTGTCAAACTGCATCTCGGTCGCACGGTTCACTGCTTCGCTCACATCGTATGTGGTTATCTTGGCAAGTTCCTTGCCTTGTAACTTGGCTCCGAAAACCTCCTTGTCTTCGAAATATGAATCCTCCGGATTATATTTCAGGAATCCGTCCTTATTAAAGAACCTTACATAGGAAGCTCCCTGAGCCAATAGTGCCATAGCGATTTTATCTTTGTTGAAACCGGGAATGTTGTTAGACAAAACCCTCGCATTGCATTCGGTCCTCTCTTGCTCCGACATCACTTCATCGGGAGTGATATAAAAAGGCTGCTTGCCTTGTACAGGGATATCGACATTGCCACCGCTCAAAGCTCCTCCGGGAAGAATGACATCCGCAATCTTTGTGTTTTTATCTATCACTACTGTCATTTCCTTACTTCTGCGGTCAACTCCCTCCGATATCTGACTTGCAATTATATGTGAACCTTTCAGTTCCCAGTCTTTTGGCAATAATTCAGTACAGATCTGGCTTATCTTGGAAGCGGCTGTCGCAGCCTCCGTGTAGGCAATGTTCATGACCTCCGGATCATCGGTGGATTTTGCAGTTGCAATAGACTCCCGGATCTGCTGGTTATAAAATCCCAAATCAAATTTGTCCATGAATTCAAGGTGTTCAGCCTGTGACCGGAAGTTTCTTTCTGAAACTCCCATTCCTCCGTGACGGAGAATGTCAGTCATAATGAGAGCGTCGGTTACGGATACATTAGGGCCGTCTTTCTTTTGAAGATCCCTTGTCTCCTGCCTGTTCCGTGAATTGGCAAACTCTACCTTTTCTCCTTTCTCTGCCTTGCGGATAACATCGAGTGCATTATTGACATCGCTCTCAACAGCGTCAATCAGACATGGATTCTCTTTCAGTTCACGGTTCCAGTATTCAACCATGCCGATATTTTCGTCAGATATCCTGGCAGGAAGACCATAGTCAGCCAACTTTATTCCGGTAGCAAGTTCTGTCACAAGTCTTTCATACCTTACGGAATCTTCTGACGGGGCTCGGCCACCGTTCATTACCATTCCTTCCCTCGAGAGACGTTCCCTGTGACCTGTGGCACTTACTGCCTTCCTTATTAGTTCCCTTACATATTCCTCATATTCCGGAAACTGTTTCTGGTCGGGCATATAGATGGCATCTTTCTGAGGATTGTATTCAGCGATTCCGGTAGTGGACTTGCGGATAGGGACAAGATTTGCTCCTATAATCCCTCTGAATCCTGAAATCTCACTACGGAGCTGTTTTTCTGCCTTGGTCAAAAAACCTCTGTCTCTCTTTCCTCCATAATTTTGCACGAGTTCCTCGAACTGCTTTTCTTCCGCTGTAGGGAAAGAGGTCTGTTCAATATTGAAAAGTGACCTGATTTCTCTTTGACGGATTACTTTGTATTCCTTCTGTTCCTCCGGAGTTAGAGTCAGATATTTTTCACGGTCAATCACGTCCCGGTCATCGCTACGGTTGACGTATTTGTTCCAGTTATACCAATTCATCGGAACAGATTTTTCATCTTTCAGGACTGTATTTCCGGAATCATGCGTCTTTTTGAATGTGGTATAGACACCGGTAGAATAATTGTTGGTATCTGAATGAAGCATCAATATCATTGCATTGAACGGACTCAATACAGCTCCTTTGGAATGTAGTCTCGGAGTCAGTTTGCCGCTTATATTCATCCAGTGGCCTTTATCATCTCTGTTGCTGAGGGCATTGGTTATCAGTTCAACCTGTCTTGAAGCCGCTGTCTGCTCCTGTACTGTCTTTTCTCTCATATAGTTATGTTTATATTTATCGTGGATTAGGAAATTTCAATATTAAAAGGTCTATTTTATGCCGATACCTCTGTCTCTTTCTATTGTACGCATATCCATTTCCTGATAATTCCTTGCAGCCATCTCCCTCATATTGTCATTCCGTGCAAGAATTGCGTTCACAAGGGTATTCAAAGGTAAAGCTCCTGCTTCGTATGCTCTGGCAGCATTTTCAGGAATGGTTATGGAACATGGGACATTGTCTATCGTTGCTATAAGCGTATTGCCTTTGAGAACAGGATTGACAATCCTTGGATTCAACGGTTCATCGGCATATTGTTTGAATTGCTGTGTCACGATAACATCCGGCTGTTGTCGGCCGATCGCCTCATGACCCATTTTGTTGAGAAGGTTTGCTCCTCCCATTCCGATAAGCACCATTTTCAATAATGGGTTCTTGATGAACATTCCCAACAATATGGATGCAACCGGGATAATATCTTTTTTCAATCCTACAGATTCTGTCTTTCCTGTAAGAAGTCCTACCAGCATATCGGGCAACATAGATATCACAAAGGGCAGGTTCCTGGTTATGTCCCCGAATCCGTCCAGACCTACTGAACTGAAAAGATTTGACCATCCAAGATTATTGTTATCCTCCGGCTGTTCAGTCTGTGGAGATTGTGAGTCGGTTTGAGGAACCGTCTGATTGGCTTCCTGAACATCCTGTGCTTCCTGTTTATTCTGTATAGTCTGATTTTCTGCCATATCTTTTTTCTTGTTATTTTCCTCCAGCCAATCCAGATATTCCTGTTCTTTCCCCGGTGCTATAACCAATGGAACATCAGGTCTTAAAGTATTTGAAGTTGATTGATTTTGTGATGAAGAAGTATTTGAAGTTGATTGAGGTTTGTAATTTCCTTTTCCCTTTCCTTCCTGTTCAGCTTTCCAATCAAGGTAAACCTGTTCCTGTCCGGGAGCGATAACCAAAGGGACTTCACGCTGAAAACTAAACGGTTGATTTTTCCAATAATCCGAATTCAGGTCGAAAGGATTATTCTTCTGCCATAAGTCGGGATCTGTCTTGAACAAGTCCTCATATTCCGGCTTCTCAGTGAGGATGTTCATTTTCCTAGACAGTGTTGATTCCACCTCCCGGAGATAAGTATTTTCATATTCCACTATTTCTGCACTATTTTTCCTTATTGAGGGGAAATAATTGTTTTCATCACCGAAGATTGCCTGACTCAAAACTTCATCCACACTCATTCCTTTGGGAACTTCCTTGTCAAATATCTTTTCCAAACCTGAAAAGATAATTTCGGTGCCGGCTAACTTGGCCAATGACCCCCAGGAATAGACACCTCCCAAAGTCACAGCATCAGCTGTCAATGAAACTCCCTTGACAGCAAGCCTTTCTCCTTTAGTCGGCTTATAAGCTGCCTCACATCTTTCATCTATCTCATGGTCAAGCGGGGATTTGAGCATTTCATATCCGATACCGAAAAGACTTTCGGACATTCCCTTATGCAGTATGTAATCGAAAGATGATTTGGGCATCTTATCGGCCACCATCCTGTCAATCATCTGTTGCTCTATACGGTTCTCCAGATATGCGAATGCAAGGTCTGTCCCTAATTTCTCAGACAATTCATCATATCTCTCTCTTCCAATCTCTTTTACAATGGCAGTTCGCCATTCACCGGCCAACCTCTGAAAATCCTTTTGGATTGCATCGTTCTCGCTGATCTTCTGGAGACAAGTCTCCACATAATCTTCACTTGTCTTGCCACATTCCTTACCGAATCTCACAAACAACAAGGAATCGTCCGGCAAACCATGTCTTGCATTTACGGCACTCCTTGACATTGCAGCGAAACTCTGGGAATTATCGTGAAATTCCTTTGCCTGGGCACGTTGTAAAGATTCCTTCTCACTTTTCATTATGGGAAGGATATTCGAGTTGAAGTACCGGCTTATACAGTATTCAATCTCTGCTAATCGTTGCGGGTCTCTGGGCTTGCTCATCAGGATATGTTAAGTTGTTTCAGCAACTGGTCTTTTGTCTGTTCGATGGCATTCCTGTAGGTCTCCATCTGTTTGGGATAATATTCTTCAAGAATGGTGTCCTTGTCGATTGATTCATTGATGAAACCGAGTGCCTTCTGTGTCTCGATCTCCACGGCAGCCTCTCCATCTTCCGAACCGTTCCACCATGACTTCGCCCACCAGCGTATCCCGGCTCTGTCGGGATATACCGTGACAAGTCTTTGTATGTCGAAACTCTGGACATCTATCTGCAGGTCTTCCAAAGGGTCTATGATTCCGGCTGTGGCGACGGCTTCGTCATAGCTTTTTTTTTACTCAGCTCATCCATGGCAGATAAGAAAATCCGGTGCCTTAACGCCAGATAGTTCAAGAAATCCCTTATAAGGAGATTCTGAACCTTTACTGCCATAGGAATTGACCTTTCTCCGATTCCCAAAGGATTACTCATCGAAGGGATAGTCTCGAAGAAACAATTCCTCATTGAGGACATCGAGAAGACATTTCTCAATGACTGTTCCGTATGTTCGGGAACGTGATAGATACCCTGGATTATCTCTTTCAGATAATTGGGATAATATTGGGCCATCAGGCTCTCAATCTCTTCCCGGTTATCGTCATAGTCAGTAGGGATATCTATATCAAGAGTGTCAAATTCAGGAAACCCGGAGTCATTACCGGTTTCGGTCATTCTCATATTCCCATATATCATCGATAAAAAATCTATGGGGTCTATCAATTCTCCGTCATATTTGACTTCCAGTATAAGCTTCTTGCCGCTTATGGCAAGTATGCTTCCTGCCTTGATTTTCTTCCCGAAACCTACAAGGGCATTGAAGATGCCTCCGTATGTCACTTCATATTTGTCATATCTGGTTGTCTGATACAGGCCGGTTACCGGATTTGTTCCTATTGCCGTCACAATGCCGTCTGCTATTCCTTTCAACACATATCGGTCTGTTTCCAATATGATATTGTTATTTCCGTTTTCACCGAATTTGCTTACCAGGTTCACATCTTCATTCTTTCCGTTGAATGGCATGCAGTAACCGCTTTCGGAAACGAGATTCATGTTTTCGTTATATTCCATAATTCTTAATTTGTCTATCTTCTTAATCCTCCTGAAGCAGGACCCTCTATCTGTGTCTGTGGTGTGGGAAGATTCCCTTGGTTCTGGGTCAGTGGCTGTACTGCCGGTTGCGGTTGCTGTCTCAGGATTGAATTATTGCCTATAAGCATCATACCCAACAATGCACCTCCTATCTTTCCCAACCAGCCGAACCTTCCGAATATCATCAGTCCTGCTGCCAAGAGTCCGACTATACTTAGTCCGGATACATTTCCTTTACCTATATTGGAAAAGAAATTACCGAACATATTGGTGCCGTTGCCGCCGAATATATTTTTCAGAAATTCAGATATTCCTCCGAATGTGCTGTTTGCCTGTTGCACGGTTCCCTGGAGTCCGGATACGGTCTCCTTCACATCACTGACCGTTTCCTTCACGGAATCCATGGTATTGCTGGTGGTATCCACCACGGCATCCACATTATCTTTACCTATGGCTACATCGGCAACGGTTCTTACAACGGGCTTGTCATTCACCAGTGCTTCCCAGCCGATATAGCCAACCCCGGCTCCGATTGTGGCTGTCTTTACCGCTCTGCCGGCTCCCACAAGTGTTTTCTGCGGACTTGTTATCGCACTTCCCACGGAACGTGTAAGCGGATTGTTGATCAAATATTTTCCTCCCTTAAGGACTGCGGACCATTTTCCCATATATCTTCTTTTTATTTATCTTGTTGTGATTAATAGTTTGTTTCCCTTTTATCGACTCGGTCTAATCTTGCTGTTGGATTGCCATCGTCTGAAAGCCTGGTCGCTTATCTTCCATTTGTCAATCTCATATTCTCTTGACCTAAGGTCTATCTCTCTCCAGACATCTGAAAGTGAGGTATATTTCACCGCAAGACACAGGTGCTGAAGTCTTTTGTTCATCAGTTTTATCTTCGGTCTGATACCGAAGACTATCTCGACCCGTTCCTTTTCTGTCATCTTGTTGTTGGAAAGACATACCATCCTTATATCATTGACTATATCCACGCTTCCCAATATAACTTCCCGATAGATCGTGTTCCTTTTGGGGGTGAGGGCAACGGCAATGGCGTTACCCGGACTCTTTTTCATCTGGTCGGTAAGCTTGCCCATATTCTCTGTCAGTCTGCCTATCTCATGATAAAAGCCGTAAATCTGGGCTGCATAAACAATCACGGATCTGAATGAATCAAGGTAATCGTTGAATTTTCTCTGAAAATCCGTTGTGGCTTCGATTTCCTCTTTAGTCCATATATGGCCTGTAGTCTGGAGCATCATAGCCTTTTCCTGTGATTTCAGCTGGTCTTCAGCCTTGTCTGTGTAAATGGCTATCATCCCGGCAAGCACCGGGTCGCTTTGAGCGAACACCGGCACGAAACCGAGAATAATCAGCAATATGGCAAATAACTTTTTCAAAACTCTCTTTTTAGGTCAGTCAATCCAATACCTTGGCGGCTCTTTTCCACCTGTCCAATGCCTGATGTGCTATCGTACCGTTGTCTCTGTCTATCAAACCTGCAGTAATGGAATTCCAGACATCGTTCATGGTGTAATACTTAATGCTCAGATATAGGAAGTGTAGTTTCTTTGAAAAGGAATCGAGTTTGTCCTGCAAGGCCCACAATGTCTGTGACCTTTCGGCTCCCGTAAGCATATTCTGTGTTCCTCCGGCAGCTATTGCATCTTTGAGAAGGGTATAAACCGATATCAGTTCAGTGGCTGTCTCCAGGTAAAGGTTGTTCATTGACATAGTGGCTACAATGCCTTGAGGGTTGCTCGAAATGGCATTTTTCAATTTTCCTAAGGTGATGATTATCTTTACACCATCTTCATACAGGGTGCATGAAGCTTTCAGCGAGGATGCAAAGCCAGATACTGTCTGCAGATAACTGCTGTACTTGGATTCCCAACTTTTAATCTGGGTGAACTCGGCTGCAATGGTATTCTGCAACGCCGCTGTCTTGAGCTGGTTTGTGGTCTGATCTTTTATCTGGCCGTTGATTGCCTCGTTACCTTCGGCAAGTGCAAGCCATTCCAATGGATTTGATACAACAAGCTGAGCCTTTATCTCTATGAAGGAGATAAAGGAAACCATGAATACAAATAAGATCCTAACGGTTTGTAATCTCATAAATTCCGTTCATTTTACGGTTTATCACGACTCTATCCCTTATGGGTGGGATCAGCAAATCTTTTCTTTCCATACCTGCCATTTTAAGACAAGGCGTGGTCCTGTCACCTGAATATACCTTGATGGTCTTTATCCCGAACAGCTGTTGAAGGAAACTGCTTTCCTCCCTGAAATCTATCACTCGGTATAATTCTATGAAATCTCTTGAACGGTGGAATACTCCGTGTTCATAAATGAGTTGCTCCGGAGTGATATAATAGATTGTTTGTTTCAAATAAATCAATCTATAAATAAGGCAAAGAGAGATTATCAGGGAAACCCAGAACAAAATGCTTTCAAGGAAACATTCCTGCATACCGGCTACAACTAGTCCGGCAAGGCATAGGATTATGGCCATAAAGTCATTGACAATGAATTGTGCCGACTTTGGTCGCCTGACTATAGTGCCGAAATTAATGGGTGGCATTATTGAATTTATCCTGTTCATCTTCTGAATCCTCTTGATTGTCTCTCTTCCTGTTCTTTATTTTCTTTGGATATTTCCGACATTTCTTCCGACATTTTATCCGACATTTTATCCGACATTTCTTTTAAAATTGGTTTGTCGAGCAACTGGTCGTTCCAGTCTTTATATCTCTGGTCACAGGGTTCATAACCAATCTTGGAACACACAAGGCCCAATCGACTGCAGATATCCTTGAAATCATAAGATCCCAACGCTATCTCATGTCTCTGCAAGGCTTTGGTAAGGTCTGTGACAATCAGCTTAGATTTATCGGGAGTAAGATGTGAAGTGAAGATCTTTTTGTTATGTTGCAATGCGAAGTTGATACTGAACATCTGACCGGCCCTGTCCCTGTCGAAACATAGATGGTGTGTTGCTTCCGGAGTCTGTTCTATCAGTGATGAGAACTGTCTGTTGCTAGGGCTTCCTCCCGTGGAAACAAATACGGCATTCCCGAACTTTTGCCTATCTTCGGGATGATTCTTCATTTGTAACTGATAGAATGCCATCGCGTCGAAGGCACTCTCGAACCAATAGACATCTTCATATTTCCCGATAGGGTTGCTGAATCCACGGTAGCTTCGATGGTTTTCAAGCCTGGCTATCCAAAGACCTTCCTGTGCGTTGCTGCCTGCAGCCATACCTTTATAGGCTGTCTTTCCTTCAGCATTTGGTCTGCTTCTTTCTTCCATGCCGACAATCTCTTTCCCCGGCCATTTTGCCAATGTCAAAGGAAATGAGAGATTGGTGTATTGCTTCCCGTCAGTCCTTTCAGAACTTGCAAGGAAGAAATGACCGCTGAAGGCTCTCTGAGTCTGAATATCTATGCCCCTGTTCTTGAAATAGGGATAGAATTTCTTCTGGCTATCCCAGTTGTCATTGTCAAAAGTGGTCACCTTATAATCGTAGATATTGAAGACCTTTTGTGGCCTTTCCTTCTCTATATTTACGGGTCTGTTTTCTATTGGTCTGTTAAGGATCTTGTTGCATACGATATTGACAAGCCTGTCTTTTGACATTCCGGGATTGTAATCGGAAAAGAGTTCCGGATGTTCCTTGATGAAGGAGATTACATTATAGTTCTTTTGTTGAGGTGGTTGGAAACAGCAGAGACCGTTTGAGGTGACAATGAACTTGTCGCCGTGAACCCGTTTGCCGTCACTGCCCATTTTTACATAAGATGGATAACGCATCCCGTCTCTACGGTTAAGCCGGTATCCGGCGTATTGCAATACATCCTGGATATCGACCATCCGTTTGAAATCATCGTATGTAAGATCTGCCATCTCTCTTAACTTTTATCTATGGTATCAACCCTTTACATCCCTTGACCCATTCCAGGGCCTCGATGATTAGGATTGTTTATCATAGCATCAAATTGTCGTGCTGCCACATCGGCAGGCGTATCGACGCCCGGCTTGAAATAGACTCTCGGCGGTGGCGGACCGGGAACTCTGTCCATATACATCGGAGGAATTGGCCTCGGTCCTCTTAATATCTCGCCTGTGACTACAAGTCCGGCAGTCAGGGCTGCAGCTATCTTGGTTCCTAAATTGACGGGATATCGGTCTTTCATATCTACCTCTTTGAAAATCTTGGAGAAGAGTTTCATCCTGTGGAAATCATCGACGGCCATGAATTTGTCATAGTCTTTCTGCTTTATCTCATGGCTTATGACTTCTCCGTCAATGACTGCCGACATCTTGTATTTCATTGTGCCTCCTTCTCCTTCGACAGGCTCAACGCGTATATCTTCAACAGATACCTCTCGCCCATGTTTCCCTTCACGGAACCATCCCTTTTCAGGATCTATATAGGCAAGGTCATTGCCGTTCATCAGCACACCTCCTTTGGGAAGGTCCCTGTCAAGCCCGTAATCAGGCTGAAGTTGAAGGTTCTGATATTGTCCGTTACCTTGCTGAACCCCATTATTTGTATCCTGCCCATTGGCTTGCTGCTGGAAGTATTGCTGTTGCTGATTCAACTGAGCGTTCAAATCTGCCAAGACTTCCGGATGAAGCGGTAAGTCTATCATCTTCTCTGAATTGAGCATTGCCATGGTGACCGGTTGGGAAAAATCATCTTTCAATATGTTTGAAAGAAGTTTCAGCCTTTCACTTACAGGATATTCCTCAATTGAGTTTGATGTCAATGACTTGACTTCTTCGTCGGTCAGGTCATATTGCAAGTCTGCATCAACTGCGGAAGATTGAACAGTCAGTTTATGGGTCTCGGCATTTACTATTAATCCATGACTGGAAAGAACTTCCTGCCATTTTTCATTGGAGAAATACACGTCCGATCCTATGGCAGTGTTATACGGTATCGCCGGTTCAGTCGGTCTTGTAGGCTGTTGAATCGGCGTTATCACAGTCTGAAGCTGAGCCAGGACATCCTGTTGGTTCTGAACAACGGGTGCGGTGGTATGACCTTTATAATAGAATCCGTAACCTCCGTTGGCGAGTTCTCCTGGTTTCATTCTCCCGTCAGGCCTTGTCGGAACCATCGGGGCTCCGGGATAAAACAACTGACCTCCAATTCTCCTCATGTGCCATCCGGCCTGTTGTCTCGGTGTCCAGCCTAAGAATGACCATCCCATTGAATGGAATGGATAAGGCTGTCTCCAGCCTGGACCTCCCACACGGCCATATTCTCCTACTCCTATCCTGTAGCCGTGAAGACCCATTGCAACACGTCCGTTGGCATTGCGTGCGTGAACAAAGTCTTTCGGCAGATCGAAATCTGCGGCCACGATGCTTGCAAAGGTATTGTATGCTTTTTTGTTGGCTGTGTTAGTTCCCCAATCTATAAGAGCTTTCAGCTGTTTCTCAGTAATCGGATATGTAAGCACAGGTGAATCATGTCCCTGCACAATAAGGGCAAAGCCGTTGCTGCCTCCAACGACCTGTGCCTGCATTCCGTTCTTTACAAGTATCTCCTGTAAACCGGGGGAAAGCGATAGAGGTATGGGATTGGTATTTGTCCTTATTGCCATAGGCTATACGTTTTCGTTTTCAAAAGCTTCTTCTAGTTCCACTTCTTTCATTTCCATGAATTTTGCTGCCGATTCTTCTTCGTTGGGATCGTATGCATGGAACTTGCAGTAATTCTCATATTCATCATTCAGTTCTTTGGAGTGGTGTTCGATATATTCTTTCCAGCCGTATTCTCCGGACTGGACTTTCTGGATAAGTATCCCTTCGGGATGGTATTTCTTTCTTTCCATGATATTCATTTTTAATGGTTACATTTTCATTGCGGCTCTTGACCTTCTCACAATTATCTTTGCCTGTTCCTCCCACATCTCCTGGGTGTAGTTGTCTTCAGGCACATAGTCAAGATTGCCTGTTTCATCTGTCACCCAGCATCCGTTAAGACCGAAATTGTATTTATCGAAGGTCTTGAACATCTCTTCCTTCCATTTCTTTTCATTTCCTTCGGTGAATCTTACTCCCGTTTTCTCATTAAGGTCTATACCGATTGTGTGCATGATGTCCTCACCGTCAACAATAGAGATTGGCATTCCTTTCTGAAGGCAAGTCAACTCCCCGTTGGTAAGATGCAGTTCGTCTGAAATTACCTGAAGGTTTCTACCAATTACCGGTGTCGGCACTGAAAGAATCTGGTTAGTGGCAAGGTCTATCTGATGGAAAGCCGGTATCTCGTTACCGTTTCCGTCTTTCATAGGTGCAATGATGGCCTGCTTGTTGAGCAAGGCTTTCTTTTCTTCCGGTGTGAAATAGTTTAATTCGGTTGCCTTCAACTGCGGATAGAACATCACATCCACTGTTTTGTCATCTTTCCTTACTAGCATGAAGCGTGTCCTTGAAAGCACCTCATTGCCTTCATCATCTATGAATGATATGGGTAACAAGGGAGTGCGTCTGCCATTAAGAATGTCCTGATAGACTTCTCCGGGCAGATCTTCAAGCATTTCCTGTGTGAGACCGAATTTGGCGAGAGTGTCGTATGGTACCTCCGGCTGGGTGAATCTTGTTTCTGTCATTATATTATATAGGATTAGTTTTGGAGCAAAAATAATCCTATGTCAATGAATGATTGCTATGACAGAGTATAATTCTTCCTCTTTTTAAATATTATTATTATAAAGAATGAAATCAAACTCTATTTTCATACTCAAATCATTTAATTGTTAAAATTTAACGGAGTATGATTTTTTTTGAATCCGGTTAAAGTTCCTTTAAAATAATGGATTTAATAATTGTTAGACTAATTTCGTGGAATGATACGGAAATACTTTACATTATTGACATTTGCCTTATTATTGTCGGCAAACAGTCTGGCAAAAGGGATTGATAATAATACTTCGATTTTTCATACTCTACAACAGAAACAATCCCTATATCTAATCGAGAGGGTAGAGAAAAAAATTGATACCATAGAGAATTTAGTAGATTTATCTATTCCTGAAGTGGTCACTACTGATACGGTTCAGGATAACAGACAAGAATGGATTGACCGGTATCTCTCTGTTTCTTATCCATTGAATAAAATCAAAATAACATCACAATTTGGGAACCGTAAGGATCCATTTAGCGGAAAGAAAGCCAATCATGGTGGACTCGATCTTCGAGCCAAGTATGAGGAAGTCTATGCAATGATGTATGGCCAGGTTATAAAAGTTGGAAGCGATAAGCGTTCCGGGCATTATATAACAATAAGACACGGAGAATACACCGTGTCTTACTGCCATTTATCTGAAATACTTGTCAAAAAGGGTCAGATACTCGCTCCCGGAGAACCAGTTGCCATTTCAGGCAATACCGGTCGTTCAACTACTCCACATCTACATATCACCCTCAAATATAAACGCAAACGCATTAACCCCATGATTATCCTCGATTACATAAAGATGACACATCAAGAATGCCTCAATAATATTTATGGGAATTGATTAAAAAAGAATGAATTATTTAAAAAAATTTATATATATATAAGTCTACCATTCTATTTTTTATATTTGACCGTTAAATATTGTTTACCATTTTCTCAATTCTTGGATTGATACTTTATCTTTATTATCTTTCCAAACTATAATGTAAAAGTCATTAATGATTATATCTTTATTTATAGCAAAGGCATCTACAAGATAATTTAGAATGTCTTTTAAATTTATTCCAGTTCGTGAAAGTCCAGATCCTAATAAAGGGAGAATTACTGGGTATCCTTGGGAATTTCTATTGCAAAATTCGATCAATTTTTGGACAGCTATGACAAAGTCTTCTTTTGTTGTTTGCGCATTTAAATATTGGTCAAAATAACTAAGGCCAATTAAATAATATGAAAGATTTTTATCTACTTGTAAATTAACGATTGTTCCAGCATTGTATCTCTTTGTGTTACCTTTTGATTTTGCACTTGGATCTAATTCTATATAATTGACATTACCTGCTAGTAAATTACTAATTTTTCTTCCTAATGTTTCAGGCGTGTATAAACCAGCTTCGTATAACATATTGAAAATTTGACCATGTTGTGAGCTAGATGAAATTAATTTATCATCAACAATTGTATCAAAACATCTATTGACAGAAATCACAATAGCACGTTTACCTGTATACCCTTTTTTTATAATATTTGGAGAATACATATCTCCATATTTTACATAAACTTTATTTCCTGTAGAAGATTCCCCTATACACTTCTGGTTCGAGCCAATTACAATAAAACAAGATATAATGGTTGATAAAATAAAAACAGCTAAAAGAATTATGAAACCAATTAATATTTTACATATAAAAGTAACATCTTCTGCTAATAAATCTTCTAATGGATTAAATAAAGAAACAAAACCCCATAAAGTAAATATTATTCCAGTATAAGTACAAGATAATTTTAAAATAGCAGATTTATTAATCCACATAAGTCTAAACCCATATTTCATTTATTTACAAATATTTTTTCCATTAAATTAATCCAATAATCTAAATTCCTGCAACCAATCCATAAAGTTCATCAAGTCCTTTTTGACCTTTGTTTCTCAAATTTATTAAATTTTCATAAGTCAAGTTAAAAAATTCACTAAAATCAACACCATGGGTCATCTTAAGATCTGGCAATGATTCATAAAGTTTTTCTTTTTCCGATGAAGAAAAATATTTACTTTCTCTTCGTGTTGTATGCGAAGGTAATAATTTCATCATTTTATTCTCTTCATAAATCCAAGGTGATAAAGTCATCGCCTTTGTACTATTTTCTAACCTTGATAAATATATGGAATGTTTACTATTGATAAATATACAGCACTCTGTATTATTAATAATATCCATTATTGCCATACTCAACATTGCATGTACATGAGATGTGGAATAATTTCTTCTTTTATAATTATAAGTGCCATTTTTTTGTTTGCAGTAATTATCATCAATTTCTTTTAAAAGCATATCAGCACTGCCCCATACATAATAGTCTAGAAATACTCGAAGTTTACATTTTTGTTCAAGCCATGACGCAAGAAATATTGCAAAATCTTTATCGTCATGCGAATAGGAAATAAATATATCATAATTTCCTTCTTCCCCGGTTGGGAAAATATAATTTTTAAGGAAATCGCCATCTATAACATTTTTATTAAATGAGTTACCTTCAACTAGCAACTTCAAGTTAGTTTTAATCTTTCTAATTTTTTCTTCAATATTTATAGAATGAATACGATAAGATGAATGAGAATCAGAATAAGATATTAGTTTTTGAATTTCCTTAATATCTAAATAAAATTTAGCAAACATTATATTAGATTTTTAATAACACCAACAAAAATTGTAATGTTTTTTTTGAATTGTAAAATCAGAATCGTTAAGAGCTTTAATTATATACTCTTTTTTCATTGGCACATGAACCGTCGGGACCTTATACAGATTATCTCTAAAAATTGGCAACTTATTCCATAAGGCTTTAATTCTATTGTTCGGATGGTTTCCATCAGCAATTTCACAATTGGATTTAAAATCTGGATATATGACTATTACCGGTAGACCTAAAACATTTATTCCGTAATCAATCTCTTCCTTTAAGGCTCTACTATAATGTGTATCTTTACTTAGAAAAAGAATTATGTTTTTTGAATTCCTCAATCTTTCATGTAATCGTGGTTTTAAGGTACATTCCCAAGAGCTATTATCTCTAACATTATAAGTAGTACCATGTGCATCATAAAAAGGAAAAGAACTATCCAAACCTTTCCAAGCCCTTAACATATTATAGTACACAAAATCTTTAGATGCATGCACCCCTAAATTTGTTTCACAAAAAGGTTCCGAAACATAAAAAGCTGAATAATTATATCTTTTATTTGACATAATTTATTAGATTTTTTTAAATTTATGATGTTATTTGTTCAAATTACACATATAAAGCCAAATACTGTAATCTAAACATCTTCGAGAAATTGACATAAAATCAGCTGTATATGAAACAATTAAACTAATATCATTATAATCTTTTGAATCAATATCAGCATTATGAATAAATGATTTTATATGTCTATCTACTGGTACTATATCGAAACCCAAAAGTTTCATCATATAATCACAAGTTTTATTTCCAATTCCTTTAATTCTTTTTATCTGGTTAACATTTTCATATATCTGTAAAAATAAAATCAATTCGTTTACCGTATCAATTTTATTTTCTATTAATAAGGCAATTAATGCATGTAATCTCGTAATTTTTTCTTGATGTTTCCAATTCAAGACAACTTCAAAACCTTCTACTCTAAGAATTTTATTAAAATTTGAAAGCGTATTAGATGAAGGATAATTACAAATAATTGATTCTATTCTAGGTCTCACTACTAAATTGTAATTTAAGCCTGCTTGTAGTATTGTATCAGCCAAAATAGCTCCAATGTGGTTTCCATAGGGATACACGTCTGGCTCTATTAATTTAAAATCATGAAGAGACAGAATAAATCTCTTTAATTTTAATGCTTGTTTTGTTTTTATCTCACACATTTTTTCTAAATTCCTGACTTATCCTGTGAAGAGCATCTAATCTATCAACACAGTTGGGACATGCACCACATGGAATCTCTTCAGATGCCTGACAGGAAAACGTTTTACCTATAGGAGCTTTAAGTTCAATTCCTAATTTAGCAACTTCATATTTGGAAAAATTTCTAAACGGCATCTCAATTTTAACAGAGCCATACTCAGATAAAAAATTATCTAATTTATTAAAAAATTCAGAAGAACAATCAATTTCTTTAGCATGATTACTATTAATAAAAGCAGAATAAACCTTATTTAACCCTAAAGTTTGGGCAAAAGATGCTGCTATTGTTAGTAATAAGACATTTCTATATGGAATATATAAATCATCTGCTTTTATTTGTTCTTTCCATAAATTAGCTGGTTTAATAAAACGAGATGTTGAATATTGAAAAATGCATGAAACATCTAATATTTCTATTTTATCTTTATATTCTATAGGAATCACTTGCTTTAAAGTATCAAGCTCATGCTTTGCACAATGCTGACCATAATTAATAAATAAAGGTACAAATTCTATTCTTTCTCTTCTAAATAAATACATAAGAGTCGTAGAATCTAAACCACCTGATACCAAAATTACGCCTTTAGAGAGTTTCATTTTTATACATTTTAGAATAAATTCTAAAAATTTCATTCACCAGAGAGTCTAAATCATATATTATTTTATTTGAAATGCCAACTAACATGCAATTATTCGATAACTTCTTGGGATCAAATAATATGACAGGTTTTTTATTTGCCCATGTTATAGCCATTTCTATAAAGGTACCTGGATCATCATAGAGGTAAATACCAATCAAAGCATTGCAACTGTTTAATAAGTTCATATCTTTATTAAATAATCTTTTTCTTTCTGGCATAGTTGGTTTATCAGAAAGTTGACCATTTAATTTAATGGGTCTCTTTGGTTCAAAATTATGATATTTTAAACTTTCTTCAATTGTATCAATAATACCTGTTTCAACATAATCAAAGTCGGGAGCAGCTATATAAATCTGACATTTTTTTCTTACTTCCCATGGTAAAAAACATCCTTCAAATTTCTTGATATCCTCTATTTCAATATTAAAAGATCTTTCTACTTGTAATTTAAAATCGTTTACAAAAGTCGTTAAAGCATACTCACGAGCAATCCATGAAGCATAATATAAACGATCTTCAAAATCTTTATAATTTGAAATGAAGGAGACTATATCAAATACATCACCTACACCTACAGAATGCACAATTGGACTAATATAACAAGGAATATCAAATCGTTGGTTAGATTCATAAATATAACCTATAGATCCACCTCTATTTTCTTTTACTACTAATTTTCTTGTATTTTTTTCAAATAAATTCTTAAATTCTTCAAAATTATTATAATTCTTTTTAAAAATATCTGAAGAAGATGACAAAAACAGGGTATCATATTTAATTGATGATGGGATCTCTTCTATGGACTTTACATTATTTGCAAAATCTAAACAAACCTCCTGATCATCTTTTATATAATTAGAGATTCTTTTCAAATCAAAATTACCGGATATAATCAGAATCTTTTCAAATTCTTTAATTTTATTTAAGGCATCTTCCGTGTATTTAATTTTTATAGATTCTCTACATAAAAAATCATATCCTTGATTACCAACTTCTCGTGCTTCCTTTATCAATATTGTATATGGATTATTAATTACATTACCTAGTTTTATAAATTCTGTACATTCATATGCTTTTAATCCCTCAATAATATGTTCATCCATATAATCTGGAGCAAAATATGCAACTGCATATTCAATTCCCAACGCCCATAATGCTCTTGCGGCATGGATGATACCTCCTAGTCTCATTTTATCTTCGGATTTATTATGACTAAGAGATACATCAATCAAAACATCTCCTATTAGTAAAACCATGATTAAGTTTTTATTTTATATTTGGAGTTACAGCTATTTTAATAAAAGGTGCACAACCATCATCGGAATCTTCTATCACACCGGTATAATTAAATCCATTTTCCATACATCCTAGCAAATAATTGTATTCTGTAGAAAGATTACCGATAGTCAATTTTTCTTTATTTAAGGCTACTATTCTCACCTTAAATCCGATTGAAACAAACGAACCTTGTTCAGGAACTTTGCCATATTTTTTATAATATTCACTAGTTTCCACATCTTCTAGCTCAGTGGAGATCGCTAGTTCACATCTATCCTCTTTCGAGTCTGGTCCTACAACTCCTTTAACTGATTCTGGATTACCGGGATAATCTGTAAATTTTCCTGTACCTGTACTACCCATATTTTCTTGAATTATAAATATTTAAAATTTAAATTTTAAAAAATAACTAAACAATACACACGTAATGTGGTTTTCAAATTTAATATTTTATTTTCAAAATAGAAATTTTTTTGGTAATAAATATAACGATTGTTATATGTATTTTTTGTAAAGTTTTATTATTCTTAGAGTTATAAAATTACTTTATTCAAACTATAAACCAAAATATGCAAGTAGGGAATAAATTCATATCATCACCTTTATTTATAAAGATTATATAAGCTTTTAAAACAAACTTTTTCAAAAAAGAAGAGACTATAATATTTGCATCGTTGTGGATAGAAAATAAAAGTTTTATAAATCAAGGAATTATGATTTAATCTTTTCTTATAAAATATTATAACAAATATTTTAAAATATAAATTGTTTTTATTATATTTGCAAAAGCATATAAGAAGCGGACTTGTGACGACTGCCGCTTTACTGTATTGCTTCGTATAACTCGTAAAGAGAAACTGGTACTTTTTCATTTATTGGCGAGAATATGCGGGCAATCGTGTCGTATCTTTTTCAAGCATACGGCACGAACTGCATACAAATCCAATTAACGGTTGTACCAGACCTCTCTTTAATTTGTATGCAGATTCGTGCCACTTTATACTAAGCAGGGATTTGCAAAACAATAACAGCAAATCCCTGCTTTTATGAATAGAATAATCAAAACTGAAAAATTGAAAGATCAAATACTAAAAAAAGTTTTGCCTCTTTTCCTTACTAATAGCTATGAATCAATATCGATTCCTACAATTGAACATGCGACACATACTACTAGAGGAACTCTATATAAATATTTCAAGAATAAGGGAGATCTTTTTCAACAAGCTATAGAACAATTTTATAATTCTCCACTTAATGTTCTGTATGCTGTTCCATCATCTAATTATAAATTAGAAGATTATTGGAAAATTAAAATTCAACATTTAGAAGTGGCTCACAAATATATTAGGAATTTCGGTATATTTCTAGATTTAGTTTCTTTAAGTCATTATATTGAAATCCAAGGAATTAGTTTGATACCATCTTTCAATGAAGTGATCATTTCTAACAATCAAAAGAATTTAAAATTTTGGGAAACAGTCTTAATTAATACTTTTGATTATAACATTGTAAATACATCATCACGTCAAGAGTTAGCAAAAATTTATAATGCCATTTTCCTTCAGAAATGTTCCTCATTCCCTGATTGTAATCTTTCTTTGCCTCTAATTAATATTTTAGATTCAATTTAACAATTTGAATCCTCTATTCTCCAAGACATTATGTGCTGTCTTAGCATATTCTTTCATATAAACATGTTCAGGAACTTGAGGAGGAGTAAAAAATCCTTTTAAAACATAATTTATAAAATATCTTACTAAAGGTTTATATGACCAAAACCCATAATAAATATTTTCTGTCAATGCTCCAGACATCGTTTTTGGATAGTAACTCATCTGACCAAAATCGACGTATTCTTTATTTCTCATTTCTGCTTCTTCAATAGTTCTAAAAATTGTATTTAAATATATCACCTTAGAATCATCATTTTTATACTTAAACCCCATATATAATGGAATAAGGTTATAGTCATTCTCTAAAATCAACACCATAACTCGAGTTTCCTTCGTTTCTTTGTTGCTTGCTATCAATAAAAATGATTTTTCATTTAACAAGTTATTAGTAGCAGTAAAGAATTTTTCATTTAGAAATTCAAACTTATTTTTTGCTTTATCAAGGACTGCTTGATATAACTCTGTAAATTGACTACTTATTTCACCTTGGTAGTCATTTACAATCTTCCATTCAAAAGATTTTTCAAATTTTTCTTTAAAAAGTCGATATCTTTTCCTATTCTTTTTACGTAATCCACCCGGATATTTTATTCTTGGAATCAAAGGAATCGATGTTGTTGGAAACGAAATAAAAAATTTAAAATCTGCTCCAAACCTATCCTCTAATTTATGAATGTCTCGTTGTCTTACATCTTTTATAAAAATAAAATTAGCTTTATATTTTTCACATCTGTTTTTTATTTCTTTATTAATCAGTCTAGAAATTTCATCTTTTTCTTTAGCTGGAAGATCTTCTTTTATTTCAATCAAATGTTCACAAGTTGCCGCATAAGAACCAGTTACAAAAGCTTTAAATTTCAAAAAAGAAGGGAAAATTTTTCTAATATTTCGTATTATTTTTTTTGCTTTTGATGATGAAGCGATATTCCTTAAATCCATTTTGTATATAAAACAAGGAACAATGGCTATAATATCTTTTTCATTCTTATAAATATGTAGGTAATGAAACTCCACACCCTCAAAATCTGCTATTTCATTTGATTTCAAAAATCCATAGCTTTTAATTATATCTTTTCCATAGATAGTTTCCCAATCTTCTGGATTAATTTCCTGTATTGAAGAAGACCATCTACAATCGTATTCAGTCAACATATCTGGGAAGATTATACTTTTCAAATAATTCAACGAGTAGTTTCACTAATCCATCCATATCTTCCTTCGTGTGACATGCCATAACACTGATACGAAATCTTGTTAAATTAGGAGGTACGACGGGTGGAACAATAGCATTAATAAAGTAACCGTTGTCAAAAGCATCCTTAACCATGTACGTCAAAATATTTATATCTCCAACTACAAGTGGTATAATAGGTGTTTCCGTGTTAAGGATGTTGAAACCGGCTTCTCTTAATTCTTTGTGCATATAATCAGTGTTATCTTGCAGTTTTTTTACTACATCTGTTCTATCCATTTCTTCAAAGACTCCTATTGCACCTGCACAAACCGATGGAGGTAAAGATGTTGAGAACATATTACTCCTTGCATATATTCTAAGGTAATCAATTATTTCTTGGGACGCTGTAATATATCCTCCAACCGTACCAACAGCCTTACTTAGAGTTCCTGTTACAATAATATTTTCTCTTTCATTAATATTATAGTAAGAAAGAGTTCCAGCACCTTTTTCTCCTATTACTCCAGTTGCATGAGCATCATCTATTAATAATAAAGCATTAAATTTTCTACAAAGGGATAATATAGCAGGAATATTTGCAATATCTCCGTCCATGCTAAAAACACCATCGGTAGCTACCATTATTCCTTTAGGATATTTTTCATAATTAGTTTCCAGTACTTTTTCGAGGTGTTTCATATCTCCATGTTTGAATCTTATCATTTTGGCACCAGATAGTGTAGTCCCATCCAATAGGCTTGCATGGTCTAACTTATCATGGACAATCAAGTGATTAGATCGGAGGAGACCTGAAATTACCCCCAAATTAGCAGTGTAACCAGATGAAAATAACATTGTATCATCAAACCCGGTTTTTTTTGCTATAATCTTTTCCAATTCAGTTTGATAAATTGTTGTGCCATTTAACAATGGCACGCCTCCAGATCCTATTCCAAAATCTTCTGTGGCAAGTATTGACTTTGCAATTGCTTTAGTAAATAAATTGGCACCAAGATAACTATTAGATCCAAACATTATAACTTTTTGTTTTTTATTAGTGTGCCTGTTAAAAACGACACATTCACGGTCACAGGCTGTTAAATGCGGATGTTTCTTATAGTTATTAAGACCGGCATGTTCATGTTCTTTTAATTCTTCTTGAAAATCAAAAACTTTCCCAAGAATAGACCCATCTTTGCTGTTCTTATTAATGGTCATGTTTATAGAATAACTCATAATTGTTAAATTTATAACACTTATTATAACGCAAATTTAATGATATTTAATAATTATGATATCAATATTATATTTTTTATTTCGCAAAACTTATATATTTAATTAAATATCAATTAAATACTATTTATAATTTTTTTGAATCACTTAAATTTTTTAATTTTGCAATAGTTTTAATATACTTATGACTAAAGGAGAAAAAAGTAAAGAAAGAATATTGCTCGAAGCGTTTAAACTTTTTGCTACGAGACCTTATGAACTTGTTTCGTTTAAAGTTCTTGAGACCGAAATAGGTATTAGCCGTGGATCAATGATATACTATTTTAAGAATAAAGAAGGACTCTTTAAAGAGATTTTAAAGACACTTATTTTCGATTCATCATCTGTAAAAGCTGTACCAGATCCTTATAGACTCTCTTTATACTCCTTCTATTCTTACTTTATAGAGATACTTAAAAAGGAAAAACAAACTATGTCTGAAATGGGTATTGAAAATCTCAATGAAGCTTTAATGAGAATAGAAAACTCTGCCCTTACATATGTTGATAATTTTAAAGAAATTGCATATACCTGGTTTGAAGAAGAAACAAAAATTTGGTATTCTGTTTTGGAAAGATCTATTAAATCAGGAGAAATTAAGAATAATATAGATCCTAAGGTATACGCTGAAATATTTGAGGTTTGTTATCTAGGAAAATCTTTTACCGGTGTCTTTACTCAATCCGGATACGATATCAACCAACTTGAAACCTATTTTCAAAGCCTGTATAATACCTTAAAACAAGAAAATTAATTACTTACTTTGTTATTTTAATTAAAGAAATGTCTTATAATTGATTCTCCGTTAGAGTAAGGATAAGGCAGGCAACAAAGTGCTGTAAGCAACAACAGGAAAATCAACACTATAACCGCCGTTCACCATCTTACAAGGGATGGCGGTATTTCTCCTATCAAACTCCTGACCTTCTCCGACCGAAGCTCTATATTATCTTCTTATCTGTCCTTTATATCCATTTTCTTTTCCTTCTATGTCAATTTCCCAATTCAAGCTAGTTCTTTACCAGATAATAGTAATATCCTTTCCTTTCTATAAGTGTTGCGTGACTCCCCGTCTACACCACTTTCCTTTCGTCAAGGACTATAATCTGGTCTGCATTCTTGACGGTGGACAACCTGTGGGCTACTACTATCACCGTCCTTTCCCGGTAAAACTCGTTCAGGTTCTTCACTATGGCACGTTCATTCATGGCGTCAAGGGCATTCGTGGCCTCGTCCAGAAAATGAAGTCAGGATACTTATAAACCACCCTCGCTATCAGTATCCTCTGTTTCTCCCCCTGACTCAGTCCAACTCCGTCCCGGCCTATCTTCGTGTTGTATTTCGACGGCAGCCCCATAACGTAGTCATGGATGTTGGCTATCCTGGCAGACCGTTCCAACCTGTCGATATCTATATTCCCGTCATCCACTGCTATGTTTCTCGCTATCGATTCCGAAAGATAACTCCGTCCTGCATAACAACCCCAAACTGCCGTCTCTACCATCTCAGGTTGTTGTTGATATCATTAGTTATAATCCTTTTGAAAATTATGTCGTAATCCTCCAAATCTATATTATTATGACTACTTTTGGAGGATTATACTGCGATTTTCAAATTTTCTTATTAATTTTACTTTCAAATCAAATATATTATCGATAGCCCAAAATAACATAACATTAGAATCCTTGTTTTAGAGTTAATGAAATTTTGCTTTAGAATTTTACTTAATAAATATGTTATTTAGTTTAGAAAAGTAATCTTCACTAAATATGACTTAATGATTGAGAAAGTAATTAGTCAAAAAAAATTATGGGAAAGTTCCTACGATTTGCATTACATCCAATTCTTTTTCATCAAGTGCATAGGCGGCAAATATACCGAGGCCTCCGTTTATATTTGTATAGGTCTTTAAAGGTTCGGTAAATCCCAAATCTATCATTCCTCCATGAAGATCGGAGTCATAAGACTCATTATATAACCTTGAAATCAAATAATTGTAATAAGATTCAGAAATTGAAAACAATGAAAATTTTCTCCACATTTTGTCATAATGTGACCAAATCAATCCGCTACCTTGTATAATTTCCTTCACTATCAATGTATAAGTCTTTCCTTCTATCCCATAATCTGAGAAAGGCAAACCGTCAGGGCTATAAGGTTCCCAACCTGGAACAACCGACCCAATCTTTCTGGCTAATTGCTGAAACACATATTCATAAGTGAAATCCCTGACCCCAAAATTAAGATTACCCGGCATTATCCAATCGGCATCATCATATTGAAGAAAATAATAATTATCCTCTTCTATAGGATCTGTAAAAGTTATTTCATAAGTAAAGAGATAATCTCTATTTGAATAAATCGCCATCGGGCCTTGTCGAGATACTTTCACAGATTCGATTTTAACCTTTCTTGGTACAGTATCGATACATTCAATTTTTTCATTACGATAAAATGTTTTATATGCCACTATGTCATTCTCTTGTGGTTTTAGGTCGGTTTCATAATGATTTGTTATTGGATTAAACTTCATCAATCCTCTTTCTTCCCCGTTGATGAAAAGTTCGATATCTAAATTTTTTATATATCCACGTTGGGTATTTGGGTCAGAATAAAAGAACGTTTTTGAAGTGACCGCAGAAATGGTGGAATCAGGATTTATAATAGAATTCAAAACGAGAAGATTCTCTCCGTTTGCACCTTTATATTTATCAAGGTCAATATCCTGACAACATCCTGTCAATAAGAATCCGACAACACCTAAAATACCAAAATATATTTTAACTCTATTTTTCATCTCTCAATAACTAAATAACTCAAATTCTTAATAACTCCTGGAATCTTAAAACTCGTACGTCCATGATACAGAAGGGATGATGGGGAGTAAGCTCAATGTCTGGAATTTTTTATGTTTCGCATAAGCACTTCCATATCCGCTTTTGACAATGGTAACAGCATTCATATGGCAATATGCATTGTAAAGACTAAAATTCCATATAGTCCTACCTCCATTCTTTAAATTCCTATAAAGGCTCATTCCAAGATCAAGTTGATGATAAGCCGGCAGTCTGATATTGTTTCTATTGGAAATATATCCTATTCCCGGAGATGATTGTAAATTATCATATCCTTCCCGAGAAGCCTTGTCTCCAACAATGCCGGGTGCATCATCATATTCAGCACCGGCAGATTCATATTCATAAAGAGACATAGTAATACGATTACCGGTCATGTATGTCCATCCGGCATTAAATTCAATCTTGTCATTAAGCTTATATGATGCGTTAATGTTGATTTTATTTCTATTATCGAACTTTGCAGGAAATTTATTCCCTCCGTTTAGTTCATCAAACTTTCTCCAATTCCACATCAATCCATAACTGACCGAACCGGTAACCTTACCGATTTCTTTAGTGATACTCAAATCTACTCCGTAGGTCCAACCTTTTCCGGATACTGTTTTCTCATTCCAACTCAGGTTAGGGTTAAGCATAGAGATTCCTTCACGATACTCCACAAGATTTCTCATAGACTTATACCATCCTTCCACAGAGAAATACATTCCTTTTGGAAGGTTCCCATAAAACCCTATGGAATATTGATCGCTGCTTAATGGTTTCTTTCCCAATCCCACAGGTTGCCATAAATCGGTAGGTAAGTTGATATAATTGGGAGAGACCTGTTGTACAAACTGGTTGATCCTTGCGTATGAAGCCTTGATACTGTAATTGTCGTCAAGGCTAATACGTAAGGAAACCCTTGGTTCTAATCTTGGAAAGGAATTCCCTTTGATGAAATAATCAGCGAATCTTAATCCTATATCTAAGGAGGCCCTTTCTCCAAAATTGAAGAGGTTATCAATATAAACGGAAACCTCATTGGCTTTAACCGATGGATTACCGTTGTCTTCTATCCAATGGTTCCTGTCGTCAAGGAACTCGTTTATCAATCCTTCGGGATGGTAGTTATGGAACACATATTCTGCTCCGGCCCTGAGAAGCCAGGTTTGTCTCCATTGCCGGGTAAATTGGAGATTAAACCCGAAATCTCCGATTGCATTAGAAGTCTCGTCATAGGTCCTCCCGTAAGTATCCGGATCTTCCAAATCATTCTGATGCTCATTAAGCTGCCTATACCGGGATGAATATTTCGAGTAATAGGTAATGGCATTTACATAACCTCCTCCGACTCTATAGTCTGCATTCAATGAAACTCCCCAATTCCCCCAGGAAAGTCTGTTAGTATTTTCATCATAGTATTTAGTAGTACTTTCATCCCCGGAATTATCAGGTTCATACTGTCCCGTATCCGGATTAATGACATAACTAAATTTATTGTTGGATTCAAATTCCCGTAGACCGATTTTAAGATAGTCCCTGCCGTAATATCCGATTGCATAGATTTTCCCGTTTCCTACCTTCCAGTCTATCCTTGCATTGAAGTCTGTGAAATTATAGTTAACAATTGTCTTCTTTCCGTTCTTTTTCTGAATGGCATTGACAACGGCAAGAGCCGGGAGTCCTACAATATCAACCCAAGATCTTCTTAATCCTGCACTGAATGCCAGCTTATCTTTGACAATAGGACCACTTATATAAGCGTTGGCGGCAAGAAGACCTATAGTGAACTTTCCTGTGTATTTATTGAATTCCGGATCATTCATCTTTATGTCGGTGATACTTGATATCCTTCCTCCGTATCTTGCAGGGAAGGCTGACTTGTAGAAATCAACCTTATTGACAGTAGAGACATTGAAGGCAGAGAATATACCTCCCAAATGTGCCACATGATAAAGTGGCAGTCCGTTGTAAAGGAAAAGATTCTGGTCGTTTTCCCCTCCATGTACATACAGTCCCGTGAAACCTTCAACACCTTGTGCCACACCGGGTAATGTCTGGAGAGATTTTATTATATCAGGCTCTCCCAACAAGACAGGAAGTTTCATTATCGCCTCACTCCCGATGACATGCCTTCCCATTTCAGCCGCATTGAGATTTCTATCAGCACCTGTAGCGATTATAATCACTTCATCAAGGTTGTAGGAGGGGACCGTTTTAAAAGTGTCAGTTTCCAACTGTAAATTATCAGATGAATTATTTGCGAGACAAGGACCTAAAAATAAGAACCAACCGGCTGTTATACCTATAATTCGTTTCATGGCTTCAGAAAGAGAATGAAATTTACCAAGCCTTTTTATTTGAAATATTCTAATTTTGAATATCTGATCAATAACTTATATTTATTGTCATCAATCCATAATCCAAAGTGCCTGTAATTACTACAGTTTTATTCTTTTTGATATATTCCATTGAAAAAATAAATCCTTCTTCAGTTGGAGTTAAAGGTACACCCTTAAATTCCTTTTTTGATTCATCGGGTAATACATCGACAAAGATAAAGTCCCCTTTTTCAATTTCAAGATTTTTAGCGGTAAACCTCACATAACCTGAAATTTCTTTTTCCTCACCGTTCTCAGTCACATAAAGGTGATAGCCACCTTTACCATATTCTCCGGATAGAATTGACGATACATAATCTTCCGGATTGAAGTCATGGTTTGAACAGCTGCTGAATCCTCCTGCAATCAGGATTGCAATGATAATTAGAGTAAAAATATTTGTTTTCATATTGATAAAAATTTAGATCTTTTTTATGTAGATGCAAAAACTTAAAAAAAGTCCTATTATTCCCGGTTAGACTTTTAACTGAATTAATTGGCAACTTCTGTGCAATGGATTTCAAACCAACTTTGTAAATTATAATTATAATTATTTATAATAGGATTTATAACAGTAGGGAACCATAAATTTTATTTCATGGCTCCCATTATGAAGAATTAAGTTTTAACTCAATAGCTTAGGTTTATAGTCATTTCACCAAATGAAATTATTCCGGTTATTATAATATGTTTCTCTTTTTCATTATATACCATCCTACAAGAAAAACCCGTCTCAGTCTCCTTTAAAGGGATATTTTTAAATTGCAAAATGGGTATTCCTGGGATAACTTCAACAAATTTAAAATCACCTGTTTGCAAAGTTTTTGAATCAAATCTTACATAATTATAATCTTCCAAAATTTTACCATTTTCTGTTACTATAAGTTTCCAGAATCCATCTTTTTCATATTCTCCAGACAAAATTGAACTAACATAATCTTCTGGATCATAATCGTTAGTAGTACAGCTGATAAAACCAAAAGGTATTATCAATGTAATTATTATAAAAATAACATATTTACTTTTCATAGTTATCAACATTCAGGATGTGCTGGAAATTCAGGATTTGAACCATTAATGTAAGACATATCACCAATAACAATCCATGAAATAGCAGAAATTCTATCATTCCATCCTATGTTTTTTAAATTATAATCAAGATGGAGCTCAGAACTACCTGTTGGTTTAGCAATACAATAAATTACTGAACCTGAATAATTTGAATTATGATAACATTTCAAGATAGGCCGAAGTTGTGACCCATAATATGTACCCATATTAAGATGAGAATTTTCATCATACCCCTTCATAGTGTATTTTTGATTGGATATCATTTTATTATGTACCCTTATTGAAGATGTTTTATCATTAAAACCTAAATTTGATAAATATGGCACTGCTGTCGCCCAATTAGTTGTGGCATAGGTAACCAACACTGTATCTTCAAAATATTTATCATCAAATAATTCTGCCATTCCAATTAGTTCACCTGTATTATTGGGTGGCCATAAATCAATAACTCCGGATCTCGTGTAAGTATAATCATACACTTCTTCATCCATATTATCTAAATAATAAAATTCAAATTTACTCAACAGGTCCTGTTCAGAAGGGAAATATTCCACAAATAAATTCCCATTTTCTTCAATGCTAAGAAATGCTGCAACGTTATCATCGTTTTCAATAAAGGTTTTATAAAAAATTGAATATTCATCATTTAGATATGAAACGGAGTCACCAGTAATAACGTCAGTCTCGTATAGTCTTTCACCGTATTTAATTACCATATGAGTTGTATTTGGGAGAGAAACCGAACTATTTGCCGGTGTTGGCTCGGTCTCATTTATACAACTTTGCATTAACATAATAATGCAGGTCATAATAAATAGTATTTTTTTCATAATGTTAAGAATAAAAAATTAATAAGTAATTACGATTGATGTCGACTTCTATCGTAAGTAATGTGACATTGCAAAATTAAAAATGAGATAAATTATGATTATGACACAAAAGTGTATTTCAGTCTTTTAAATTGTATTTTTATACTTTTGTGTAGGCTAATTTTATGACCTTTTTTGAACTATTAATGGATAACATCTTTTGTAAAAAGGAGATATACCAGCCTTTGTAGCAAAAATTGGTACTGTTTCAGACGATAGATAAATAATAGGCTTGCTCAATTTTGAAGTTTCAAATCCAAGAGCATTCATAACTTTCAAAAGTTTTGTGTCAGTCTCAGCCAACATATAACTATTATTGTCTTTCATAATAGGATCCACCGCTAAAATCATTAATTGCTTAAATATTGTAACCGTTTTTATACCACATAAAAAATCTATTGCAAAACGACCTATATGCCAATAGTTAGAGGTGACGGAATTGTCAATTAATTCATCAGGGGAGATATTAAAAAGCTTTTGCATTGGTGTTATCAATGTTTTGTCCCACTTGAATACTCGAATTGAACCTATTAATTTTCTTCTTTTGTCTCTCACTATATAGAGAATTGAAAATTTTGAGAACTCCAATTCTTCATTAAAGACATATTCAATTTCCCGGAAATCTTTTTTTGATAAAAATCTCTTGGAATGACGGTTATAATTTTGGGAAATAACGAAACTTGAAATTTCGTAAAGAGCTTCCGGACCAACTTCAAAAATATCATAATCATTGGACGACCAAATTAATTTCTCCATAGTCTAATGAAATTTTTGCGCAAAACTATGAAGAAGCTTTTCTATAATCTTAACACAAAAGTGTATTTTTTTATTTTCATTTAAAAATTTACACTTTTGTGTAGTTATTGAGATTACTAATTTGGAATATACTATCTTTATTTAATTAAAAATACTAAAACCACTATCTTTAGAAAAAATATTTTGAATAAAAAAAGTATTATCCCATACCAATTCGTAATACACTAATATTATTTTTTCCTATTATAAGCTAATAAGTCAAAAACAATAATATTCAAATTATTTAAAAATTACACTTTTGTGTTATAGGGATAAAATCTCAAGATATTAAATTTGCCTAAAATTAATTATTTATGGAAGAAAGATATAGTAGGAACAGGATTTATATTAGTGAAGAAGAGCAAGAAAAAATTCGGGATTCCCGGATTTTAATTGGAGGTGCAGGTATAGGGAGCATCATAGCAGAATGTGCTTTAAGGTTTGGTTTTGAGAACATGTTAATAGTAGACGGTGATAAAGTAGAATTAAGTAATCTGAATCGCCAAAATTATGAAAAGATAGATCTAAAGAAACCAAAAGCTGAAAGATTGGCTAAAAGATTACTTCGGATTAATCCAAAGGCTAATATTCAATTCCAAAACACCTATATTGACCGTAACAATGTAGAAGAATTATTAGATGGTGTTAAAATTGCAATAAATGCCCTTGATTTCAAAAGTGATATTCCTTTTGTTTTCGACACAATCTGTTCTAAATTAAAGATACCTGTTTTACATCCTTATAACTTTGGTTGGGGAGCCTTTCTTACTATAGTAAAACCAGGAGGATATCAATTATCTGAGATTTCCAATTCATGGAATGATTTTGAACTTAAAATTGCAGATTTTGTTGCTAGATATTGTTCATTTTGGAATGAGCCAAACAAGTGGTTGGAAGAAGCAGTTGAAACTTACAGAAAAGAGAAAGAACAACTGCCTCCTCCTCAACTATCTATAGCTTCCTGGATAGAAGCGGGAATGTGTGTAAATGCTATGTTTAATATTATCACTGGAAAAGAAGTAAAATATTTCCCCAAATTCTATTTCTCTTCTTTACGATGTGACATAGTATAAGAGTATTTAAATCAGCTGGTGATTTTGAGCATAGGTTAAAGCTTCTGCAATATTTTTTACCTCCATTTTTGAGAAAATTCCTCGTTTACACGCTTTTATTGCATCAACAGACTTATAAAGATTTTCAGCAATTTCCTTCATGGTATACCCTTGAGTTGACAATGACAAGACTTCACGTTCATTATCAGTCAACACAATTTCCTTCCGTTCTACCCATTTATGTTCATATAAAACATATTCAAAAAAACTTTTTGAACCCGGTTTTTTCATGATGATATTACCTGTTTCATTGCCTGCTGCCAGTGATATTGTACAGATAGCAAGCCATATTCTTCCATCTTTACCAAGCAATAGAGGGGTTAGTTTGTGATTCACAAGTCTTTTTCTTCTATCATTCTTTATATGGAAATTATAGGAAATAGTATAATCTTTTCTCTCGTGGAGAGCAAATGTATTAAATAGTCTAAATCCTGAGTTATTTATCTCCAGTAACATTTTCAAATCTTCATTTGGAACATAATCAATATAAAATTTGTACCCAAAATCCTTAATCTTTTCAGCTTCTCCACTACATAATCGAGCTATATTGTTTGAAACATATAAAAAGCCTTTCTTATAATAATCTATAATATAGACACATTGATATGTACTACGTTCGAAGGCCTTTGCTGCTTCAATAATTGTATCAGTCATTGCATAGTCTGATTCCTTTATCCCCCCTACTGTATTGTCTAAGGTGAAAAAATCTCCTATTTTAATACATTCATTCATTTCCTATGTCTTTTTCTAATTATTTAATATTATGAAAAGAAATGTTTAATAATTGTCTCTCCGTTTGAGTATGGATAAGGAAGGAGACATAGTGCTGTTAATAATAAGAGGAAAATCAACACTATTACCACCGTTCCCCATCTTACCAGGGATGGTGGTATTTCTCCTATCAAATTCCTGACCTTCTCCGAACGAAGCTCTATATTGTCTTTTTCTATCTCCTTTTTATCCATTTCATCTTTTTTCTATGTCAATTTCCCAATTCAAGCTGGTTCTTTACCAGATTGTAATAGTATCCTTCCCTTTCTATAAGTGTTGCGTGGTTCCCAGTCTTTACCACCTTCCTTCCGTCAAGGACTATGATCTGGTCTGTATTCTTGTCGGTTGACAACCTGTGGGCTACAACTACCACAGTCCTTCCTGGGTAAAACTCTTTCAGGTTTTCAACGATAGCACGTTCATTCTTGGCGTCAAGGGCATTCGTGGCCTCGTCCAGAAAAATGAAGTCTGGGTCCTTATAAACCGCCCTCACTATCAGTATCCTCTGTTTCTACCCTGTAGCACTATCTATTATCTGTGCACAAATTTCAGTATATGATTGTACCAACACTTCAATATAGGAATGTTTTACCTATATCAAGGAGTCTAATTTTTGAGAGTACTTTATGTATTTAACTAGTAACAAGTTAATTTCTTCAAGTTGCTGTTTCATAAAATTATCATATTAATTTAAGGAATATCCTATTCCATATATGTTTTTCTATACTTTTCCAATCAGGCCTATTTAATATGGGCTCTAATATCAGATGATTTTATTTGCAAATTTAATCAAATTATAATACTCGTTATAATATTAGGTTTTTAATATTTAATATTTAACATTATTTAACATTAAATTCATATAATGTATTGATTTTCTGTCTATTAATTATTTTATTAATTTATGTCTTTAATTATATTTTCTAACCCTAAAATTCTCTTATAAAGTTTACGAATCAGAAGGAAGATGAATTCAATATTCTTCCCTTTCTTGCTAATATTTCTAAACTAAAATAATGGAGAAAAGTTTTAAAAGTCCTAAACAGATGAATTAGATTATAAGCTAGCCGAATATTAATAAGATAAGTTGTAAATAGATCAATATATATTCAATTATAAAAATTATAAGTATCATGTATAATTCAGCTAAACAAAGAAGTTAGTACTTACCATTGAACCTATCAATTATACATCAGTTACTTTGGGAAAAAGCAGAATTGAGAAAGGGACTTTAAAAGAAAATCTTTAAAAGACTTGACGAAGAAATAAATAATTAAATCCCTACAGTATTCATCCTATAAGGAATTACACTCATATGAAGAATGTTTTAATTGAAAAAGCTGACTTTTATATATAGTTGACTTAAAGTGGTATGTGAATAACAATAATCTTTCTTTACAATATTTTAATAAAAAGTGAAAATGGAATTAGCCTCACATTATAAATAACTCTATCTATAATATATTATCTTGATATTCAATTGAATATAATTCCTTAAGAAAAGCTACTAAAAAAAATGAGAAAATATATGCTTTAACAAATGTTAATATTTAATTATTATAATAATTGTTATAATAAATTATGGTAATTTTACATTATGAAAAAATTAGTAGTATACTTCATATACTATTTAAATGTCTACTACTAAAAAATTAGACTTCTAAAAATCAACTACTTATCAATATAATATAATTTATGAGATTTATTTAATAAATTTGATTGAATGTAAGGTTATGGAAACCAGAGTTTATTATGGAGAATATTCATTAAAGCATTGGATAGATTTAATGTTGGCTGGAGATATTGAATTACCAGCTTACCAGAGACATTTTGTTTGGCAAGAACGTGATATTAAAAGATTAATTAAATCTTTAAAAGAAAAACAATTTGTTCAACCTGTTACTATTGCTCTTTATCATGTTAATAAATCTAAGAAAAATCTTATTTTAGATGGTCAACAGCGATTAACATCTGTCCTTCTAACCTATTTAGGCTATATCCCGGATCGAAAAAAATTTTTGAATGGAAATATTCAAGAGCGAATAATGTCCAATGACGACGATAGTGCACTAGATGATGGAGATAATGAACTTATTAACAATCCTATCCTTTGGAAATTCAATGAACTATTATTAAATGATAAAAACAATAAAGACGATATAATTGACAGAATTAAAAATGATGATAGATATATTAAATTAACTGACAGAGAATTTACTGATTTATCCAATGATTTTTTCGAAAATACATTTATAGGTTTCTCATATATTATACCAGAAAGTATAAATAAAGATGAGATTCAAAAAGTTTTTTCACGATTATTTCGTAATATTAACTATTTCGGTATGAAATTGGATTTTATGGATAGCCGAAAATCCTTGTATTTTCAAAATTCAGAAATGTTAAATTATTTCGAAGGAAAAACAAAAAATGGCCAAGATGTTTTATGTGGTATAAAAATAATGGAAAATTTACAGCCATATAAAATTGATTTTGTTCGATATCTCTCAATTCTATCACAATTTGTTGCTAATGACAATAATGAAAAAAAGGTTTTAGTTGGATATTCCTCTTATTCTTCAAGAGAAAGCTATTACTCAGATTATGTTTCTTATGTTCTAGGACAAGGCTTGGACCAACAGGAAAGTAGGCCAGAAAAATTCCTTGGATTTAATTTTTATGAAAGATTTCCAGGAAATAGTTGGCAACAAAAATTTGAGAAATTAAAAAAAACACTTGATAAAATTAAACCACATATTGAGTTAAATGAACATGGGTCTTTTAATACCTGGATTGATGCAGACTATTGGCTTTTTGGATTGATCTACATTATATTGTTTAAAGGTCAAGAATTAATTGTTGATTTAACATTAAGAGATGGAGAAAATCAAATTACGCTTCATGAAGAAATAAAAAATCGTATTATTGAAAAAAAAGGAGAAGATAAAGAATATTATGCTAAAAACCCCAATAGGCTCAATAATTTAAGAGAAAGATTAAAAGAGTCATGTGAAATATATAGTAAATATGTACATCAATAAACATACTAAATTTATTAAAACCCCTTTACTGGATATTTTGATTGATTCAGTAAACGCATGTAAAGGTGCCGGAGTAGGAATTGAAGCATATCCTTTAAGAGAATATGTTTTACAATCAACATTTTTAAGAATTTCTGGTGCTCAAGAACAAAAATTGAAATGTATTTGTTGGGAATTGGCTACTAATAATTATTCTTATAGATATAAATATTTAGGAAATGTAAAAAGTGTATATGGAGAATTTTCAACTTATAATCAAAAAAATAAAGTATATAAAGATTTAATTCAAGAAATTACGAACCTAAAATATGATTTTGATATTACCAAACTTTTATGGCTTAAGGAAATTGATAATACTACACTTGAAACCGAATTTAATAATAAAATCAATATAGAGGTTGATAAAATAATAAAAATACAACAAAATAATGGTAAAATCATTACAAATGAAATTAGAATTAAAATAGAAAATAATCTTTATAATAAATTCAGAACAAACAAATTTGAGTTCATAAAGGATAGAATAAAAGATATTTTTATTGAAAATATTAAGTATCATATTATTAATTGCTTAGAATCTTCTATTCTTTCCAAAGGAGATTATAAACATTATATATTACTAAAAAAAGATAAAAATTTATTTAATTCTAATAATTTTGGAGCTACTAATGATTTGTTATTAAATAAATTAAAATTTATATATGAAGAAGACGTCATAAAACATAGACATAGATGTGCACATAATATAACTTCATATCAAAATAATCTACCATCACTAAAAAATTTAGCAAATGCGGATTTTATATACTTTAATTATTTTTATCGTTTTACGATATTGATTTTAATAGACGAAATTTTTATGAAGCTTTATGAAGAATATATAGACACAATTAAACATTAACTGTATATAAAAATTTAATCTTCTATTTTATAAAAATATTTTTATCAAAATATTTTTAATTACTTTAATATACTATTAAAAATTTTATGTATGAAAAGATTAAGAAAAGCATCATTTTATCCTGAAATCTATATTTCAGCAAATGTATTTAAAATTCTTGGAAGAATTTCTGCGCAAGACTCTTATAGAATTAAATCTCTTTATAAAACTAAATTTGATGTAATAGAAATTATAAAGGCAGGCGAAAAAAAACCATATAAAGGACCAGGAGAAAAATTTTTATTTAATAGACTTAAAAAAAGTTTTAAAACAATATATAATAATAGAAAACTTTATTTTGATGATATTAAAAAGACTTTCTATCCGGATTTATTATTAGAATTACCAGAATTTGTTTTATTAATTGAAATTGATGAACCATATGACTTTAAAGATGGGAAACCCATACATTATTATATTGAGTTAGAAAATAGATGTTACCATATAGACTTTGATTGGAATAAATCTTTATATGATAAGGGATTTAATATAATTAGATTTGCTGAATTTCAAATATTTAATGATTTAGATTCATGTGTTGACTTTATTAACTATGTTGTAAATTGTTTAAAAAATTTAAAACAACCATCTTTATCATTTTTTCAAAATAGAATCCCAAAACTCTCAGAAGAGGAGGCTATAATGTACGCATATCATCACGCTAGATCACTTTATTTACCCCCTGATATAAATGCAAAATTTTGTCCAGAAAGAAATAATATAAGAAATGAATTTAAAAGAAATCTCTTCAAATAAAACTTTGAATATTATTTTATTTAATTTAATTATGAAAAATTAAATAATTATTTTATTTATTTATATAAAATTGGATTATTAAGAATGAATTTCAAATAAATATTTTCTTTAACCTAGATCAAACTATTAATTATAAATTGAAAAAAGTTTATATTCCATATGGTGTTATAGTATAATCTTGCAAGTTTTTTACTTCAAATTTGATATTTCATAACACAAGCTATTCAAATGTGAAAATTTGGCATTCGTATATTCTAGTGCTATTGCCTTTTGTTCGTATAAAATTTCAATACTTTTATCGGGATGAGAATAGTTCATTATTTCGTCTTCAATAATCTCAAACCCATTCTTCCGATAGTATTCTGGCTTTATTGATTCAGAAAATGCACTAAACACTCTTGTCAGAACAGTAACCTGAACATCTTTAAAATAAGCACCTAAAATTGTACTTATTGATTCCGGTATGTCATCCAATCCCAAAGGAGTTAATAAGGCTTTCATTAATTCTGGATTCGACTTCTTGCAAAAATATGCCATAACAATCTTATTGATCCGTTCAACCGCGCTTTTTAAAGAAGCTTCTAAATCATAGGTTTGTATAGGATATTTATCTATACATGTTTGTATGTAAGCAATTTGATCTTCATAACTTTTACCTTTTAACTCACTTATCTTATATTCCTGTATTACGATACTCAAATCCTTGGGGCTATAATGGCTCACATTAGGGTGTTTCATCTTCGGTATCAAACGCTGTGCATAAGTTTCACTTATCTCTTCACCTTTGTAATCATCGTTCAAAAGTACATAATACTGAAATGTGCTGAACAAATCAAGGTAACAATATAGTCGCGTTTTGCCATCATTACATTTCAATGTAAACAACTTTAGCATATGTGAGGGATAACCCTCCTCAAAAAGAAATCGATGATATTCAAATAATTTATCGAACAAAGTGGTTGGGATAAAAGGTATTAATTTTGCTTTGTCATATTCAATCTTGGCTTTACCTTTGTCATCTATTGATATAACCTCTGAAAGAACTTCTCGTTCTAGTCCACAATGAAGAGCATACTCTGTTGCTATCTTTATCATACCCTTTTAAATTCCTGGTTGAAATTATCGTTCCCTTTGGAAAAATAGTAAGCCAGATAACCGAGATTTTGAATGTCAGTATGCTGTTCTATTGTATAATTTGCAATGTCATTACCATTTTCTGCCAACTCTTTTGAAAGTACTTTGATGAAATCGGAGATTCGTTTCTTTCCAGCATAAACATCAATTTTATTTCCTTCTATCTTATAGAATGGTTGAACCGGTATAACTTCACCATTCTTAGCTGTGATCTCTATGCCTTCATCACTTTCCTTTATGTCAGGTGTTTTGAATATACATCCTTTAAGCGTATTTCCTTCTGTATTACCATGATCTGCGAGAATCATTCTATTATTCAAGGCTACAACAAATGGTGCAAAAATCTTGCAGAAGTTTGCATCATCTTTACTGTATGCTCCTCCGCATTTCTCACACAAAATGCTATGAGAAATCAACTTTCCCCGTATTGCATTATGTATTACATGCTCGCCATGGGCTTTACTTTGGTTGGAATCAGTAGGCTTATCCACCATTTCTCTATTACATATGAAGCATCTCATTTTTCAATATTCATTTTTACTACTTTGATCTATATCCAAAATTACTAATAATCCGGAAATTTATTATAAAGGAGATGGTATTCAACATAGCGGCGACGATAGAGGCCCAAATGGAATTTGCCTTTGTAATGGCAATAGGATAAATAGTCTTTGAGTATGTTGCGGTTTCCGGATTGAAGTTTCTGAAGAACTGATGATTCATTGACTTTCCCGGGTCCACAATTATAAGCGAGAACGGCCAAGATCAGGCTGTCTTCTCCATAAGATTTATAATATGACAGGAATTTCAGGAGGTCTTTTCTTAACAACCGGTCTGCTTCCTTTTCTGTCAGCTGACAACCTTTCTTATATGATTCTCCCGGTAAAACCAAATGACCATACCCAATGTATGGCCAATGTTTTGGTTGATGAAGGGTTTCATAATGTTTGATTATTAAAACCGCCCTCTCAAAAGGGGGCAGTTCCATAATTTTCATGGGTTTTGCAAAACTGCATATTCCCATTGAAAGAAATAAAGCCCAGATTAACTTTCTCATTTTTACCGTGCCTGGTCTTTTCGCTGAATAGTGGCTATCATCAGTTTGACCTCTTCACCGACATTAATGAAGTTTTTATATAATACTCTTTCCCTTTCTTCCCTCGATGTAAATTGATAGAATTTTGGTAAGGGTACATATTCGGATTCCTCTTTGGAAATCTCTTTCATGTCAAAGTCGGTTTTACAGAAAAACTTGGTAGTCTGGAATTCTTCTGATTCCTGAATGTTCATGCTGTCTCCACGACCCGTCTTGGTCTTGATAAAGTCTCTTGCAGTCTGGCCACATATCCATCCCGTCGGTAAATCGGATATCTTTGAAGCAGGGACAAGACTATCCATATTCTCATTAAGATTTATAGATGTCTTATCTCTGTCAATAGTTACACCTTTCTTTAACTGAACTACCTTACCGAAAATATCATTGGACAACCATTCCAATGTCTCCTTGGCTCTTGCAGAGCCTGAAACAACATTGCCGACAGTGGTAATAATTTTCTGCATGCCATTCTTACCATAATCGGCTTCAAGCTGTGGCAGTTCCTGAAAACCGAGTGTAACAGAAACCTTGTTGCTTCGTGCTGTGCCGATAAGACGGTCAATCTTATGGAAATAAAGTGTTGGTAACTCATCGACAATGATACTTACAGGAACATTCTTTCCTTGACCGGTATTAACTCTCGTTACAAGTCTGTTAAGAATCAAGGCATTTAACGCCCCTATAATACTCTCCATTTCAGGGTCATTAGCTATAAGCAGATATGATGGATTTTTCGGGTCTGAGACTTTCAGGTCAAAATCATCTCCGTCTTTATGGAATATCCAATATGATTCCTTTGTTGCCAATCGGGAGGTATAGACACGCAATGTGCCAATCATACCTTCCAACTGTTCCATTGCTTTGTTTTGAAATGCTGTCTGGAACGGGCCCAATAATGGAGCAACCTCATTATCAGTCTGTAATACCTCAAAAATCGTCTGATAACTTTCATTGAGAAATGAAAGGATATGTGGCATATCGGAATATTTACCGAGCCAATAAGCCGGTTCCACTACAGGACCATCTTTATATTCTCTTACAACTCCGGTAGGTTTAAGTATTTTGGATTTTGGATCCAATACCTTTTCGGCATATAACATCTTTCCGTTAGCATCATAAGGTTCTTTTTCATGGTTGACAAAGAAATATATACAAGCTGCAAGGAAGTTCACGGCAGATGTCTGGAAGAATTGATCGCTACCACCGCCTCCTTCTTTCTTACCTTTCTGCAATGATTCAAGCAAAGTTTCTGCGGTTTCTGAAGCAGCTGCAAGATTGGGGATATACTTTGCCTGTATTGGATTCACTCTACGGCTATATTCCACATCAACGAAATTGATGATATTGAATTTACAGCCATCAGGGGTCTTGCCCTCTTTCTTATTCTTAAGGTAATGATAGTAAAGTTTAGTTGCTAAGGTAGGGAACTTATAATCATAAACCACCATTGCAAAACCCTTTGCCGAGTGCTGGCGTATAAACGGTTCTATAATTGAGAATGTCTTACCGGAACCTGGAGTGCCAACAACCCAGGTTCCACGAAAGGGATTGTTTATCGACACACAACCTTTCCTGAATTTTCCTTTCCAGTAGAACCGCATGGGGATATTAACGGAGTATTTGTTTTCTACGGCTTCGGTCGATTGCTCAAAAGACTCGTTTTCAAAGTTGAATCGGTCTTTGAGCAGACCCTCTTTTAAGAATTTGGATATATTGTCGAAGGCTATATGAATCAAAACAACTCCGATAACAGATAAAATCATATATATCCAAATATTGACTTTCAGTGTATAGATTCTTGGAAGAATGGAATGACCAAAGAAAATGACTGACAGGATTACCAGTCCGAAACCGGCTAAAATGGGATAAAGCACCTGTTTCTGTGCATCCATTTCTAAATGTTTCTTATTCCTGGTTCCTACACAGGTTATACAAATTAGAATGAAGGTGGCAATCTTACTATAAATAAGGTTTCCGTCTTTATAAATCATCCATGCCTTAATCCTGTCGTGGATTTCCACAAGGACTCCGTTCCAATGGTCTAAAGTTTCAGGGTCGAGTGCATACTCAAAGAATTCCATCAGCAACGATACATAAATCGCTGCCCGGAATATCTTATACAATCCCTGTATCTCTTTGGTCTCTTCCATAATTCTTATTCTTCTATCGTTTCATTATTGTGATGATACCAATGGCCATCAATGCAAGTGACTTCCATCCCGAGATGCAATCTCTCGATCTCAAGTTCGTTCTGAATGCTATCTATAGTCTTCCGGGTTATCTTATCCATTCTTCGAAGTTCCCAGTCTTCCTTTTTTACAAGATCGCCAATACAATAAATTTCATTATTAATTAGATGGTTAAGGATTGACCGGCTTAAATCAAGAGTCGAGATTGAATCTGAAAGCCTCTTATTCTCCTTAGCCGGAATAATTTCCAAGGCGATTTCGAGACTCTCCTTCGCTTTCTTAAGGGATTTTAGATTAAAAGTCAATTCATCAAAGTTCTTTTTGCTTTGTCTTACATCATTAGCTGTCTTTTCAAATTCTTTGTGCAATTGAAAATTGGCTTTTAGAAGTGTGTCATTCTGTTTTTTAAGCGAACTATTGCTCGTTTCAAGCTCTTGGTTTTCTTTGAATAATTTATCATTTTCATTATCCAATTCATGAACTCGAGCAATCAGAGATGTATATTTCTCATTTTCTTGAGTCATTTCTCCGAATACTGAATCAAACTTAGAAATCACATGGTTAGATTTATCCATTAGCTCTTCCAGTTCTTGTCTGCGTTCCTCAATTCTCATCGAGTTGTGCATTTGAACAAAAATCAGGATTATAAGGACCGCACTTGTAAGTATAGTCAAAGCTGTCATTTTCATTTAGTTTTATATGTTTAAGATTAGGATCTATTATTCTTCCTCCATAAATTCAAAAGGAAGTGGTTCATCCATTGATTGTTCAATCAATGTAAATCCGGTAGTCTGTAAAGTTTCTTCGGAAGATGAGCGGGTTGGTAAATCACCCTGATACCAAGTATTTTCCCAAAGCTTGAAATCATCGTTAAGAATGTAGACATACCGTGTATTTGCTTTCAAACCACCATCTGGCAAAGGAAGAGTCGACCAGTGATAATGAAGATAACCGTCATAATGGTAATTATTTTGATTGCACCAGGATTCATTATACACCATTGTTAGATATTTCAATACTTTTCCGGTATGTGAGATAGGATAATTATCAGATAAGGTTCCCAAAGTATTGAAGTAGCCTATATAATAATATGTCTTATCATTATATTTAAATAATTTAGTTGACGCTGCATGGGGTCTATTATATCCTTCATCATTATACCACCACCAAGTCTTGCCTTTGGAAGTTCCGGAATATTGATATAGTGAATATTGGGATAACTCCGTCCTGTCTTGTAAAACATAATATCTGTGCTGTGTGCTACTTACAGCCCCATTAACAATTTTTTGATGAAAGATCAAGTTACCTTCATCGTCAAGAAAATTATTGATTGTCCTTTCATTGTTCAGACCTATTGAAAACCAGGAAATATAGTCGTCAAAAGCATCACAATATGGATGGGTGGTGAAAACCCAAATAGAGGAATTCAGCCGTTTTAGAATGATATTAAGATTTACAGTCTTCCAATCATTTTCAGTGTTAAGACTATGTTTTGCATAATAACTACATAGCTCCGCAGTATTGGAAGTGCTGATATAACAATTATTTAAATCATCATTATTTTTGAAGAAACAGTTTCCACCAGTAGTTTCAATTATCCAATTACTTGCTGAGGGGAATTTAACTGTAAATAACAACTCTATTTTTGAGGGATCAAGATTGGACTTGAATTTTAGTGCCAGATAAAATCTTTGTTCCCCGTTAGTCCTTTTATTTACATATACCACATACTCGTTGTCAGTGAAATCTTGTATTACGGATTTATCGACAATAATAGTGGAATTGAGGATTTCTTTGTCATATAATATCATCATCTCCATGTACTTGACATTAGTAATGGATGGTGAGCATTTTTCAGAAGGGAAATTATAAGTATAAGTGCCATTATCATCACTGTGAGAAGTCTCAGGTCTTATACATCTTGTTTCATTTATATCATTTACGGAGATTTCAAAATCCAAAATTTGAAAGCCATCGTTTTCTTGCTCTTCTGTTACGGTCAATGTAAGTTGTGGCTCATCAACGGATGTACATGAATTCAAACCTAAAAGTATAATGATCAGTAAAATATGAAAATAAATAACTTTTTTCATAGTGATTTTAATTTTGGGAGACGGATTAACCGCCTCCCGATTCTAGTGTTCAATTTCAATATTCTGAATCGATTGTGTCGTTCCATGCAGAATCTGTGATAATTTCAAATGTGAAGGTATTAGTTACAAAACCTCCTTCTCCTTTGCCACCGTCTCCGTCTCCAGTATTTTCATGATTATAAACCACATAACGGTTATTGGCCTGTAAACCATCAGCCGGCAAATTAACAGATACAAATTCAGCATTACTTATAGTTTCAGTCGGCTTTCTGAAGGCAAGATTCAGTTTTCCTAATATTCCTGTATTACCGGATGCAGATGCATATCTTAAAGGAGATTTCTCAATTGGTGCAAAAACATAGAAACAACCAAGATAATCCATCTCCCTCTCTTTAAATGTCACTCTTTCAGGTGATGTGCCTGTCAGATTATTGGTGAACTCATAATTGTTTTGGGAGAATATATATTCATCCTTTGTATAGGCATTCGGCAGATCTAAAGATGAATCAAAGAACCAGGTTGTCAAGGCCATCATGTTATTCGTGTAATTGAGTGCAGAGGCTTCTTCTTTACCGAAACCTGGAACTACTGTAACACCGTTTGGATAATATACATTCACGCCTGGGAATGTGAACTCATCTGAAAGGATATGTATCTGTGCAAAAGGACGTTTAAGTATTACAGTCTCATTGAAATTGGGGTTCTCTTTCTGTTTTGAAAGCTGAACATAACCGGCAAAGGAATCGTATTCCTTTAGCTCAGAATTTCCATTCATATACAAAGGATTTACGCTTACACAACGGTTCTTGAAATTGAGATTGATGGCATCAGAAGATGTCACATCTGATACTGTCACATTATCATCTTCATTGCCTGCCCAGAAGAAGATCTTGACCTGTGTCGGATCTATCTCTTGATGAAGTTTGAAATATGCATTGAATTTGCCATTCTCAACCATACTCCAAGCCGGATAAACAGTATTTTCACTGTCATAAAGATACTGGCCATTGTAATATACTCCGTACCATAGTCTGTCTATGGTTCTTGAGAATGAATAAAGTCCATCATTCCCGACTATTACTTCTGCAGCAGCTCTGGTTCTCATGTCGTCAGGGATATTGACTGTCAGAGAATATTGCACCATTCCTTCAGCATCTACAATAACCGGAGAAGATTGGATGGGTTCTTCTGCGTTCTTGCAGGAGAAGAGCATTGTGGAAACCATTGCCCCCATCAATGCAAATGTTAATAGTTTGTGTTTCATTAAGTTTTTTGGATTTTAAGTTTGTGTTTAGGATTTGTTATTGAATTGGTTATGACCGTTAATATTCGATTTCTACTGTTTCCTCCCATTCAGGGTCTATGCCGATACCACCGCCTCCGGAATTTCCTTTGTCGTCATTATCTTCAGGAATCAACATGGAATAGAAGTTACCTTTGAGAGTTGTTATCCCCCCATTGATAAGTGGAATGGTGATCTTATCAACTCTTGCTTTCAATTCATCTTTCTCATCGTATATCTCAACTTTGACAGAGACTGTTGTTTCCTTTTTATCATTGGAAAGAACATGGTCGAAAGCCAACAAATCGCCATCAGGATATGAGGTGAAAGAAACATCATTCCATTTCAGATTTACATCTCCGGACAGAGCATCAATTGCACCGGGCAAATCGTAATAGGATATCACAATCTTTCCGGGATTGAAGGTTACACTGTCCCGGTCAGTGGCAATCAGTCTATACCTTGCAAAAGCAGGTTTCAATTCCATTGCAATATCGGTAGTGGTGAACGCAACATTCTTTTCAAGCAACCCTCTGAAAGGAGTCTTGCCTTCATCATTCCCTTTGTAGTCATACTTATGTTTCTGCAACATTTCAGAGAAATCATCTGTATGAAAGTAATAGGTTGAACCGTTCTGATCAGGAACAGGCTCAGCCCATGCCACGAAACTGTATTTCCCCGGAGGAAGGGACATCGGTAAAGTTATAGTATTGGAAGGAATCAGAGTAAACGGTTCTTTTGAATTACCCTTGTAAACAGCAACCCAATATTTCAAAGGCCAATCCGAACCGGTTCTTGAACCGAAATATTCTCCATCTAAAGTTTTATAATCAAATAATCCCGGTTTTACTGACAACTTGAGCGTGAAGTCACTCCAGATATGATCCATATCATCATCTTCGTAATAACTTTGATTACCATTGTGACGATAGATCGTAACAACAGGTCTGCAGTGATGTCTCTGGTCTTTCGGAGTCTCATGTATTATCCCGGAATTCATTGAAACCAGCCATGCTTTCAAATCTTCCTGTCCTTCGACTTCGGTTGAAGACCAATACCAGCATTCATCAGGATTATCAGATAATCTTTCTCCACCCAAAGCCTCTATCCTTGGGTTTATAAAATTGTGGACTTCCTGCAGCTGTCTTAACTGAGCGACAGATGGAATGTAGGCTGCCTGACCGTAAGTCCATAAGTCAAAGACCGGCATGGCCATGGGTGAAGCCACATCCTTTGTCTTATAAATGGCGTAGGTATTTTCGTTGCCATCCAAAGCATAAATATCTAAAGAGGTATTCTGCTTTACATACAATGAATCAGCGAATGCTTCATCTGAAATATCATTCAGATAGACGGCATAGCCGACTATCTCTGAATTTATATCCGGATTAACATTATATACCACGGCCACCGGTTCCTTATGCTGGGTAACAAAATCCTGAAGTGAAAGCACTGAACCATCGGTACAAAGAATGTCTCCGACTTTCATACTTGGATCCGGCTCATCGAAATGAGCGTCACACGAAATCAATGTGAAAGAGACCAAAAGACAAAGACAGGAAACAAAACAGTTATTCTTAAGCCATTTCAGCATTCGTTCACATTTTCTCTTTATCATCTTGGGCTTATCAACTTTGTCAGCCCTGGTTATCAGCTTTTTCATACGGTTGAGTATTCGTTCATATCTATATTCCATATCAAGGATCATTTGACCGGGATTTTAAAACCAATAGCGACACCTGTCCGGAACAGGTCTTGTCCTTTTATCATCAGGTCTGTCTTGACCTGCCAATAGAGCTGCCATCCGGCTTTCAATCTGTAATTGTGTTCGTAACCGGCATGAATTCCGGCAAGGAATTTGTGGGTATCAGAACCGAGAGAAGCACCTACACGGATATTCCCGTAGTTGTTTCTTCCGCGATATACGCAAGGTTTGTAAGCAGCTCCGACTCCCCATGATCTGTAATTATGCCAGAATGATTTAGGGCATACATGGCCACAACTCTCACAGTCTTTCCATTTCAGATATCCGTTGGCAAAGAATTCCCAGGCATTGTGATTGTTGCCTTCTCTTTCATAACTGACAGTGGCTTCAAGTCTATTCCGGTAAAGCAGTCCGACTCCTACGCCGACTCTGCCATCCTTTTGTCCGGCAAAAGCTGTAGTCGCCATACTGACTATAGCCACTATTGCGATAAGTAGTCTTTTCATGGCTTAATCCTCCTTCAGTAAAAGTTGATTGAATCCATCGGCTGAGAGAACATTCTCGTAATCGATATTCACAGAGATTGTCCTTCCGGAAATTTGTTTTTCCGACATCTCGATTGTGAGAACCTTGTCGTTAGGGAATGTGAGTTTCTTCAGCACTATCACATTTCGGTATCCATGAAGGAATGATTCCGTCCGGTCTAAAATCAGGTCAGGCTTTAATTCAATAATCTGGGAGTTTGTGGACTTGGAAACTTTCTTGTCAGCAAGTTTCACCCTTATCTCATCAATGTCAAACCGAATGTTTGTCTTGTTTTGAACAGAGAAGTCAAGGAAGAAATAATCACCTACCGAATAAATGTTATTCACCCTTACAACCATCTTGTTCTGTTTGCTTGTAAGGTTCCTGAACCTTGCCGGAGAGTTCCAGATCCTTCTTGCAAATCGGTACATATCCTCAGTTGACATAGACACTGCCGGGTTATGATAGGCATTTCTTTCAACCAGCTGCACTTCTTTATCAGACACGGCTTCTGTAAGCCTTGTGGTGTAAATCATGGCATACTGGGTGCGGTATCTTTCAGTGACAATGGTAACGATTGCAAGAATCTCACCATCCTCATGACCCGGTTCTTTAGGTTTAAGTCTTATTGTATTGTTGATAGGCTGATCTCCGGCTATCTTGTCAGTGGATATATCGACGAATCTTATCGGTTCGGAAGCCGTGATAACCGTCGTTACCTGTTCATTGACCGTTATCTGCTCCATATCCCACGCTCCGGAGACTCCTTCCATAGAAGTGACCGAAAGTCTCTCAACCTTTTCTACAGGTATTACTTTATCCGGTGAATCATTCAACTCGTTTTGAGCTTTTGCATCGTTCCATGCCATAGACATCATCGCCATGGCCAGGGTCAGGACTATTGTTTTACTTTTCATTGCAGTTATTTAATAGGATTAGGTTTATCAGTTTATAATGGATCACTTTTTATTATCCCGGCTATTTACGAGATAGACGAAAGTTCCGTATTTGAGATTTACCCGGTTCTTTCTTATTGCCTTTGATATTGCATTGGAGGTCTGCTGATAGGCGTTCTGGATTGCCTGCATTCCCCATTGCTGGAAACTGTTGTTGTAGGAACTGTTGTTCATATTGACATTGCTTCCCAAAGCACTTGCAGCAACATCCTTTGTTGTTTCCCTGAACGAGGATTGGGGTACATAAAGTCCTTCCATTCCGTCCGTATCATAGAGGGTCAGACTGACCTTAATTATCTCGTCATCAACCATAAGACTTTTTACGTTGCCCTTGACTCTCTGCTGACCGAAACCGCTCATGGTGCAATAAACATAGGATCCTTTTTCGAGTATCACACCGCTTATCTCTACATCGTCAAGTAATCTGAGCCTTACACGGGAACCATCGACAGCCTTTATATTCTCATCAATTATCGCCTTTATAAGTCGTGGCTCAGGCTCATTCTCCGCAAGCGTATTGAAATATGAAGATGAAGGTCTTACCGCCTTGACCATCTGTTCAATGGCTGCATCTTCAGCCGGATGATTGACCGCATTCTCATTTATCTGCACATCCTTGGTTCCACCAACCGATAACTGATCTTCCTGATTATTGTTGGTAGCGGAACCATCTATAGGTACATCTTCAAGTCCTTTACGTCCTTGAAGCCTGGCTTCTGCCATTGCCCGGTTAAGTTCCTCCAATGCCTCTCGTTGCCTTTGTTCTCCTCTGGCGATCCTTTCTTCATCAGAGAGAGGGTTCATAACGGAGTCATTCATCATCTCCAGGCCTCTTTCTCTGCTTTGGTCAAGTGCATCCTGCATTTGCTGTAATCGGGCTGCCGCTTCTTCATCAAGGAAGGCAAGGTCGTCGTCGGTATATCTCGAGTCATATTCCTCCATCTCTTTCTGATTATCCCGGTCTATATTCTCTACCGCTGAATAATCCTGGATATGACCGTATGCCTTGGCCATATTCTCATACTTTCCTCCGATTTCCTCATTCCTTAACTGAGCCTGGGGTAATTCCGGATTAAGATATTCGGTCGTCTGTAACTGGGACGGTGCTTCCGCCAGCTCCGTATCGAACATATCGAACATCAGATATCCTGTTCCGAGTATAAGCGGATAAAGGATAGCCGGCAACATATATTTCGGCTGTTTCCAGTTTATTTTGTTCTTTATATCTGCAAAAGTCATTGTGTTTTATGATTTAAGCGTTTCTGATTCAATAGTTTCTCCTGTTTCTGTGCCGCTGTCGTAACTTCTTCCGTCTTCGGCCTGTTACATACCTGAACTATCCTGTAGATATTCAGTGAAAGGCAACCCAAGACTATTCCGAACACTATGGCAAGGAACCATTTCGGATTCTTGCTGGCAAACCGCTGGATACATCCGGCTGCCTTGTCAATCTTCAGTATCTTGGCAGCCTTTCGGCCTGTAGATACCTCCTTTTCATATCTCTCCTTGTATTTCGGATCATTCTTGTCGGGCATCTTTTCTCCCATTATAAGTTTCTTCCAGCCCATGATCAGTATTGATTTTTGGTTCTCTGTTCGATATCCTTATTGAGCAATGTACGCCAGTTGGTGATTAGCAATCCGTGAGGATTGTTGTCTGTTCGCGGTACACGTTTCAACTGACCGGCTGTCACAAGTTCCCTTGTCAGGACCGATGTCCTGCGTTCAATCCTCTGCCTTCCGTAATAGGTGAATTCCATCTTGTCTTTGTCGAAATTGATACTGTCACAGAAAATTGAGAAGACAGCGGATGTTCCCATGATGTTGTTGTAGAATCCCTTCTCCTTTAAAGTGTTGTATTGAGCCAGTCCTGTTTCATCTACAAGGTACATTGCCTTGTTCATGGTATAGTTGATGTACTTGTCGTCCGGGGCCAGGGTGAAGAAAAAGTGGTGGAACATTTCGACATGGGATTTGGCTTCCACGTTGAGAGTTTCTTCCATTGCAGTGCGTTGAACGAGAATAGGAACGTTGCCGTCAAGTACATAGATTTTCTGTTGTGCGTCCACAACCATAGTCCTTGCGGTCCACACACTCGCAAGGCTGATAACTATACAGCCTACGAGGAACAGTCCGCAGACTATCATCACGAGTTTGATCTTGTTTTCTAAATTCTTTATTACCATAGCATTTTATTTTTATCTCATCTCTGAGTATTTAGGATCAGGAATCATCTCATCATTCCGGCCATAGCTCCCTGGGTTGACATCTTTGCCTGTTGTGCGACTCCTTCACCGAAGTTTCTTGTCGAGAAGGCTGTGTCTCCCTCAGGTATCATCCATGCCGCTAAGTCAGGAACAAGGTTCAGACATTTTAAAGCTACAATCGAAGCTGCCATCAGGTATCCGGCTGAGAAGAACGAGTTTTGCAGATAGGCAGCCATCGTTGCCTCACTCTGGGTTATTGCCGTCAGGTTCTCTACCTGTATGCAGAGAACTATATCAAATAATAGAAGGACATAGAACCCGACGAAATAGAGCATTGCCCCATAAAAATGTACCGTCAGATACCTTGTCAACCATTTGGCCCAGGCATCCTGCCATTTCGGCAAGAGGGAGAATGCCCATTGTATGGGTCCGAATATCGTCAACATTCCCAGAAGGATCTGCTGGCAATAGATTGTCGCCCACCAGCCGATTCGGAAAACTATCAGGGCTATCACCATCACGATCTTGTCGATACAGACCGTTGCTCCGCTTACCAGTGATGTGAACCATAGTTTTGAAGCATCCTTCTCCATATTGGTTACTTCATCGACTCCGGTCTGTTCCATTGTGGATTCTATGAGGGAGGGATCCATGGTTCCCGCTCTAGCTATATCCGCTTTGGCCTGTAAGTCTGTATAGAGTGTATCCCTGACAAAGATGAGTTGCTGGACTTCCTCAAATTTGTCTGAAATCTGTGCCGCTTCAGCCTGATACAAGTCGTGGGTATAGGAACCGATGGCATTGGGGACGTATGCAAGGAAGTCAAGCACACACCAGCTGTTGTTGGTGTTGTTCATTCCGCTGTCTGCCGGAGGATACCACCATGTCATGATTATAGCAACAGCAAAGGGCCGGAAGAGCTTCATCACGTCAAGCGGTTCTTTCTTGACCATCATCTTGTAGGTCATTCCGGCGGCCATTATTATGGCGAACATGGCTGCCAGTGCCATACTCATCTGCAATATCCACCAGAAGGGACCTTGCATTCCTGTGAATGTGGCGTCACATAGAAATTCGTTAGTCTGAAATATCACGTCATCAACTTCTTCTTCAAGAAGGTTGATTCCAAAATCGCTTAAAATGTTATCGGCCATGGTTCAGACTTTTAGTTAGGATTAGGATATGTTTCATATAATTTCTTAGTTAGTGTCTATAGTGGAACCGATATGGTTAATCTGAATTTATAGTCCGGTTTGATACCGACTGCCATCCTGCTTCTCGCCATCGGCTCATGGCTTCTGCAACAATTCCGGATGTCCTGTCCTGTTTTTCGTATGAGGCTCCCAAAAGTGAGGCTGTTGTCTTGCTGTTGGAGAGATAGACCAGATACCTTATCAACGATTCATTCTTTTTGGCAGCATCGGCGTATATCGACAGATATTCCTTTTTCCTTTGGGAATTCGGCATGTAAGCCTCCTGGGTTGACTTTATGGCTGTCTGTAGGACATTGTAATGTTCAAGCCATACATTCTGTTGGTTTGGTGTGCCACCATATTGGAGGATCCTGTCGATGTTCGTCCTGAAGTCGGATAACTTTTTAGTTATCTTTTCTCCTTCGGCCATCCATGCAAGGTCTAAAGCTCCTCCAGTCCGGTCTGCAATATTGAGTGCCTCTATCTCTGCTCTCTTAATCATTGCGGAGTCAAGTTTGGTCGCATCGTCTATCTGCATGTAGGCGGCCACTCCGGCTTCTGTCCTGAAACTGAGTTTGTTCCTTGCAGCTGCTGTCCGTCTATAACTATTATGAAGCAAAGTATAATACAAGGAAGGAGTCAATGCACCGGAACCAATTTCTGCAACAGTAAACTGGTTCATCTTTGAATCGTCATGGTTATAGGTCACATATTGAGCCTTTATGCTCAATGGAGCAACAAGCATCGTTAAAATCAGGATTAGGTAGATATGTTTGTAAAATCGTTTCATTAAAAATATCTTGATCAGTTTCTATTTCTATAGGGATTCAGTCCGCTGTCTCGCCATCTTCCAAAGGCCTCTTCCAAAATCACGGATCTTGGTTTATTACGATATACACTCTCTTTCCAATATCCGATCCTTACTTGTATGTATCTCCAGGTGTCGAAGTATGCTGAATTGAGATGCATCTTTATATTGTCAAGACTGTAGTTTATGCAATCAAGAACCAGCAATAAATCTGATGTCGAACAGGCTGCCGCTCCCGTTGCATACAGAACGAGGTCGCTTACTGACTTATAGAGGGTCTTGCTCTCATCAAGAATCCTGTTTATGCACCTCATGCTTATCGTTATCACGATAGTGTCCGAAAGTGCAATCCGGTTTCTTTGAAGAATCTTTTCATTATAGTCATTGAGAAGTTTCTTATAATCGGTTATCCTGTCAGAAACCGTATTATAGGTGGAATAGACATTCATTGCCGTTCTCAATGAATTGTACATGACATCAATCACGTCAAACGCCCTGGTATATTTGTCGAGATCAAAGTTGAGTATCTTGAAATCCTCGGCAGCATCGGCACTGTATTCGTGAAGTATATTGTTGCTCTGTTCCAATGTGGCCCGTGCCAGAAGAATACTTCGCTGTGTCTTATGGTCTGCTATGTAGGCTTCCACAGAACCTACGTCAAAGCTCCATTGTGCCTTTGATACTCCGGGAATCAAAAGCATTATAGTTAAAAACAATATGTGGAAGTATCTTTTCATTATCTGTTGACAAGTATAATGGGTTCAGTATTTTCAGGACTATTATAGGGATTAGTGGAAGAATGCAATGCCATCGAAGCATTCTCGAGCCATCGTTGGAAGCCTTCCTCTATTATTGTCAGTTTCCTTCCCTGGTTGTCATTGATATAGGGCATCTGACTCTTCAAGACATCAATAATCGTTAGCTTGTAGTGCATCATCTTTTCCAGAGAAACCAAGTCGGCATATATCCTTGTCAATCGTGCATCGACTGACCTTGCAACCTCCAACCGGTCGGAAGACCATAACAAATGGAAAGTATCAGTCGTGTTATCCTGTTCTACAGGTTCATTCTTTATGTATTCTGTGGTGATGGTGCAATTTGGATAATCCCTTGCTATCTCAGCGATCCGGTTATTGACCAGCTGTGTCTTATCCCGGTCGCTCATATCGGGATCAAGTTCTATCACATCGACAACCTGTGTTCCGCTGTAATCCGCTGTGAGTTCCCAGTCAATCTGAAGGATAGCCCTGTGTATCTTGATACCTAAGAAATATTTCGGTTTCCTTGCAAGTGAAAGCGTGGCCTTGAATGTTATCACGGCATCCATTCCGCTTGATGTGGCTGTCCGGACAAATGAGTAACCCTCCCAGTGGCCTTCGTCAGTCCATGTCAGGTTAAAAGCTGTCTTACAGTCTGCCATTATAGCAGGGATTCGGTAATAATCATCGGTCGCGATATTTTCTCCTTCCATTGCCTGAGTTTTTGCTTCCACAACATCAGACAAATCTCTTTTGACTGAGTTAAGTTGTGAGTTGAGACGGTCTATCTCATCTTTGTTCGCATTATATTGCTGTCTAAGAATGGCAGCTTCCTCAATGGTCGCAGATGCGATTTGTCTTATCAGATCTGCATTCTCTGCTTCCAGTATGGAAATCTGTGACTCTGAGGATGCAATCTGACTTCTTAATTCATTTTCCATCCTGTCTAAATCAGATGTATCAATATCGCTTGCCGAAACACTTGATGTCATGGCACAATCCTTGGAATGTGAATTCAGACTGCTGCCACAGGAACTGCATTTATATTGGGTTGTCCCTTGCATGAGGGTGAAACCGTCATGACAGGTGACACTAATAATTACACTTTCTGTACCTTTCAGTTTCGCCTCATCGGTAGCATTATAGTATCTCTTTGCGTCACTGCCGATACGGTAAATATATCCTTCCTCGTTGTCATTGAGTTCTGACAAAATGGCATTCAGTTGTGCCTGGAAAGTACTCAGATCCATGGTATAGGAATCGAAGATATCCTCATATACGATATCGTTCCAGTTCCATGACCTTGTGACCCTAATTGAATAGGCATAAGATTTCTGATAGAGGTTACCGCTTCGGCTGATATTATAAGAAAGCCTGCTGTAACTGATGGAATAGTTATAGTCATTCTGTGAACTGTTAAGCTGGTTCACCTTTGCCTGTGACCAACCGGCATAACTTTCAGAATTGGCTTTTATGGCGTTTGTCTGCTCTGTATTGGGGTAGTAAGAAGCATCGGTGGTGTTTATCCTGTACCATTCACCTCCATAGATAATGGAGTTATCGTCAGTTGGTGGATAATAATTGCATATCACCTCATTCCCTGAATCGTTCCGGTAGATGTACCATCTTTGTGTATAATACTGGCCTTGAAGCTCCCGGATATAGTCGGTTATCCAGGAAGTCATGTTATAGTTGTCTATGTTGAAAAGCTGTGCAACATTTTCAGGTCCACCTATCATTCCCAATAAGGTTCCTCCGATGGAGCTGTCAAGAGACTTGTAGAATCCGTAGCTGCTTTCGACGGCATTTATGATTGCCGGGATATTCCCGTTGGCAATATCATCAAAACTGCTTCCTCCGAGCAATGCACCCAACATATTCTCCATACCTGCACCGGCAATATTGACTCCCATCTGATAGAGGTTGTCGATATCGGCCTGCAGTTTCTCTTTTGTGAAGTTATTGGATATGTTTCCTAAGTCATCAAAGAGCTTGTTCCAGTCCACGTTTCCTCCGGAAGCCAATTTGAACAACGGCTCATATTGTGGTTCTATCTGTAGGAAGACTATATCCTTGAATGACAAGGAACAGTTGGTTACTATGGACTCGAACTGCATGCAAAGTGACTCGACTTCTGCACAGATCTTGAAGAGATAGCTTCCCCAGTATAATGCCGTCTGGGGTGAATGCAACATCAGTTGGGCCACCGTCCAAATTTTAGGCATTATCCTGGAGGCTACCATGGAGTATATCCTTTTGTAATAATAATTCTCATCCGGGCTGATCCATATACCTAAGTCTGTAAGAGCCCTTCTGTCGAGAAACTTGGACATGAAGATTCCGGCTGCTGCAACTTCGGCTGCCGAATATCTGTCAAGTATTTCCTTAACCTGCTCACTATAGTACATCTCCGTGGCTGTCTCCGTTCCGAATGCCGCTACCATGGCTGCGACCGTCTTGTTGTCATAGTTGACGGAATACCATGGATTGGCAGCGAAAGATTTCGTTGCCGTCAAAATTGTAAGAACCATTATGAGCAGGTATTTTTTCAAGTCTTTTATTTTTTAGTAGAAGGAATGGTAATACCTTTAATAAATTGATATATTCCGGATGTGAAATTACCGTCTGCAGGTGTGTATTTGAGATAACCTCTTGTCTGCAGTTCTTCGCTTGCATTGGTAACCTCCTTTACTGAAAAGTCTTTGACCTTGCTGAGCAATCCGGCCGGGTGCATGCATATCTTTTCATAATTCCTGTTCCTTTTGCCCAGGAAAAGAAGATGATAGAACAGGATTGTCGCTTCACGGGAAAAGTTCTGTTCCTCGGTGTCTCTCCAGAATTCTTCGATAAGTTTTAATTCATTCATTGCGTTATCTTTTAAATTAGGACCGGTGAAAAATTCTCACCATATCAATAATTTTCTTTTTATCAATCGTCATTTCTTTCCGGCAGGTTCAATACATGACCGGCTTTATGAACCCTTCTTGCAAATTCAAGAGGATTGTTGGTTCCGCTTCTGTTCCAGTCCCGGCAGTATCTTGAAATTGCCTCCTGATGTGTGCATTGAAGTTCTGCCTTATAAAGTTTCAATGCATCTTTCTCTGCCCGTTCCGTTGTGTAGGTCATGTAGCATTCCTTGGATTCTTCGACTCCATAGACCCCGCTCGTAGAACCTCGTCTGATGAAGACCTCACGGAAGAAGGACCTGCCGTCCTTATTGTCAAGTCGGTTAATGGTGAATATCTTTTTGCAATCCACATCGGTCAGACCCAAAATGGCCTTGATGTTGTCAAAGCGTTCACGGAACTTGCTCTGGTCAAGCAACATCACGACATCTGAGTTATTGATGATTGCCTCCTTTACTATCTCACTGCCGATGATATCCTGTATCTCCTGAGTGACGACTCCGACTGAAGCCCAGAATTTTCGGGCAGTCTTATATAGGTATTTGATATATTCTGCCATCAAAGGCGTGGCAATGGCTTTCCAGGCTTCCTCGATTACAAGCACCTTCCGGTTCTTTTTCAGTCTCATCTTCTGGAGGAATACATCCATGATGATGAGTGTCACTATGGGGAAAAGAGTCGGATCATCCTTGATAGCATCGATCTCGAAGACTATGAAAGATTCATCGAACAGTGTGCTGTCGGTCTGTTCATTCAGTGTCTTCTCGTATTTGCCACCTTTATAGAAGGGTTGAAGGCTTGTACGGAAGTCTGAGGGTCTGATTCCTTGTTTCGGAACATTCGGGATACAGTTTTCGGTACAGATGATTGCTATTGCTTCAACTGCATAGTCATAGAATGAATTGAAGGATAGGTCTGTAACCTTGAGATTCTTCCTTCGTTCTTCAAGTTTGTCAAGCAGTTTGTCAACCTTTTCTTCGGGTGAATCTCCTTCTCCTTCAATATTTATCAGTTCATCGATATTCTTGTTTGCAAGCTCTGTCAGCATACCTTTCTTGATATCCTCACGTCTTTCCGGGGTATAACCTTTGTAATCGTTGAAGAAAGCTTCATAGTATTCACCGACAAGCTGTTCAACCACACTTATCTCGGTTCTTGATGGAACCACATTTGAACCTAACCAGATTTGAAGGATTAAATTTTTCAGGAAGTTGATCTTCTCTATATTCAGTTCTGCTTTGGTAATCTTGAAAGGATTCATGGTGATGGGTTTCTCTTCGGTATAGCTTATATATTTTCCTCCGAGATACTCGCATAGTCCCTCATATGAATTACCGGTATCGACCATCACGACATCGGTTCCTTGCTCATGTAACTGCCTGACTACCGAATTCATATGAAAGCTCTTGCCACTTCCGGAAGGGCCTAAACAGAAAAAATTGGAGTTATCAGTCAGTTTGTTTTTCCCTTCCTTTCCTGTTATATCTATTGCCACAGGCACACCTTGTCTGTCGGTGTAATAAATCTTCAGGGGAGTGTCTTCTGTCTTTTGAATGGTTTCCTTATACATAAGGCACATTGCGGCATCTCCCAATGTCAGGAACCTGTCGTATTCGGGATTCATTCCATAACAGTTGCCCGGGAATGAATTGACAAAAAGTTCCAACTGATTGTAGGCTCTCTTGCTTATATGGATTCCCATCCTCCCGAACATATTTTCAAGATGGTTGGTCGGTTTCTGCATATCCACCTTCCTGTTGCAGCATACAACAAGGTTGAAATGGGTATAGACGAGCTGTTTACTTTCCCTTGCCACAACCTCCTGAACACGTTTGATATCTTCAACCGCTATCTGGTTGCTGGGATTAGGGATAGAGGCGTGACGGTTCTTTTTCTTCTCCAATGCGGATAGTTCTTTCTTCTGATTGGGAATAAATACCATCTGATTGAATATTACTGTCTCGGCTTGTGGGATACTGCTGATTGCCGACATTATATCAACCGGCATTGAGGAATTGTTTACTTCTATGCTTGAATAGGGCTTGATTTGTCCCGGGAGATTGGCACAGTCCACATCAACTAAAGAGAAAACCTTGCATTTCTTTTCTCCCATTCCGATTCCTTCCTCATCTACCTTGAAGTTGTTCATCGATACGATGGGACTGGTGAAATCCATTGCGAAATACCGGTCAACATATACGTCACATTCTTTGCCGTCAAGAAACCTTGCCTTGATACCGGCATCTTTCAAAAGATCCTTGACTTTCCTTATCTTCACGAGGAAATCCCGCCATTTCTTCTGGTCGAATGAAAGGAGTTTTCCTTTCTTGCATTCCTGAGTTATGACAAGGTAAGTAAGGCTGTCGGTGTATTGCCTGCCATGGAAATAATTGAAGTAGGACTCTGACAAAAATTCTCTCTCTCTTTCTACATCGGAGAATTTTCTTCTACAGAATATATCCTGTTTGTGCATGGCGTATCCTTCACCTAGTGTGGCTGCTATCGAGGCAAAAAGTCTCCTGAACTCATAGTAGCTGTCTATGTCGGCAGAAAATTGCTGGACCGGATTCTCCATCTTCAAAATGGCTGAGTATTCTCCTGTCTTGGTATAGAGGATTCCGATTCCATCGGTATCTTCAACCGAAAAATAGATATCCTGCAATACTTTCTTGCGTTTACCTCCGGTACCGAAAACCGAAACCGAGACTGCCATCCCTACAAGTATGGCGGCAAAGATTATGATAACGTATAAGGTCATGGATCAGGGGAGTAACTTTTCTTTTAGTTCGTTATGATCATTCATGAATTTTATATAAGTATCCATGAATTCATTGAAATTCTTTCTCAATCCGCAACTGATAGGATTGGGAACATTCAGGTTCAAATCTATCAAGGAATAACCCATCTTCCAGAAAAGCCTGTGCATATTGGCTTTATTCAGGCTGTATCGCAGTTCCCATATAATGTATTCGGGCAAAGACTTGCCTAATTTCTTTCCACATTTAAGGGAATACAATAACTCCGGGTCTGATAGATGTTCTACCATTTTACCATATTGTTCCCTGACTTTCTTTAATTCCTCTATTTGATTAGGAGTAAGATTAGTTTGTTTCATGACTAGAACAGATAAAATAACCGCTGTTTAGCGTTAGAATATTTCTTTGAATTGAAAGCCGTGATCCGGCACGTTACAGGATTAAGAGAATAGAATGTGTCCTCACCGGACTCACATACCGTCATGTAGAATCCTTCAGGCATTATAAACTGATCCGGCAGATTACCTTCTTTGGAAATTAAGAAAGAGGATAGCTGAATTAACTCCCTTAATGAGGGTAGATAGCCACATGGATTTTCAATAACCTCAGAATATTGCTTCCTTGATTCTTCGGATGTATTTTTGAGAATTTCCTGTGTCAATCCGGCACCGGTTATTAAACTCAAAGCACATCTTTCTGAATATTTTACTGACGGGCTATATTCTATCAGTTCCTCACTTTCTACAATGAGACTTCCCTTATAGCACCCTTCCTTTTCATTGCCGTCAACCGTATCAAACGTTTTTCCGCAATGGAAGGGAATAAAATGAATAGGATTAGGAATGTCTTTGAGTGCCACTGCCTTTCCATGCTTTCCATCGGTTTCGATTACCAAAGCAATGCTTTTATCATTATAACCGGGAGAAACAATGCCATCCTTCTGTAGCCAATATCCCTGTTTTATGGAGTCAGTATGTAACTCAACAGGTTTGATGAAGGGATGTTTTGTATCTACCCAGCTGCTTCCGACGCTTAGTCTGCCGTTCATCAGTTTCAACCGTAGTTCGGTAATGCTTCCTTTTCTAAGGGGTGGAATGGTAGTAGAGAGCAGGTAGTCTTTCCCATCTACCTTTATTGAAATCTCTATGTCACCTCCATCTTCAGTAGGCATTAAATGAAAATCAAGAGAGCGTCCGTTATTCAAAAGACAATCGGTTATTGTTTCCGATATTCCGGAATTTCCGTCGCTGTCTATTATTTCGCCCTTAATCGGGATAATTTTACCGCTTGTCTTAATACAGGAACCGGATATCTTGACTGACTCAAGAATATCTGTCAGTTCATCGCTTTGAAACTTGAATCTTAACAAAGCGGTCAGATCTTGAAGCTCTACGGCTGCTATAATCTTATCCTCTTTTGTCTCGATATAGGATAAGTTGCAAATAAGATATTGTGAGAGGGGAGACTGAACTGTAAGGGTGTCCGAAATAGCAATGCCCGAATTAAACGGGTAAAAAACGACAGGTTTTACTGAACTGTCTGTATGAAAAGGGGAAACCGGTTTGAAAGACAAACCATCATAGTGGAACTCCACTGCCTTGTTGTCTCCGATTCCTTCAAACCATACGGCTATCGAGCCTATGGCTTCAAGTTCCTCTTTTTCCCTTCCTGCAACTATTATCTCCAAAGGTTTCTCAACCTTTGTCCAGTCTTCCTTTACCTGTTCGGCGACATTGTGAGCCGGCAAAACCTCTTTCTTTTCAGACTTGTTGCCACAGGAACAAACCAAAAAACAGAGAAAAGTGAAGACCGGCAATAATGCTTTAGTTTTCATATCCTTTTTGAAAAGGCATATACGAATATGCCGTTATCATTCTTTTTTGAATGGAGTCCTTTCTTTTGCTTGATCATTATCATGCCGATTCCGGCTGAGAGTGCGACGGTAAGGATGATTAGACCGACTATGAATCCGGCAATGCAGTAACCGAGGATAAATCCGAAGATGGCTCCTCCGGCAGCCCCTGCAGCCCAATAGATGTATCTTCCCTGGATACCCATGAATTCAAGGGGCTTCTGCAACCCCTTGAATACAGGATATGCAACATAGTCGGTATTTTCGGTTTCCTTTGCCATCGCTTAACCGCCGAGTCCAAAGAACAGAGGAAGGGCCTGGGCTGCTGCAATGAGGAAGATACAGGCTCCGACAACCATCATGATCTTCTTCTTGACATCCTGTTCCTCATTGTTCATAGCGATATAAACGGAAATAGCTCCCACGATGGCCACAACTCCGGCGATCGCATAACACAGTTTCACCACAATGGGTACATACTTTGCAATTTCTTCCGTAACTGTTGTAAGGGCGTTTGTTCCGGCTTCATAATTGCCGGCAGCGTTCTGGGCAAAGACAGCACCCGTGAAGGCAATGAGCATGAAAGCAAGCGTCATCGCTCGTTCAGAGCTAAGGAAACTCTTGATTTTGTTCTTACACTTTAGTGCTAATTTTTTGAATTTTGTCATTTTCGTTTCTGATAAGTTTAGTTACACATATATCTCGATTGCGCAATTAGAGATCAGATCCTATATCCGAAGAAGGCCGGTAATACCACCGAAGCTCCGATTATAAAGAGACAGGCTCCCACTACCAGCAGGATCTCTTTCTTTATTCCTTCTTCTCCTATATTCATCTTTATATAAATCTGAAGACTTGCTATGACAGCCACAATTCCGGCAACGGCATAGGCGATGTAAACCACATAAAGCATCATCGTTACCACAAAATCATGTGCCTTGGCAAGTCCGTCAGCTCCCCAGGAATAATCCACACCTCCACACTTGGCAAGTGCGACATCATAACACAAAAGACCTAAGGCAATGAATATGTATCGGATTAGTTTAGACATTGGTCTTGGTTGCTTTTACTCCTGATTTTCGGAACTCAACATTCGATTTATCATTTGCCAACATCTCGGAAAGCTCAAATTGATCATAACCATGGGAACTTTGAACATCAGCCTCCAATAGTTCATTGTTATTTTGCAGAGCTTCTATCTTCTGCTGGATTTCAGATTTACCTTTACCTTCTACCGAAGTTTCCGGATTAGTTTCAATAACGGTTGGTTCCACTACAATATCACCTAAAGCAAAACCTTCACCCGTCTCCCTTACTTCAGTGGGTACCGGCTGATCATCTGTTATGCCTAAATCGAATGTTTCTTCTGTAGATTCTTCCTGGTTTTTCTTTCCGTAAATATCTTTGCTGATATTGTAGCCGTAATAGATTATGTAGGCTATTGTCAGGACCACTGCGAATATTACATAAGGTGTCATTCTTTGTATGAAATCTTGTTTATGAGTTTAATTTTGAACGCAAATTAAATCTCATTATCTCACACAATACCCATATCTAAAAGACAAAATTCCTCCTATTAATTTTATTTAGTATATGACTGAATAATCATACTCACTTTCATACTCTAACCCCAATTTATCATACTATCAGACTCAAATCAAACCAAAAATAAAGGGTGACAGATTTCTCCATCACCCTCTTAAACTTTGATTGCAAAATATGTTTTATATGATTATTAAAAATCTATCCGAGTCATCTATTTTATAGCCCTCATCATTTTCATCTATACATATAATTCCGGTTATATTCAACCTGTCTCCCATCTGATATTTCAACATATCTAATAAAATGGGATTTTTCTTATAGACTCTGACACTTGTTACTTCTATTTCTTCTCCACTTTTGGAACAAATCATGAAATGAAAGTTTATTATTAACATATATGATATTAAACTCCAACATGGATTGTCAAGAATGAATCCGGTATATGACTTGACTTCGAGCATACGTATCATAACCCTGATACCACTATAGGTTTGTCTCGAATAAAATCATTAAGGTCATGATAGCCCTCATATACTCCTGACAAGTCATGAACACCATCATGTTCCGAAGCTATCATATTTACAGTATCTTCTCCTTCTTCGTCGTTTGAAAGGCAGCAAGCAACAAGCTCATATTTCTTTAATACAGACATTGCCTTATGAACATTTACAGGAGAATTTAAGATAAGATAGTCAACGGTATTGGAGAAAATGGCAAAGTCAATTCTTTGATTGATTGTTAGGTATGAAAGAAAGTCCATGAAATTATCAAAGACAATGCAGTAGGGATTTGAATGATGTAAAGAAATAACAGATATATCTCTTGGTGCCACGTATCCTTTAAGGGCCGGGCTGATTATCTCAAATCCTCCGGAATTATTTTTGAATGCCAGGGCATAATATTTTTTCCACCTTACGGAATAATATATTTCACGGCAATATTTTACTGCCAGAGACAAGTCTATTCCTCTCGAATCAAGAAAACTTAATAATCTTTTATTATTCAATTCCTGGACCCTGACTTTTGTTATCATCGTGGAATTTCCGTCTTGATCTACAAGGTATCTTGCTGACATTGAAAAAGGAAGATTGCTGCTTTCAAAAAGGCTCATGACTTTTGCATCATCATCGATCTGATAGACCAGTTTGCCAAGTTCCACAATATCCCCGGTCTTACCGGTTGTGTAATCTATCCAAGTATTGTCTTTTCGGTTGACCCTTAATGTCGGATGGTTTGAATTCCGGAAGGGCACATGAAATGTGGCATAACGGGAATTAATTCTTACCGGACTAAAGCCGAGCTTCTGAAGGAATACCACAATGTCAATTCCTTTTACTTCTGATGGATCCATATTAGTTGAAATAAGATTTTGTAATTCGGAAGTCGAAAAGCAAAATTATTTTATAGCTGTTGTGGGAACTATAGTCTAAAGTGGGATTTTGTGAGACTTTGTAGGATTTTGTGGGATGCTTTCATTCCTATGGTATTGCCAGCACTACTCTCCCAGTCCACAATTTTATATTGATCATTTAAAGAATATATATTCAGGGATTGACAACGTTGACAAGTTGACGAAATTTGAAGGCTTCAAAATGCAGGTTTTTATTGCCCTTATCTATAACTATTTATCTTTTTCTTTTTATTCTTAATAAAGAATTATATAATATAAAAATGTCAACGTTTGGCACGGAAAGTTGAATATTATAGCATAGGTGTCAACAGTTGTCAACGTTTGTCAACGCATTATTATGGTATTAATATCTTGATATTACATAACTTAACCATTGTCAACAATGTCATTACTAAAACACATGCCTTTTATATTTTCTGATACTCATTTTTTTAAACATCTTCAATAGTAAACAAATTTGGCAAAAAATTGGATTATTTGCCAAAATTGTTATATATTTGCATCTAAATTGTAGATACTACATGACGATAGCCGAAAATATAATTAAATATGCCTCAACGCATAAGCAACCATTTCAAGTTTCTGATTTAATGCAAAACTTAAAAGAGCAGTCTATATCTTTAAAGTCCGCTAAGGTTGTATTTTATCGCCTGGTTAATAACGGTATTCTGGAAAAAATAAGGCGTGGCTGTTATCGTATATCGTCAAACCAGAACCAAAACTTTCAATATACTCCTTCACAAGAAGAAGTAGAACTTGGCAAGAAGATTCGGGAGAAATTCCCTTTTATTGAATTCTGTATCTGGAAGCCATCTGTACTAACTCGATATATGCAACACATACCTACTGTAAGCATGTTATTTATAGATGTTGAGAAAGATGTTTCTGACGCTGTTTTCTATTTTTTACAAGGAATTCTTCCACAAAAGAAAATCCTTTTGAATCCTTCCAGGCAGGAATGCGAATTGTATATTAATTCAGATGATATTATAATTATCCGAACTTTAATAAATGAAGCTCCAGTATTAGAATCGCAATTCTACAAACTACCTTCTATTGAAAAAGTTCTTGTTGATGCAGTGTCGGATAAAGAACTACTATTTGCACAAGGAGCTGAATTATATACAATTTACGAAAATGCGATTGATTCTAACAATGTAAATCGAAAACGCCTACTCAGATATGCAGCCCGGCGTAACAGAAAGGACAAGGTTAATTCAATACTTCAAACCATAGAACAATGATACACCCGGATAGCAGAACTTATGATTGGATAAATAATGTAGCCATTTCAAATGGTGTTAAAAATAAATCATTGGCCGAAAAAACCATAAGAGCGTTTTCATTGCTTGAGGCCTTAGTTCGCTCAGGATGTCCCTTGATATTCAAAGGTGGGACCTCACTGATGTTGCATCTAAACAGTGCCAAAAGACTATCTATTGATGTTGATATTATATGTCCACCCGGAACTCCGATAGAAAATTTCCTGTATGAGCATGCCGAAGAATATGGTTTTGGCAAGGTGGAGCTTCTTGATAGGAAAACTCGTTTGGAAATTCCGAAGAAACATGCAAAATATCATTATCAAGTAGCATATCCCTCCGGACATGAAGAAGATAAAATACTTTTAGATGTTCTTTTTGAAGACAATCATTATTCAGAGATTGTATCATTACCGATACAAAGCCCTTTTCTTAAAATGGAAGGTGATTCAGTTTTCGTAAAAATTCCGAGCCATGAAGATTTATTGGGAGATAAATTGACCGCATTTGCACCCCATACAACCGGAATTCCATTCTTCAAGGGTGAAAAGGACTGTTCTATGGAGATTAATAAGCAACTTTTTGACATAGCCTCCTTGTTTGATCTTACCAATGATATTAGTGTATCAATGCAAACTTTCAAAAAGTTTGCAGATATAGAACTTCAATACCGTAATAAAGAAGATTTAACCATTAATGACGTTTTAAAGGATATTTTCAATACATCCCGATGCATATCTCTTCGAGGAGTAGAAGCACCGGATGAATTTAAACTACTTCAACAAGGAATAAATAAAGTCAAAAGCTTTATACATAGCGAAAATTATTCAATAGAGAGTGCGATTGTAAATTCTGCGAAAGCTGCATATTTAAGCAAACTAATTGAATTAGGAATCACAGAAGTCAATCATTTCGATCCTTCTAAAGTTCATGAATTATATAATGCTAATATCGTGCATCCATTACTATCTTCTAAATTCAACAAATTTAAGAAAAGTAACATTGAAGCATTTTACTATTGGAATGAAATCCAAAAACTCCTTTAAAATTAAAAATTTTTAATCTTATAGTTTTAATTTTTATTTATTCAGAGTCATCGGAAACTAATTCAGTTTCCAGGTCTAAGCCAAATTTCTCTTTCAATATCGAATAATCAAAACACAGAGCCTTTGGCCTATGTGTTTTTTTTCTTTTAGTTGATATGGATCCTACCTGCTCATACAGATATTCAGGAGTTCCATTGGGCCCAAGAATGGTGAATCTTTCCTGTTTTAGACCTAAGTATGACTCATGCGTCTTAAGATATGTAAGTATTGTTGACCAATTAGACCTATTGGCAGTTACATTATTAGCACGTCCACTAAAAACGGTTGCTATAGCGTCTACATTTAAATACAAGATAGGCTTCGCACCCATAAAGACCGTATCCTCTTCAATTCCAATAGGTCGGAAAGCCGTCAAATATTTTATTTTGAAATGAGTACCATCAATACATTTGCCGGAAACCTGATACCCTTGAAGATTGCTCCAGAAATCAGCTATCTCGGAACTTTCCTGGGTCATTTCATTTTGGACTCTTAGTCCTTTGATTGCCGTTTCAAACAGATCTGTATAACTGAAAGGAAAATCTAATACAGCTTCAAGTGTTCTGAAAGTCGCAAGAATTATAACCCAGTTACCAAATACCCGGTCATGTATTTCTTCATCCTTTGTCTTTTCTGAAAGCTCCTGTTTTACCATGGAATAGGCATCCTTGAAATTCCTCTCAAATATATGCCGGTAATTCTGTATTTCAAGAGTCAGATGTGTCATTCCAAGGTTACACATAGAAACAAGTTCCTCATATCTCTTTCTTTCAATAGAATTGAATGATGTTTTTGAAAATGGAAGATATATAAGTCGGGTAAACAAAGCCATATCCTGTGTTGGCTTGTCTTGACCACATAACACAACACCTGTAGATACCAATGTTTGAGTAGCTTTGCCATCACTGTTGGTATTTTTCTTTGTCTGACCACCACCTCCCCATATTCCTTTAAGATACGCTATTTTTCGAAGATCCAAATCGTTCTTATATTCATCAAAGATTACAAGGATATTCACAGCCTGGGAAATCCTGTCATTCATCGCCGGGACGGAGGTGACACCAAGATTAGGAGGATCTATACCATGAAGGAAGAATGACTGAAGACAAGTCGCCAATGTGGTTTTGCCGGTTCCTTTCTCTCCGAAGAGATTTAGAATCGGGAAATGTCTCGTCTTCCGGAATACAATATCACGGAATAAAGTGGCCACCAGATAACAAACAGCGACACTTGCATTATTACCGAACACTGATGTTAACATCTTGATATATTCGGAAAACTTGATCCCGTTACAGTTCTCGTGAATCATCAGTCTTTCAAACTGGTATATCTCATCATTATTACGGTACATATTTGAAGTTGCCGGTAAATAATAAGAGTTGCCATTGTCTGCCTCTACAATACCTAATTCATTTGTCTCACGGAATTTTCCTGACTGGAATATTCCATTTCCAAATGCAAAAAAATCGTTCTTGTCGTCCCATCCTAATTTCTTTATTCTCTCGGCTGTTCTGGTTTTGGAGTATAGATATTCCTTAACCCTGTTCAGTTTATCTATTTTAGATGGCCAGACATAATTACCAAGAGAACCCACTCTTTGTTGGAAAGCATTCAGTGAACACATCTCAGATTCCCTTAACTCGATAACCCGGCTCTCGTTATTCATATTTCTCAGCCGGAATATCCTTGACCCGTTATTTTCATCCTCGATATGAAACAACGGTTCCATTATAAAATTTGAAATTCTTAATGGTTCTTCTTCATCTTTAGGATTGGTATAGTAGCAATTATCCCGAATGAAGAGGTTAAATTGGCGAAGCAGCTCAACATCCTTCTGCCGTTCATCCATGATCGATTTTCCATCGGACTTCTTTCTAGCCTCGATTCTTGACTTTGAAACTGCGTCTTTCCATAACTTCTGCTTTCCATGTATCTTAGAGAGCTGCTCGATACATTGGTCAAAAATCAATTGGTCATCTATATATCTCAATAAATCGGCTATTTCGCTAATAAACTGCCTTTCTTTTATTAGAGAATCAGCAATACTGAACTTCTTTTCGGCATACCATACAATGAAAAGTTTTTCATCCAGTGAATAGAAATATTCTTTATCTATTATGTAACTGTCGGGATCATTCTTGCTGATTATTTTTCTTTTCTCCTTCTCAGCGGAATCCCCTTCACTGCTTTTCCCTTCTGGTTGGACTTCTATCACTTCTTCTGAAAAAGGGATTTCACGAACAGTAACATTGAATCCTTTTCTAATGGCCAGTGATCCATTATCCATCACTGCTTTAAATCCTGGCCCAAAAGGTTCTCCTTCCACATAATCAGAATCCGGGATAAAACATAGGTCATTGGTAATTTTCTTTAACTGCTCAAACTGCGATTCATTCCAAGTTGTACCCAAAGAAGCGACAACGTTATTAAAGCCGATTGATTGGAGCCGTAAAACATCCGGTGCCCCTTCAACGATTATCACATAATCCGTTTTCTTGTTACGGGATGCCTTTTCTATTCCAAATAATGATTTACTTTTCTGGTATATACTGGAATTTGCTGAATTAAAATATTTGGCAGGATTATTATTTTTCCCAATGTATCTTCCTGTAAAACCAATCGTGCGTCCCCACTTGTCCCTTATGGGAATCATTATTCTTTCACGGAAAAGCGGATATATTTTCCCATCATCGGCTCTCTTCAATATACCCAACTCCAATAATATTTCTTCAGATAAAGACTTCTGCTTTATGTAGTCATAGAGTCTTGATGAATTTATTGGAGCATAGCCAATACCTATTATATTACAAAAATCCGAAGGCCACCGGTTATAAGCATAGTTCTTGGCCCGATCAGATTCCTCATCAAAAGTTTTATTTAAACAATCGGTAAAGAACCCATGGATCATTTCCATGGTAACTAATAAGGATTCCCTATGCTTTATTTCTCTTTTTTCTTCATCGTTTTTTTCAGAATTTATTTTTTCTACCGGTATATTATGCTCTTTTGCAAGGAATTCAACGGCATCAGAGAAACCAAGACTTTCTTTCTCCCTAATAAAATGTATGCCATCTCCACCTCTATGACAACTGAAACAATAATAAAAGTTTTTTGTAGCATTAACTGAAAAGGATCCTGTCTTCTCGGGATGGAATGGGCATATCCCGACATAGTTGCTCCCTTTCCTTGTAAGGGAAACATAGGGTTTGACTATATCAAGAATTTCGAGGTCTCGAACTTTTGAAATGGTCTGTTCGCTTATCATAGTTTGGAAAAGGATAGCCAGCAGTCAATAATAGCTTGACCGGAATATTTTAACCTGTATCTGTTCCCGGGATTTATTGCTTTTATAAGACCCATGTTTTTATATTTCGTCAGTGTCTTATAGCAAATCCCCAGTTCATAACAGGCTCTCTTCCCAGAATATACACCTTCCGGATGACAACTTGGTTTAATTTCTTTCATCAATTTTTATACTAATCAAAATAATCTTGAATAGTTCTCTGAAGTAATCTTAGTTCCGAAGTATTGTATTCTACTTTTCCAGGCCTTTTACAAGGGATAACCTTTCCTTGTTTTCGCCATCTTTCGACATTTCTTCTTCCAAACATTTCAAAGGCTTTTCTTTGACTTACATATTCTGGATCCTCTTTATCTGACTTTAATAGCTTAACTATTCTAGCTGAAACGTCATTAAGGAAAGTTTCATAAGAAATCATACAATCCAAAAATTGAAGTAAAACCATTGTTTAAGAAAAACTTAACTTAATCTACGCACATCAATTGTTTGTTTATTCCTATTCACTTTAGTTGTGAACTGTTTATTATAAATAGCCCCTAACTCAGAAGCTTGTGTCCTTACGCTCTTTAGCCTTATTATCGGAAAAGAAATTTCTTCCCCAACTTTTAAACCCTGTAAAATGGGTCTGATTTTTTGCTGATTGTCAATCATGGCTTAAACTTTTATTATAAAAAATTGCTTATTTAATGTTTAATGTTTAATTTTGTAATATCCTTATATTTGTTATTATTGTACAAAGTTAAAAATATAACGCGTATTATAAACAATATTTGGGATAATTTTTAAGAATTAATAACTGTTTAATGTTTAATGTTTGATATAGGTCTCAAAGAAATTCACATTGGGAAGGCTATTGACAAACGTCGAGAAGACCTCAATATGACCAAAACTGAATTTGGTCGTCAAATTGGAATTCGCCAACAACATGTCAATAAGATTTTTGAAAACGAATCTATAGAAACAGGCAAACTAGTTAAGATTTGTCATATTCTTAATTTTAATTTCTTTACCCTATATTGTAATCTGCCTAATGTTTCTGCAAATCTTTCTTCCATTGCATTAGGAGATGGAAATGCACAAAATATAATAGGTGACACAGCTATTGCCTCGCAACTAGAATTGCAAAAGCAAAAAATTGAAGACATGGCAGAAAATAAGGAAATTCTAAAAGACCAAATTGAAACATTAAAATCTCAAGTTAAACTTTTAGAATCTACTCTTTTGAGTAAAGATAACATTATTAATGATAAAGATTATTTAATAAAAATGTTGAAGGAAAAGGATTAAAATATTATGGCTCAATATGTGGAATTCCCTGCATACACCAACGTTACAACGGTTTCAATATCAGTCTTAAATATCAGCCGCCCAAGCAGCCATAGAGGACTAAACTGCAGATAATATAATATAGCATAAGGCTTCAGGCTGTAAATTCCCGATAAAAAAGGGGTTTACAGCCTGAACTATTTCTATAAGTCCATAATATTAATATAGTATAAGAAATTGTAACAAAAGAAGCCAAGGAAATCCCAAGTTACTAACTTGAACTCACTCAATTATAACAATCGGGCACTAATTTGTCCTGTCACATAAAAATTCTTTACGTATAAATTATTTTCATGGTTTTCTCCAATGGAACGGGACATATCATTTGATAAACTTTTGTTGAGCATAACACATTATAATTTTGTGGAATGAAAATTATTTTCTAAATTTGTTTCCATAGGGTGTTTTCCATTTGACTAAAAACATCAAAAACGAAAGAAGGATATCAGCAACCTACAATATTCGATTGAAAGAACGGTTTCGCCGCTCTTTTTTCATTCGAATTTATTTTGAATTTATAATCATAATTACCAGAACTCACAAATTTAAATTGTTTATGGATTACAAAATCATTGACGTGGAAGGCATAGGCCCGGTCTATGCAGAGAAGTTGAAAGCAGCAGGAATAAATGATTCCGCTCAACTTTTGGAAAAAGGTAAATCCCGTAAGGGACGTAAAGAATTAGCTGAGGCAACAGGTATTAGCGATAAATTGATTCTCACCTGGGTTAATCATGCCGATTTGTATCGCATCAATGGCGTAGGACCACAATTTGCCGAACTCCTCGAAGCTGCTGGTGTTGACACAGTGAAAGAATTCGCTCATCGCAATGCCGAAAATTTAGTGGCAAAGATGAACGAAGTTAACGAACAGCATAAACGCGTAGGAAGAGTTCCCTCCGTTACTGAGGTTCAACGTATGATTGACCAGGCTAAAGAATTACCTGGAGTAGTTACTTATTAATTGATCGTAATAAAGACAAGAAGTAATTAGTATTGGACTTCCAATATTAGAATACTGAAAAGATAAACAGAAACTTGAAAGTTTTCTTAAATCTAAGCCTTCAGAGGGTATGTGATCTCATTACACACCCTCTCTTTTTATTTGTATTCCTTAATTTATCCAGGATTGTGTTACTGCAAATTAATTTTGAGAGAGCCCTTCGCACAGTGCATTGTCTTCAAATTTAAACAGTAAAAGGTATGACCGTTATTGTAATTTAACCCAACCTTTTTTCTATTAATTAGTTATCGTACTCAGCCGTTCTATAATATGTGGCAAATAAATAAGAAGCCCTAAAATAATAACACTAAACATCAATATAATTCCACACCATAAAAATAGCACAACAGATTTCCACAGTTTTTTCTGGGGAAAAGCCTTGAATAATATAATAGTACTGAAAAAGAGAATTATCCCAAAAGTTAAAATCGTGGCATCAAAACCTATTCCGGGAATAAGATTTATAATTGTAAATAAAGTATCCCATAATTCGATAGCTGCAAATAGATATACAAAAGCTGCCAGATATTCTGCAAAATTATATTTCTTTGCTCCATGTCTGTAATATGCCAGATATACTCCAAAGCACATGGGTATACCTATAAAAAGAGTAGCACAAACAATAGAATGGTCAATCATCTTGAGAAGAGCATTTTCTCCCTGGTAGCCAAACATGCTGTCTTCTTCATGTAAATCAGTGCCTAAAAATGTATCTATCCCGGTAAAAATTATAGTGGAATAAAGAAAAATTTGAATAAGCATTGTGATCGGAGGCGAGTAGGATATTTGCCGTCCATGAATATAATCTTTTATCACCATCCAGGGATGAATCATAAGACCCTTGGCTGTATTGAGAAAACCGGGAGTTAAGCGCCCGAAACTAATCAACACCCCTTTACCGAAATTCTTCATTTTGAGTTTCGAAGGGGTTTTGGCAGATTGTCCGCAATGAGGGCAAAAATTATCATTTATCTCTGTTCCGCAATTAAGACAATATTTCATCTCAATTTCCAGATCCTGAGAATTTTCTATACTCTCTTCAAAATTATTCTCCTCTAAAACAAGCGTATCTGAATTCATTAATTCTTTATTTATATAGAGATGGAAGTTTATAATTTTTCTCTTTAATTTAATCAATGAGAAATGATTAAGAAACTTTTCAAATTCTTATCATTGAAAGTATTTCCATACTTTATCAATCTTCTTTATAAAACGAATTATTTAAGATAGTATTATAATAACAACTACCTAAACTAATTTTAAATCAACCCACTATAATTATGGAAGTTAAAAAATACACTTAGAACTTTTACATCCTCTTATCATTTCTAAATAACCCGATCCCATTCTTCATATTCATCATTAAATATAAAAGGCAATTTAGGTACAAAACTATAAGTTTCTCTTCTTCTAAATTTTTCTATTTCAATATTGACCAATAAAAATGGTTGTTGGTTATAATGAAAGAATTTGGACCATTAGGTTTTATAGAATATTGAAATTTTTTCTGAAATTAATAAACTCTCATTATTTTAATCGTTATTCTCAAATCTTAACCAGACAGTTATGGAATTTTTATAAATTTAATCCATGAATAAGGTTTTCTTCTCGGAAGATAAGATAAATCATGGCCATGTTTGTAAGCCTCACGTTCAAATGAGATGTTTAGGTAGGCATCATGTTGATTTCTATATTGCATTAGCCTAAAAATCCATTCCACAATATATAGAATATAGAAAGGAACAAAGAGTAATTCCTTTTGTTGCCGAGTATGAATATGTTCATGATTCACAACATATTTGTCAATCCATGACTTATCACGTGTCCATAATGTTCCAAAGAGGTTAACACATGTATGCTTCGGAATTAATTTACTCTTTATGATTATAGATTTCCTCATTTATATCATATATCAATATCACCTCCGGTTAATTTTGAAGGTGATATTTTTTGAGTTTTATTAATCTTCAAAGAAATCTATATCTAATTCTTCTCGAGGCATTTGTCCTTGCGAAACCTGGCTAAATTTACCAAAGAATTTCTTCCGGGCCTTTCTATCTTTTGCAAACATAGCCTTAGTACCTTCGCTATCAGCTTGAAATGCCATACTGTTATTGATTGCCATGGACTCCGCCACCTTGTCTACATCCTGGTTTGCTCCTATATAGGTGAAGACCCATCCATTTTTTCTCATCTCCTCTACAAGAGCTTTAATTGCGGGCTTGGTATATTCTTTGGAAGCATTCTCATATCCATCAGTGATTATCGTCACCAAAACAACATTATCTTCTTTTTTGGATGAATTATCAAGATAATCCAAATGGTTTCTTAAATCATAGATAGCTCTACCCATTGCATCATATAAGGGTGTACAACCACCAGGTCGATATTGTTCCGGTGTGATATCATTAGCTTTTTCTGCCGGTGTTCCCTTAAATATTTCATTATAGTGACCTGAATTAAAGGCTATAAGCGTTACGAAGTGATCCTGTTCCGGATTGTCATCTTTAGCCATACGGATGGTCTGGAGTGTTTCATTTAGTCCTGTCAATGCTTCATGATAGATTGCGGACATAGATCCACTCTCATCAAGAAGGATGAGATTATAAACTTTTGTATTCTCCGAAATGGGAGTTGTTGGTTGTTCTTTTTGTTCTTCCATAGTTTTGTTTTTTGTTTCCTCACTTAGAGATTGACTTGAAAAAGTATTGACATTTTCAACTTCTTCTTTTTGACTTTCCTTTTTCTTAAAAAATTTTAGAATACTCATAATTTTTATTTATTTGTGGAGAAGTTAGGAGTAGACACTTTTTTAGCTTACTAATGATTCTCTAAAGTTTAGTGTTTTGGGTTTCTAAGTTTATTTAAGGCATCTGTTAATATTTGCTCATGGTCGAAGGCAAGTGAGGGTAGATTGGAGATATCAAACCAGCGCCCTTCTTTGGCATCATCACTTCCTTTGACATCCTTAATCTTACTTTCTGCTATGAAAGCGATTGTTATTACTCTTTCTCTTGGATCTCTGTCAGGATTGGAATAGGCTTTCAGCTGTTCAACGTTGGATATTTCCAATCCTGTTTCTTCCTTTAATTCTCGTTTGGCTGCATCTTCCGCCGATTCTTCCATATTAATGAAGCCTCCGGGAAATGCCCAACAATCTTTAAAGGGTTCATTCTTTCTTTTTATAAGAAGAACATAAATCTTGTCATTATCCTTATTGAAGACAATACAATCGGCCGTAACTGCCGGATGAGGATATTTATAGCAATACATATTAAGTTGTTTGTCTCCGGGTGAATTCCCTAAAATCTTCTATAATATTTCGAATATCTTCCGGCAACTTGTCCCAACATTTATTTTGGATTTCTTCAGGTATCTCGCCATAATAGGCGGCTGCAATACTTCCGGCGATCGCTCCCATTGTATCAGTGTCTCCTCCCATTGAAACTGCCAATCTCACACAATCTTCGTAATCTTTGCTTTCAAGAAAACAGATTATTGATTCCGGCACGCTCCCTTGGCAAGTTGAGTCAAATTTATATTCCGGTCTTATTTCATCGCAAGTCCGATTTAAATTATAACCGAAAGTTTCTGAAATATAATTTCTAATTTCTTCTTTGGAGTTCCCTGTCCTTGCCATGAATATAGCGGCAGCAGTAGCTTGTGCACCTTTAATTCCTTCAGGATGATTGTGACTTACCTCGGCACTTTCCTTCGCTTTTTGTAAAGTTTCTTCCAAAGTATCAAACGCACAACCTACAGGACTAACTCTCATAGCTGATCCATTACCAAAACTGTTGTAAGGTTCGGGATTTGCTTGTTCCAGCCATTTCCTGAACATTCCTCCAAAACCGGCATTCGGGTATTTATGTCCCCATTTCTGCATTACCCCTGATAAGTCGCCTCCATTCATAATCCAGTCGGCTTCGGCAATAGACATAACAGTATCATCCGTGAATCTCGCGCGGGGAGGGAAAGGATTGAAGTCATATCTCTTTGTCCTCGCTCTCCAAAATTCATACGGTGACCCCATGATATCTCCACAAATGGCTCCCATCAATGATAAAGATCTATCTTTCATAATTTCAATTTTTTCAGATATTTTATTTTTAAATCTTTTCATCACTTTGTATTTTATGTCATTGAGTTCTTTAGGGAAATTGATTTTACCCTGCTGAGACTGAATACACCTGCTATAATTGCAAACGCTAATGCAACAATCAAACAAACTCTTACACCCGGTGCTCCATTTGATAGCTGACCTGCATCTGTTGGATTCGATAGCCACGCAAAGATTAGGGTGACCAATGTCGCACCAAATGTGAGTGCTCCCATACGTGCTGTACTTTGAAATCCGCCGGCAGCTCCCGATCTTGACACAGGAGTGGCTGAAATCATCACATAAACATTAGGTGTCTGGAAAATCCCGAAGCCGAATCCACAAAGAGCCATCTTCCAAGCAATGTCCCATTCTGCCGCCGGTCCTGCAGGCGGTTCAATTAAAAGCAGACTCAACCCTATGGCATAAACCAACATTCCGAAAGCTGCAGTAGCCCCGGCATTATGTTTCTCTATAAACCGTGCGGCAAAGGGAGATATTGCCATAGTAGCCAAGGGCCACGGAGTCATCAATAATCCTGTGGTTAATTCTGAAAACCCATACCCGTTAAGAAAAAGAAACGGGAGAGCTATCAAAGCCATACATTGGGTTATGAACGAGCAGGTATAAGTAACCACACTAAGATTGTATAACTTGTTGTGTAGAAGATCAATCGGGAACATTGGCAGTTCTCGTCCATGCAGATGCCTTACATAGAAAATACCGACAACTATTCCGGAAACTATAAGAAGTATGTTTTCCCATAACACATGAATATTAGCCAAATTTCCAAGTGCATAGAATATGGTTCCGAAAACAATTATATTTGCTACTCCACTAAGCCAATCCAATTTGATCTTGTGGTCTTTAGGCGGATTGTCAGGCAGGTATTTATAAGCCATAAAGAAAGCCGCTATCCCTAATGGCAGATTTATCAAGAAAAGCCAAGGCCATGATGCAGATGAAAGAATGATACCGGCGAGGGAAGGCCCTGCAGCCGATGAAATTGCTATAACCATCGTATTTACAGCCAACCCCCGGCCTAAAAATTCAGGCGGATAGATAAGTCTGACTAAAGCTACATTTACACTTGTGGCCATAGCCGCTCCGATTCCTTGAATCGCTCTGGCTCCAATTATCATACCGAAAGATTGTGAAAAGGCACACAAGGCAGATCCGATTGTAAATATGGCTATCCCGATTACATAATTTCTCTTATAACTATATAGATCCCCGATATAAGAGAGGGGCAACATAAGCATGGTCAATACAAGTTGATATATTGTGACAATCCATACAGCGGTTGAATCAGATACATGAAATTCCTGTGCAAGAATAGGCAAAGCAACGTTAACTAATGTGCCGTCGAGCATTGTCATAGCCAAAACTATAAGTACAGAGGCTATGGCAATATATCTATGGATAGTTAGTCTGATATTATGCGTGGATATTTTCATTCAATTATAATTTTATTGCAAAATTACTTCTTATTTCTGCTCTATTATCAATTCTGACATAATATCTTAATGCAAAATATAAAACAAAACAGACTTATATATAAGATACGTCGGATTCTTTTATTTACTGTGCCAAACCAATTGAATTTATCAATTCCCAAAGTATGGTCAAGAATTCATCAGATATTAGTTTCCAACTCTACCGTAAAGAATATTGAAATCCTATACTATCTCGTAAAAATTACATCAATTTTTTACGTTCCATCTGCAAAATTATATGAAATAAAATTATCTGTGTTGTTTTCCGGCTTAAATTTGCGTTGCTGTAAAGCTCTTATGAAATTTTATTTAAGGTGGATTGGGAAGAGTAATTCACTTTCATTGTGACCGAAAAAGAATATTACAAATAAACGATATTGTCTCTTTAAATTCTATTTCAAAAATTTGCTGTTATTCCCAACTTCATCTATATTTGAAAAAATAACAAAGATATGGCATTAAACGATTGGGATGAAGAAGGAATTTTCGACGATGATCAATTCGAAGAGGAGCCGGATGAAAATTTCTTAGACGAAGATGATGAGTTTGAAGAACACGATGAAGAGGGACTCTTTGATGATGATCAATTTGAGGATGAGTGGGAAGATGATGATTCGGAAGAAGATATTGAATATGATGAATCTGATGAAGAAGGACTCTTCGATGATGATCAATTTGAGGATGAATGGGAAGATGATGTCTCGGAAGAAGATGATGAATTTGATGAATACGACGAAGATGGAGTCTTCGATGACGATATATAAGAATATGATTTTTAAATAAAGAAGGGGAAATAGGATCTTATTTATGTCATAGAATTATTTTTTATAATTGCTAAAAAATAAATTTCTTTTGATTATTGACTACGATCTTCGGCGCAGGATTACGGATAAGCAGGATTAATTTTGCAAAATCTGTCTAAAGGTATAAATTCTTTAAAAGGAAAGAATTGAACTGAACAAATGTTATTGTTGCTTGTTAATAAGATATAAAATAATTAAAAAAATTAATCTTATTAAAAATTACAACTATGAGACAGAGAATATCTTACAACAGTGATGATTATTCAGGAACCGCAATAATTTGGTTTATTCTTATTTGCGTGTTATGTTTCTTCTGTTTTTGGCCCGACTGGGGATGGAGTGATTATAATTATTCCAACAACTATGTTAATAACGGCGGCTGGAACTGGGGAGGTTGGTGGTGGTTCTGGATTATAATCGGAATCCTTTTCTTCTGGTGGATCTGTACTCTCTTCTACACACCAATCGATGTATATGCAGATGATGATGAAGTCAGAATACGTAGGCCGTTGAAATCAAGGAGAATCAGAATGTCGGAAATTGAATCCGTAGCTCCTTATCAAGTTTGTAAAAATCCTAATCGTAAGGCATTTGGTTCAACTCCTATCAAATCCTTCGGTAGATGGGGAAAATATCGTGATGATAAAATCGGAGATTATTTTGCATACTACGGCAAACCTGACAACACAGTTTTGATTACACTTAAGGATGGACGCAAATATGTTGTTGGTGGCTCAAATGCTAAGGAATTATCAGATTATATCAATAGTAAACTTAAGAAGTAATAAAAAAATAATCATATTTTAAAAAGAGGAAGTTTTAGGGCTTCCTCTTTTATTATGTTTTGATTTTTTCCTTTTTACTATTTCCTGAAGGGAATACAACAAACCACTCTGACAGGGACCGGGGTATCATTTATTTTGCCGGGTTTCCATTGTGGCATTAGTGAAATTATTCTTATGGCTTCCTGATTAAGAGATGGTTCAACTCCACGAAGCAACTGAATATTTGATATTTTTCCATCCGGATTAACCACAAAAGCACAAGTCACTCTTCCTTCTATACCCATTTGGTAGGCCAAAGCCGGATAGTTGCGGTTGGAATTAACGAAATTAATAAGAGATTTTCCTCCTCCCGGGAATTCCGGTTTGACATCAACATAGTCATATTCAAACACTTCAGTATAAACAGGACCCCCATTTGCCATTCGGGCTGTCATAACCTTACATGTTTGAGAATATATATCGGTTGCGAAAAAACCGAGTAGGATTAAAAATAGGATCGATAGCCGTTTTATAATCATATAAGGAACCTCCTTTTACAATGCAAATATATTTTTCTAAACGAATTTTTCCAAATAAAACATCTATTTGATTAAGTTATTTAAATTAGTTTTGCATTTGTTAAGAAATAAAAGAAAATGGAGGATAGTTCGTTTCACCTAATCTGAAAAGACTCCTCTTTCAATAGTCTTAGACAATAGTTTTAAGAAATAGCCGTTATTAAATAGGTTAACCGAGACAATAATGAAGTTAAGACATCAAACATTATGGTCGCAAATCAGCAGATATCTTTTGCTGCTTTTACTTATATTGCCTCAAATTTCGACAAAACTCTATGCTCAAGGGGGAAATACGGCCTATGATTTCTTGAATATTCCAAGTTCCAGCTATGTTTATGGAATAGGAGGAGCCAATGTTTCCACTCTTCATACCGATCTCGATTTAGCGTCCCAAAATCCGGCATTGATTGGACCGGAAAATGACAAGGAATTTAAATTAGGCTATATGCATTATTATAGCGGAGGAAATTTCGGGAGTGTAAGGTATGGTATGGCAGCAGGAGAAAGAGGAGCGTGGGCTGCCGGTATACGTTATCTTAACTATGGTTCATTCAAAGGGTATGAAACAGATGGTACCTATATAGGAGATTTCACTGCCCAGGATATAATTTTAGAGGGCACCTATTCCCATGATTTCACATATAGGCTGCGAGGAGGTATTAATGTAAAAATGGTATATAGCGCTTACGAACAATACAGCGCTTTTGCAATGGCTGCAGATTTAGGTCTATGCTATTATGATGATGACCATGAGATCTCCTTAGGATTTGTTTTAAAAAATATGGGAGGCCAGTTAAAACGCTTTGAAGAGCATTATGACCGGATGCCATTTGATGTGCAAATAGGATTGACAAAAGGCATCAAGGAATCATTCTCTTTTTCAATAACGGCATGGCATCTGACGAAATGGCGTCTTCCTTATTATGTGCATGAGGATGGGGGAGAAGTTAAAGAAACAAATTCAGGATTCTTTCGTAATCTGTTCCGACACCTCGTATTTGGCATTGAATATAGTCCGAGTGACAGATTCTATTTAGATTTGGGGTATAACTATAAGACAGCGAGCGATATGGCAGCATATCAACGCAATTTCTTCTCCGGTTTTTCTATAGGAGGCGGCTTCAAAGTGAGAGCTTTATCAGCTGGGGTTGCTTTTGCAATGCCTCATAAAGGGGCGGCAACAGTGATGCTTAATCTGGGATTGGATATCACAGAACTTTTCTAATAAAATTGCATATCCTTTTAGATTCAGAGCTACGTAAAAACGAATTTCTGAATAACGTTCATTAATGTGATATGAATTTAACAATTACAGTGTCTTTGGTAAAATCAAAATAATTTACTAATTTTGCAGTCGCGTTGCGCAATCTCTGGCAAGATAAGAAGCTTGTTAAATTGCCAACATAACCTCATTTATTTAAAACAATGGACTTAATTAAAGTAGTAGAGGAGGCATTTGCAACTCCCAAAAAGCAATTCGATGATTTCGGACCGGGCGACACAGTTAATGTGGCCTACAGAATCAAAGAGGGTAACAAAGAGAGAATCCAGCAGTATCGTGGCGTGGTGATCCGCATTAGTGGAAACCAGGACAAAAAAAGATTTACAGTTCGTAAAATCTCTGATGGAATAGGAGTGGAAAGAATTTTCCCGATGGACTCTCCTTTTATTGAATCGGTTACTGTTACCAAGTATGGTAAAGTGCGTCGTGCAAAACTTTATTACCTTCGTAATCTCACCGGTAAAAAAGCTCGTATCAAAGAGCGTCGCGTGAAAAAAACCGAAGAAGCTTAAACAACTTTTTAAGAAAATTAAAATCCTGTCAACACAATCGGCAGGATTTTTTCTTTTCAGTTTATTTAACTATTTTTGCATACAACTAAGGAAGGGTTCAATTTGTTCAACACATATAACCCTAACTGCGAACTAAAAAAATTGAAAGACATGGCAAACAAAGCATTGCTTATTATATTGGATGGATATGGTATCGGGAATCATGGTAAAGAGGATGCTATATTCAATACTCCGACCCCATATATGGATAAACTTATGGCAGAGTATCCTCACTCCCAACTGCAGGCGAGCGGGGAAAATGTCGGATTGCCTGACGGCCAGATGGGTAATTCGGAAGTAGGACACCTGAATATAGGTGCCGGGAGAGTTGTCTATCAAGATCTTGTAAAGATCAATAGAGCAATAGCTGATGGATCTTTTGCCAAGAATCCGGAAGTTAGAGCAGCATTTGAATATGCAAAACAACACAATGTTCCGATTCATTTCATGGGGCTGGCTTCTGCAGGCGGAGTTCATTCCAGCCTTGATCATTTATACGCGTTGTGTGACACTGCAAAGGCGTATGATCTCAATCGCGTGTTTATTCATTGTTTTATGGACGGCCGAGACACAGATCCCAAAAGTGGTGCCGGTTTCCTTAGAGAGATAAAGGGTCACTGTGAAAAAAGTGCAGGAGTTATCGCCTCTGTCATTGGACGTTATTATGCAATGGATCGTGATAAGAGATGGGAGCGACTTAAAGAGGCATATAATTTGCTCGTCTATGGAGAAGGGAAACATACCGATGATGTTATCTCCACTCTCGAAGATTACTATTCTGAAGGCATTACCGATGAATTCATGAAACCTATAGTAAATGATAAGGTAGATGGTAGAATAGGCGCCGGACATGTTGTTATATTCTTTAATTATAGGAATGACCGTGCAAAAGAATTAACTGTTGTCTTGACACAACATTCAGAAGATGGTATGAATCCAATCCCTGATTTGCAATACTATTGCATGACACCTTATGACGATTCGTTCAAAGGAGTGCATATTTTATTTGCAAAATCCGACGTTCCTAATACTTTGGCTGAATATCTTTCAGATAACAATAAGAAGCAGCTTCATATAGCTGAGACAGAAAAATATGCTCATGTAACTTTCTTTTTCAACGGAGGAAGAGAGAAACCATTTGAGGGTGAAGACCGAATCTTAGTACCCTCTCCGAAAGTGGCGACATATGATTTACAGCCGGAAATGAGCGCGCCGGAAGTTACGGAAAAACTTGTGGATGCAATAGACAGCGAAAAATATGATTTTATTGTAGTTAATTTCGCCAACGGAGACATGGTAGGTCATACCGGCGTTTATGAAGCTGTGCAAAAGGCAGTGGCCGCTCTTGATAAATGTGTAGAGAAAGTGGTGGAAGCTGCAAAGTCTCACGGATATCAAGCCATTATAATAGCCGACCATGGCAACGCAGATTATGTGCTTAATGAAGATGGTTCGCCTAATACAGCCCACTCTTTGAATCCGGTTCCATTCATTTATATCGGTAATAAGAATGCAAAAGTTGAAAACGGAAAGCTTGCCGATGTGGCACCATCAATTCTTCATATAATGAATCTTCCACAACCTGGAGATATGGATGGACACAACCTGATACAAGAATAAGAATGCATTTTTAAGATGACAAGAATATTCCAGATGAAATGTCTGCTTCCTTTATTGGGGGCAGCCATTTTTTGCTTAAATGCACCTGCAGAGAAGTTGGTGATACTACACACTAACGATACTCATTCAACCATTGATCCGCTTTCGGATGGCACCGGAGGAGTGTTGCAACGCAAAGTGATTATCGACTCTGTGAAAAATGCAGAAAAAAATGTTTTACTGATAGATGCAGGTGATATTGTGCAGGGAACACTCTTTTTTAAATATTTCCATGGGGAAGTGGAATACCCTCTTATGGATATGCTGGGTTATGACATAAGAGTATTAGGGAATCATGAGTTTGATAATGGAATGCAATCACTTGCAAAATATTATAAACAGACAAAAGGAATTCCACTTTCCGCAAATTATGATTTCAGCGGTACAGAACTTGAGGGTGTTTTCAGGCCCTACACTATTAAGGAAATTGATGGGAAGAAAATTGGTATTATCGGTTTGAATATTGATCCGACGAGTATCATAGCAACAAAAAATATATCCGGAAAATTTAAAGAGATAATTCCGACAGCTAATGAATTGGCTAATATTCTTAAGAAAGAGGAAGGATGTGACATTGTTGTAGCTGTCACTCATATAGGATATACAGTTGGTAATGAGAAAACATCAGATATTGATTTGGCCCAATCGAGTGAAGACATAGATCTGATAATAGGAGGTCATTCCCATACGCTAATAGATCCACAGACTCCTGATGTGACACCATCACTTATAGAAAATAAAGTCGGGAAAAATGTAAGAGTAGTGCAAACCGGTAAACAGGGCAGATTTATTGGTAAACTTACTATTGATCTTGACCAACTCCCTTTAAAAAGTGGAGAGGAGAATGAGTATGAGCTTATACCGGTCACAGATAGATTCTCTCCGGATTTATTTGATAAAAGGATAACGGAATTTATCAAACCTTATCGGGCAGTGGTTGATTCTGTTAATAATGTTGTGATAGCTTGTTCAGAGTATGATTTGCCAAAAGAGAAAACCGGAGGATTAGCAAATCTTACAGCTGATATAGCATATAAAATAAGTAGGGGGATAGCTGATTCCCTTCAGAACTTAGGCATAGACTTCCCTGATATTGATATGGCGATAATGAATGTTGGAGGTATACGACATGAGATGCCAAAAGGAGCAATTACAGAGGGCCAGATTTTATCAACCTATCCCTTCTCGAATCATTTAGTGATAGTAGGCATCCAAGGAAAAGATATTATCGAGGCCATGAAAATAAGTGCTTTAAAAGGAGGAGAGGCAGTGAGTGAAAATGTCCGGGTTGTGACAAATTCAGATGGCATTCTGAAGAGAGTTATCATAAATGACGAGGAAATGCAGCCTGAAAAGGAGTATATTGTAGCTACCATAGATTATGTGGCCGAAGGGAATGATGATCTTGTGAGCTTGGCCAACCATAGAAAAATATGGGTAAGCGATGAAGAGGTGTCTGTTCCTATCCTGAAATGGATAAAGAATCAGAATAAGCTCGGATTAAAGATAGCTCCGGACACCGGAAGCCGTTTCGTCATAGATGTATCGGAGCTGTGAATTAAGCTCAAATTTTGGTTTAAAATTATTGAAAATGTTGAAAAAGAGAGACATCATAATATTTTTTATGTTATGGCTCTCTTTGTCATTTATTTCTTGTCGGAATAGGGAATCAAGAGCCCCGGAAATGAAATCTATTGTTGAGAGTGATATTCTTCAGGATTTGACAGTAAAAGCCGAACAATACGCAGATTCTGTATTGACTAATATGACTTTAGAAGAAAGAGCGGGTCAATGTCTTATGCCATCAATATATTCCAGCAATGATCCGTCTACACTGTCACTTTTACATTCTTATATAGATGATTTCCATGTGGGAGGGGTGGTGCTGATGCAAGGAAATGTTGAGTCAGCACATAAGCTCTCTATGATAGGTAAAGACTCCAAGATTCCGTTGTTTATAGCTATAGATGCAGAATGGGGTCTTGGAATGAGACTGGAGGAGGGATCGGTGTATCCCAAAAATTCCAAAATGTCTAAAGAAACAAACGAGGCCGGGATGTTTGATTATGGCATGAAGATTGCCGGAGAAAGCAGGAATGTAGGTATAAATATGATTTTGGGTCCTGTTGTTGATGTAGTTTCTTCCGGTCGAAGTGTGATAGGCAACAGGTCGTTTGGATCTAATCCTTTATTGGTGTCGGAATATGGCGTGGCGTATGCTAAAGGTTTGGAATCCGGTGGTGTAATAAGTGTAGCCAAACATTTCCCGGGGCATGGAAGCACATCAGTAGATTCCCACAAGGGGGTAGCCACAATCAACCGAGATATAACGACCTTAGATTCCCTTGATTTGCAACCATTTCGAGATTATATAAGTCAGGGATTGACCGGTATAATGGCAGGCCATATTCAGTCGGCCGCTCTTGATCCTGATGGGAATCCTGCATCCGTTTCAATTGATATGCTCACCTCACTATTGCGAGATGAAATGGGGTTTAAGGGCCTTATACTGACCGATGCATTCAACATGGGGGGAGCGAAAGGGTTTTCTGCCGTCGATGCCATAAGGGCAGGTGCTGACCTTATTCTATGTCCTTCAAATGTTCAAGAAGAATATGAGAATCTGTTAGAGGAAGTTAATAACGGGAATCTTGATGTCAAAATCCTTAATGAGAGATGCAGACGTATCCTGTTTGTAAAATATCTTTTCCTTATAAATTCATAGAGAAAAATTATTATAAAAGTAAAGATTTATAATGAAAATATAGATTGCAGAAATTAAAAATAAATGCTAAATTTGCTATTATTCTCTAAAATGTTCAACCTTAAATAAATAATATCAACTATATGAATAAACCATACGTTTTAGGAATAGACATAGGTGGCACCAATACTGTATTTGGTATCGTAGATGCACGCGGCCATGTGATAGCAAGCGATTCCATCAAGACTCAAAAGCATACAGTTTTTGATGATTATTTGGCAGAACTCCATAACGGAGTCATGCATCTATTGACCAAAAATGATGCGGAGGATAAAATTCAAGGGATTGGGATTGGTGCTCCGAATGCCAACTATTACACCGGAGAAATACTAAATCCGCCGAATCTTCCATGGGGACAGATAATACCCTTGTCGGAAAAAGTCAGTCAGGCTTTTGGTGGAATCCCGGTGGCAGTGACCAACGATGCAAATGCTGCAGCCCTTGGAGAGATGACCTATGGTGCAGCCAGAGGTATGAAAGATTTTATTATGATAACTTTGGGTACCGGAGTAGGTTCCGGTATCGTAGTTAACGGTCAGTTGGTTTATGGTCACGATGGATTTGCCGGTGAGTTAGGTCATCTGATTGTAAAGAGAAATAACGGCAGAATGTGTGGATGTGGCCGAACCGGGTGTCTGGAGGCCTATTGTAGTGCAACAGGAGTAGCCCGAACTGCAAGGGAATTTCTGGAAGTGAGGACCGAACCCTCAACCCTGCGTAATCTCCATATTGAAGATATAACTTCAAAGGATGTTTATGATGCCGCAGTGGCTGGAGATAAAATGGCTATAGATATATTTAATTATACAGGAAGAATCCTTGGAGAAGCATTTGCCGATATGGTTTCTTTCACATCTCCTCAGGCAATCATTCTTTTCGGAGGGTTGGCTAAGAGCGGCGATCTGCTTATGAAACCTCTGCAGGATGCTTTTGATAAGTCGGTTATGCCGGTGTTCAAGGGAAAGACAAAAATCTTGCTTTCAGAATTAAAAGAGAGTGATGCTGCTGTTCTTGGAGCCTCGGCTTTAGGATGGGAAGCAAAAAATCGCTCGGAAAACACCTCGTTAGATCCGGCAATGGAAAGCTAAAATATAAAGCATTTAAAATCGAGAAATAATAAGACCTTGTGAGAATTTATCAAACAAGGTCTTTTTTCATTCTGAAGTTTTGATAGTTTCTCTTTCTTCGGACAAAGATAAGCGAATCATAAACCTTTTGAAATATTGATTAATTGAGGTGATTTAAGTAAATTTGCAAATATGAAAATCTAAAAAATTAAAACAAAAAGATGAAAAAGAGTCCCCTTCAGAGAGTCAGGTCTGAATATCAGCCTAAACTTCCCAAAGCATTGCAAGGTTCAGTGAAAGTAAGACTTGGTGAGGCTACAGAATCAGTAGCAGACCAGGAAGAGATAAAGAAATTGTTTCCTCACACTTATGGACTGCCAATCGTTGAATTTGAACACAGTGATGAGGAGGAACATGTAGAAGAGCCGTTTAATGTAGGTATTATTCTTTCAGGTGGACAGGCACCCGGCGGCCATAATGTAGTCAGTGGAATATTCGATGGTTTGAAGCGTCTCAATAAAGAGAATAGGCTCTATGGTTTTCTTATGGGTCCTTCCGGTTTCATCAATCATCAATATATGGAGCTGACAGCCGGGTATATTAAAGAATATCGCAACACCGGAGGATTTGATATTATCGGTTCGGGTCGCACCAAACTTGAAACGCCGGAGCAGTTTGAAGAGGGTTTAAAAGTGTTGAGAGAGTTGAATATCAAAGCATTAGTGATAATCGGTGGTGACGACTCAAACACAAACGCAGCAGTTCTTGCAGAGTATTATCAGAATATAGGGGCCGGAGTGCAGGTAATAGGTGTTCCTAAGACAATTGATGGAGACCTCAAAAATAAATGGATAGAGACCTCATTCGGTTTCGACACCGCATGTAAAGTTTATAGCGAAGTGATTGGTAATATTCAAAGAGATTGCAATTCAGCTAAAAAATATTATCATTTCATCAAGCTGATGGGAAGGAGTGCTTCTCATATTGCATTGGAGTGTGCGCTCGAAACTCAGCCTAATGTCTGTCTGATTTCAGAGGAAGTATTGGCCAAGAAGATGACCCTCGATAATATTGTCAACTATCTTTGCTACGTAATAGCAGAAAGAGCAAAATTGGGATGGAATTTCGGTACAGTTCTTGTCCCTGAAGGGTTGATTGAATTCATTCCTTCGATGAAAGACTTGATAGCGGAGTTAAATGACGTGCTTGCAGAAAAGGGTGAAGAGTTGGAAGGATTGCAGCCTCATGAAAAACTTGACAAGATAGAAAAGATGCTGAGTCCGGTCAATGCTGATTTATATAAATCTTTGCCTCGCCATATAGCCCGTCAGCTAAGTCTTGAAAGAGATAGCCATGGCAATGTGCAGGTGTCTCTCATAGAAACCGAAAGCTTGCTTAGCGAGATGGTTGGCAGACGCCTTGCCGAGATGAAGGAGAATGGTCAATATTCAGGAAAATTCAACGCACAGCACCATTTCTTCGGTTATGAGGGACGTTGTGCCGATCCCACAAATTTTGATGCAGATTACACCTATGCACTTGGTTTCAATGCTGCCATGTTGATAAATGCCGGACTCACCGGCTACATGAGCTCAGTGAGAAATCTTACTGAAAAGAGTGAAGACTGGATAGCAGGCGGTATTCCTATCACTATGATGATGAATATGGAAAAACGTCACGGGCACATGAAACCGGTGATTCAAAAGGCTCTTGTAAACTTAAACGGACGTCCTTATCTGAGGTTTGCATCTATGAGAGAGACTCTTGCTCTAAACACTTTATATCAGTATCCGGGTCCTATTCAATATTTTGGACCGGCTGAAATCTGTGACCGTCCTTCAATGACACTATTGTTGGAGCATGATAAGGAAATCAATTGATCTAACCAATATCAGATTCTATTCACTTATTTATCAATAATAGATTAGAAGATTACAAAAGGGGCCGGAACTATCCGACCTCTTTTAACGTTATAATAATAAGAGATATTTTTTGGTTGTTTCTAAATTAAAAAATTAGAGGCTCGTTATCAATTTTATTTAAAATCTTAAAAGAATGAAAAAAGGAATTTTATTAAGTATTGTTGTCATATCAGCATGCTTTTTATCCTGTCAAGGACAACAGAAGGGGAGTGAAATTCCCGATGAGCAAAATGTAGAAATGACACCTAATGAAGTGGTAGAAGTCCCTTCTTATAAAATTGAAAACGGGAGAATAATACCTTCAGAAGGTAGACCAATGATTGTGGATTTCTCTGCAACCTGGTGTCCACCATGCCGTCAGTTAAAACCGATTTTTGAAAAATTGGCTGAGGAATTCCGTGGCCGAATCACCTTCGTCACAATAGATGTCGATGAGAATCCCGAACTTGCACAGGCCTATGGTGTAGAAAGCATTCCAATGATGGTTTTCTTAAATAAAGATGGTCAGATTCAAAACACCCTTATAGGTTTCCAAGACAGGGATCAACTTCTTGCGGCCATAAACACATACTTTGGATTCTGAAAGAAAAATTAACACATAGTTAATTAATTGATTCTTTTATTTGGATGAGGAACCATTTTTCCTTCTTTTTAAAAATTATCATTATACATATTCCTACTGATTAATAATTTCAATTTGAGATCTCTTATTCAAAGAGAATGCCTGACCTTCATTAGCAAGATCAGGCATTTTTATTGGCTTTTAAGCCCGGGCTATTTGCCTTTAGGAATTCTTACAATTCAATAATGAATAAATTATATGATACGCAAATTATCTTGCTGAAGATATAATTGCGTTGCGCATATCAGTGTTGAAATCCTTTTGGTCGAGAAGTTCTTCTACGGTAAGATGCATCCTGTATCTCCAATAATGTGTGGGATTCGCAGGTTCATTTATCTGATCTTCATACGGATTTTCTCTTCTCAATTTGCTATCTGCAGAGAGCCAGTCGGCTAATGGAATTATGCAGAACATAGAGGGGCTGTTTAACTGGAGATCCAATATTTTCTTACAAATCCATGGTTCTGCGTAATAAGGAGCCTCGCCATGTTCATGAAGTGCATTGTTATAGAACCTTTGAGTGACGGCTCTGTCAGTTTCCCACCAGACGCGTATGCCTCCCATATCGTGAGTTGAAGTAGTGCAAACCGAGAAATAAGGATATCTCCAAGTATCACCAAATTCAAGTTTCGGATCCTTAGGCATTCTTTGTATCTCAAGAGATAGAATCTCGAGTCGAGACATTACTTCAGGCACACAAGCAGGTATCATGCCAAGGTCTTCCGCACAACACAACATACCGGTGGAATTGATCAGAGGTGGCAATTTCCACATAGCTTTTCCATACCAGAAATCATTGTGGCGATGATAGAAGAAGTCGTTGTATAAACGATTGAAACACCATTTTTCGTAGTCGGTCAGAATCCTGAATTGGTAGGTGAACTGAGCTGCGATTCTGGGGTGATAATGACCCTTCTTATATGGATCCTCTATGAAAAGCACGTCATCTATCAACCCCATCAAAGCCTGAGCTATTCTTGTATTTCGGTCGTTCTTTTCAACTTGCTCAAAATAACGAGCCACTTTTGCCTGGGTATTTACGTAGTCTTTAAGACGATATTTCCCATCTCCAATATAATCTAAATATTTAACTTTCGCTTCTTCCACAGCATCTCCAAAGAAATCTGTCAACATCCATTCAAGAATCAATGGTTTAGTCTGAATTTCCGGATTAATCCAGAAGTCGTAGTTATGGCGCAATTCTTCAGGAGAGAAGGGGAGAGCCGGATTGAAATAACCAAGCAATCCATGAAGAGCATTGAGAGGAATTTGCCATATTCTAAAGAACCCAAGAATATGGTCAATTCTGTAAGCATCGAAATATTCTGCCATCTTTCTGAATCTGGCTTTCCACCAAAGGAATCCATCTTTTGACATTTCTTCCCAATTATAAGTCGGGAAACCCCAGTTTTGTCCGAGCACTGAGAAATCATCCGGTGGTGCACCTGCCTGACAATCCATGTTGAAAAGTCGAGGTGATTGCCATGCATCTGCGCTATAACGGCTAATGCCGATAGGAATGTCTCCCTTTAATACGACGCCTTTAGAATGAGCATAGTCGCGCACTTCATGGAGCTGCTTGTCGAGATGATATTGGATAAAATAACGGAATTCTATCTCCTCTTTGTTTTCATCGCAGAATTTGGAAACTTTGTTATATTCAAAATTGGAATATTCACCCCATGCATTATTATCCGGAGTTTTATATTTCTCACACAAAACTCTCCATGCGGCATAAGGCATTAGCCAGTCTTCATTTTTTTCAAAGAATTTTTTGAATTCTTCAGTGGCAAGTGTGTCTGCTCCATCTTGTGTGAAAATTTCTCTCAGATAGGCAGCCTTCATTTTTGTGACTGCTTCATAATCAACTTCGTTCAAATTGTTGAGACGAGCGGCTTCTTTATTATAAGCTGTCATTTTTTTCGAATCCTTAAGAATACCCACTTTCTCAAGGCGCAGGTACATAGGATGGAGTGCAAAAGTTGAATTTGCACTATATGGATAGGAGTCAACCCATGTGTTTGTTTTAGTTGTATCGTTGATTGGAAGGACTTGAAGGATCTTTTGACCGGTCAAAACACACCAATCCACCATTTCCTTAAGGTCTAAGAAATCACCGACACCGTTATCTTCTTTAGTTCTTATAGAAAATACAGGGATAGCAGTTCCTGCTCCTTTCCAATGGTCACGCGGATTTGCAAAGCGAAGACCGTCGACGAAAATAAGTGATCCGGGCTTTTCGTTTACAAAACCACAAATTCTATTATTTACGGTTTCCCATGCCACAGCCTCGCGAGTGTCTTTTTTAAGCACCACGAACTTATATTCAAAAGGCTGCTTACATTCTGAAAGTGGAATATTTGCGCACCAGTCGGGATATTCAGCATCATTCATGATAAGGGATTTCGAGGGTAGCCAGTTCCCTAAAAGATTGCCCTCTCCACATATGGCAAGGACTTCATCGGGATAGACCATCGGAGCGCTTACCTTTAGTCTGACTGTATCCGGGTATACAGGCAACTCCTTGTCGCGATGGGAGCGCTGTAATATTCCATCCACAAAAGCTGATGAGTAATAAGGTTTATCAAAAGGCATATCCTGCCAGGAACTAAAAATTTTCACTTCGCCGACATTGTCGCATCCCTTATAATGGTGTGGATTACCCCATTCAAATCTCCATTCTTTCTCTTTCGATTTCACCACAAAAAAGAAATCAAAAGCGGGGGGATTTTGAGAGAATTCAACATCCACGCGCCACAAATCGGGCGAAACGAGACTCATTTCAAGAGCTTCCCGAGGATCGCCTGAACCAAGTTCCACTAAATCACCGCATAAATAGAGAGATTCTCCCCATTGAGTGTGATAATTAAGGTTAAACGAGATTTTCATGTTATTATCTGAGATTTTTTTTTAAACAATTATGATTTGTCATTGCTTGTTATTTGTTGCTTTTCAATGTAGTTATTAGCCGCATCGAGAGCTTCCGCAACTGGTACATATCAGGCAACCTTCCTGATAGACAAGTGATTCAGCCCCACAATTAGGACATTTGTGTCCTTTGGCTTCTGTTCCATTGGGAAGATATTTCTTCAAAGCTCGTTCAACACCATTTTTCCAAGTGTTGATACTTGTGGAATCCAATTCAAGACCTCCAACAAGTTTTAATACTTGATCAATGGGCATACCATATCTCAAGACTCCTGAGATAAGTTTGGCATAATTCCAGAACTCAGGATTAAATTTTTCGCTAAGTCCTTCGATAGTGGTTTTATATCCACGTTTATTTATGAATTGGAAGTCATATCTTTTCTTGCCGTTTTCATCAGTTGCCTTTATAATCTTGCCATGATTTACACTTTTCGGACAAAAGATACCATCTTCATCATCAGCCAGACCGGTGAAAATTTCATATGGTTTCCCATCGACCAAACCCACGAAAGCGATCCATTTCTCTTTATTGTTTTGGAATCTAACGACATCGGCTTCGAGTTCAACAGGGCGTTTCACTTCATGATCCACGTTATGAATCAAACTTGCCATCGCATTTTTCTGTTCGGAAGTTTTTTTCACATTCTCAAGTACATTAGACCGAGATCCATCTCGATAGACAGTGCATCCTTTACAGCCTGTTTCCCATGCCAACATATATAAATTTTCTACCAATTCTTCGGGGACATCGCTCGGGAGATTGATAGTGACGCTGATAGAATGGTCTACCCATTTTTGAATTGCGCCCTGCATCCTCACTTTTTCCATCCAGTCTACATCATTGGAAGTAGCCTCATAATAAGGTGATTTCTTCACGAGCTCTTCAATTTCTTCAGAGGTCATATTCTCTTTAGGCTCTATACCGTTTATCTTCATCCAAGTTAGAAATTTATGATGATAAACAATATATTCCTCGAATGAGTCACCGACATCATCTATGAAATCTATTCTGACATTCTCGTCGGTGGGATTTACCTTCCTTCTTCTTTTATAGACGGGCATGAACACGGGTTCTATGCCGGAAGTTGTCTGAGTCATTAGAGATGTTGTGCCTGTGGGAGCAATTGTGAGGCATGCAATATTTCTACGGCCCACTTTCATCATGTCGTCATAGAGTTCCGGATCAGCTTCTTTTAATCTCAGTAAGAAAGGATTATTCTTTTCTTTTTGAGCATCAAAAATTTCGAAGGCACCTCGTTGCTTTGCCATTTCAACAGAAGCCCGATAATATGCCAAGGCCAATTCCCTATGAATTTTCACAGAGAATTCAGTCGCTTCGCGTGTGCCATATTTCAGGCCCAAAGCAGCCAGCATATCTCCTTCAGCAGTAGTGCCACATCCGGTACGCCTGCCTTTGCCTGTTTTGTTCTTAATCTTATTCCAAAGATTCAGTTCAGTCTGTTTCACTTCATACGGCTCGGGATCATCTTTGATTTTTTCTATGATTGCATCAATTTTCTGAAGCTCTAAATCAATAATATCATCCATGATCCTCTGAGCCTTTGCAACGTGATTTCTGAAGAGTTCGAAATCAAAAGAAGCCTGCGGAGTGAAAGGATTTTTTACATAGCTATAAAGATTTATGGCAAGAAGCCTGCAGCTATCATAAGGACAGAGGGGAATTTCACCGCAAGGATTGGTTGAGATAGTTTTAAATCCTTGATCCTTATAAGAATCAGCCAGACTCTCACGAGTTATTGTGTCCCAAAACAAGACGCCGGGTTCTGCACTTTGCCATGCATTGTGTATAATTTTCTGCCATAAGGCTTTTGCCTCTATTTCTTTAGTAAAATCAGGATTATCCGAATCAATTGGAAATTTTAATAGATATTTCTCATTATTTTTAACTGCCCTCATGAAATCATCATCTATTCTGAGGGATACATTTGCTCCTGTTATCTTTCCGGGGGTGGCTTTAGCATCTACAAAAGCCTCGGAATCAGGATGCTTTATGGAAACTGTCAGCATTAAGGCGCCGCGGCGTCCATCTTGGGCCACTTCGCGAGTAGAATTGCTGTATCTCTCCATAAAAGGGACAAGACCAGTAGAGGTCAAAGCAGAATTCTTAACCGGGGCTCCCTTAGGTCTCAGATGAGATAGATCATGTCCGACTCCACCTCTTCTTTTCATAAGTTGCACCTGTTCTTCATCAATTTTAATAATCCCGCCGTAGGAGTCGGGAGTTTGATCAAGACCTATAACAAAACAATTTGAAAGAGAACCGACTTGAAAGTCATTACCGATTCCTGCCATTGGGCTTCCCTGTGGCACAATATATTTAAAATCTTTCAAAACATCATATATCTCTTCTTCCTTTAGGGGGGAAGGGTAGCGGTTTTCAACTTCTGAAATAGCTCTTGCGATACGGTGATGCATATCGTCCGGGCTTTTTTCATAGATGTTACCAAAGGAATCTTTTAATGCGTATTTAGTCACCCAGACTCTGGCTGCCAGTTGATCACCGTTGAAATATTTAAGAGAGGCCTCGTAGGCATCTTCGTATGTATAGGTAGTGGGAGTGGTTTGAGACATGTCTAATTCAATACGTTTTATATTCTTTTCTTTACCTGTTTATGATTGCAAATATAGCTAAAATGAGTATATTTGCAATCATAAGTTATCTACAAAATAAAGCAAAAATTAAATGGAATTGGGGTTAAAATATAATCTTGATTTAGTTGAAGATGTGTCTAACATCTTAAAGCAGGATTTCTATGTTTATTGTAATTTTGTAGGCTCAATGATACCGGAAATAACCGACCCGGTTAAATTTACGTCCAGTTGCTCGATTTTTGTGAAAGAGGGGGAAGGGAACATAGAGATAGATTTGATTAGATATGAATTCAAAGGACCATGCATAGTTAATGTCAAGCAAGGCCAGATTATCCAGAATGTGGCCTCAAACGGTAATTTTGAGGCTTCTTTCATAGTTTTGAGCCAAAGGTTTTGCGACAATCTTTTTCTAATGTTAAAAGACAGCAACTCTTATGGCACAGCTACCATGGCTACTGTAACTCCGGTGCCCACAAATCTTGTAGATAAATTTCAAAGATTTTATTCCCATATCAAGGATATTTTTTCAGGTTCAAAAGGTCCAAACGAATATCAGGCGATGGTGCTGGCTATTGCTTCTTTTTTTTATGAGTGTGGAACAAAATGTTATCCTCCCATTCTTGAAGCGGCAAAGAAATCATCCCACAGATTGACCGAGAAATTTATTTCTTTGGTGCAACAAAATTTTAAAAAGGAGAGATTCCTCGAATTTTATTCAGGAAAATTGGAAGTGAGTCCCAAACATTTGTCAAGGACTGTGAAAGATACAACAGGTTTTTCAGCGGTGGAATGGATAGACAGATTTGTAATTTTGGAGGCCAAGGTGTTGTTGAAGTCTACAAATATGTCAGTGCAACAGATTTCAGATGAGTTAAATTTCCCTACGCAATCATTTTTTGGGAAATACTTTAAAAAACATATTGGGAAATCCCCCAAAGATTTCAGAAACAGTTGATTCTCAACTATTGTGTCTCGTTATTTCGGTTGGTAAATATGATAAAATCGGATAGGATTCTTTCAAAATTATTTTATTCTTTGAGGGAATTTTTCAGAGATTAAAATTCCTCCTATGATTAGGAAGCAGCCAAGATATCCCAAAAAGAAAATTTTCTCTCCCAAGACAAAATAAGCGGCAATCATTGTGACCAATGGTTGCACATAAAGATAATTGTTTGATTTTATAGCTCCCAAAACAGTCATTATAATATTCCAAACAAGATAAGCGCATGCCGAGCATATCAAACCAAGGAAAAGGAAATTAAGTAGATATTGAGGTTGACTAAAATCAAAGAGTAGGTTTAATTTTAATGGTTCGCGTTGTAAAATCAATAAAGGTAGAGCTGTTATAACCCCATAAAAAAAAAGTTTTCGGGTTATAAATAGAGATGAATAAATGGGAGTCAATCTTTTTACTGCAATAGTATAGACAGCCCAGCATAAAGAAGCAGAAATCGCTATCAAATCTCCTTTGGGATTGATTTCAAATCCATCTCCGTTATTTAGAATAATGCATGCAACTCCGATAAAGGCAATCACTGAACCTATAATTACGTTAGGTTTGGGTATAAATCTATATACAATACCCATTAATGCAGTTGTAAAGAGAGGGGATATACTGACTAATAAAGAAACATTCCCGGTGGATGTATACTGCAAAGCATAGTTTTCAGCGATAAAATAGATAGAACCGCCACAAATACCGCATATCAACAATAAAACTTCATCTTTTAAATTATTTGAAAATATTTTTTTGTATGTAAAAAGAAGAAGCAAAAAATAAGCGAAAACAAATCTGTAGATAAAGACCTCCACGGGAGAAAATTCCCCGTCAACAAGTAATATCTTACTGCTGAGGAAAGAAACGCCCCAGACAATCATAGTTAGAATTGCTCCGATGTTTGCTAACAGTTTCATGGTGTAATGGCTCAATTGTCTGTAAAAGATGAGCCAGTATAATTCAGCAATGCAAATTTAAGGAAAAAAAAATAACCCCGGGAAATCCCGAGGTTAAATGATTTCAATAAATATGATTGGAAATATCTTCATTCTACCGGAGAGAATTCGCTTTTAGGAGCCTCGCAAATTGGGCAAACAAATGAATCCGGCAAAGATTCAAAAGATGTTCCGGCTGCTATACCGTCGTCAGGAATTCCATTGGCCGGGTCATAAATATACCCGCAAACATTACATACATATTTTTTCATAACTGGAGTTTTTATAATTTTAATATATAAACAACTCCCGCCTCGGATTGTTCACCTTGATAAATGAAAAGATCCCGGAAAAGGTTCATCAATATTATTTTTGCCCAAATGGGAAAATTCATTAATTTTGAAATTACATTTTACCTTAAGATCTAATATAAATATAATTATGGCAAAAGTAAAACCATTCCGAGGCATCCGTCCTCCGAAACATTTAGTGGAAGATATAGTGTCCCGTCCATACGATGTTTTAAATAGCGAGGAAGCCAGAAAAGAGGCAGAAGGGAATGAGAAGTCGCTCTATAGAATAATTAAGCCGGAAATTGATTTTGAAGCAGACACTGATGAACACGATCCAAAAGTGTATGAACGTGCAGCAGAAAATTTCAAGATGTTTCAAGAGAAAGGATGGCTGATAGAAGATGATAAAGAGCATTATTACATATATTCACAAACGATGGATGGCCGCACACAATATGGTTTTGTTGTGGCAGCATGGGTGAATGATTATATGGAGGGAAGGATCAAAAAACATGAATTGACCAGAAGGGATAAAGAGGAAGACAGAATGAAACATGTCAGGGTCAATAATGCCAATATAGAGCCTGTTTTCTTTGCCTTCCCTGATAATGAAGAATTAGAAAAAATTATAAAGGAGGTCACCTCCCAAGAGCCGGAATATGACTTTGTCGCTCCTGATGGATTTGGCCATACTCTTTGGAAAATAGCAGATCAAAAACTTATTGACAAAATCACTGAGGAATTTGATAAAATTCCAAATATGTATATAGCAGACGGTCACCATCGCTCTGCAGCTGCAGCTCTCGTTGGAGCAGAAAAAGCAAGAAATAATCCGGGCCATAAGGGCCATGAGGAATATAATTATTTTATGGCTGTTGCTTTCCCGGCATCCCATCTTAATATTATCGACTATAACCGCGTTGTAAAAGACTTGAATGGATTGACTCCACAAGAATTTCTGGAGAAATTGTCAGAAAACTTTGAAATAGAAGATAAAGGGGTAAATATCTATAAGCCGTCAAGGTTACATAATTTTTCTTTATATCTTGACGGAAGATGGTATTCTTTGACAGCTAAAGAGGGCACTTATAATGACTCCGATCCGATTGGTGTGCTTGATGTGACCGTCTCTTCCGATCTAATTCTTAGAGACATTCTTGGAATCAAAGATCTTAGAAGTGATAAGAGAATAGACTTTGTAGGAGGCATCCGGGGTTTGGAAGAATTGAAACGCAGAGTCGACAGCGGAGAAATGAAGATGGCGTTAGCCCTTTACCCTGTATCTATGGAGCAGTTGATAAATATTGCAGACTCAGGGAATATAATGCCGCCTAAGACCACATGGTTTGAACCAAAGTTGAGGTCGGGTCTTGTAATCCATAAATTGGACTAATTATTAAATAGAGCTGACTTTATATAAACAGCTTAAGGCAATGGCTATAAACCTAAATGTTCAAAAAAAAGTCATAATGGTAATGGTCTTGTCGGTATCATTGTGAATCAAAACCTAATCAATATTCTAAAATATCATGAAAAAGAGAATCCTTGTTTGCATACTTGGAGCATTGTTAATTGCGCCGTGTATGCTTGCAGAAACCACACAGACACTTCTCATAAATGGAGAAAAAGTCGACAAGGTAGTCAGTTCCATTACTTTTGATGGAGATAATGTGGTTCTAAATTACGGCAATGAGTCAGAAAGCATAGATATGAGCAAAGTGCTCTTGTCGTTGGAATATAATGCCGGAATCAATGATTTGAAAATGTTTAATTTCAACAGCAAAATTGAAGGTGGGAAATTAATAGTAGAAGGCTTGGAAGCCGGTGCTCCCATTTCTGTGTATAGTCTGAATGGAGTTAAAGAATCTTCCGGGAAAGCTGACGGCAACGGCAAAGCTATTTTAAATATAGATTCCTTCCCTTCAGGAGTCTACATAATGAGGTCGGGTAATAATTTTGTCAAATTTGTAAAAAGATAACTGAAATGAACAGATATATTATTTTATCGGCCCTGACTCTTGCAAGTGTCTTAACCCTACATTCTCAGAATAAAGTTAATTTTACTTTAAGTGATGGAAGGGTTGAAACTTATGAAACGGAATCTGTAGAGCGTATAGATTTTGAAGCAGATCGAGTTACTGTGACACCTATAACCGGGGTTCCAACTTTTTATGAAGGCACTGTAACCGGAGTTTCATTTCAAAAGGGCAATAAGAGTAACATTGAAGGCCTTCAATTAACGGGAGCCGGTGGATGGTTTGAAACTGCCTATGTAAAATGGGCCAATATGCCGGAGGCTTCCAATTATTACGTATTTGTAAAGAGTGTGGATGAGCAAGAGTGGAATAGATTGGATTATCAGCTTGTTCGCAATTATGGCAGTTATGGTCGGGCAGACATCCCGGGACTAAAGGAGGGTCAATATCAAATGAAAGTTGTTCCTGTAATCGAAGGCACATTAATGGAAGGCTTGGAAGCAGAAACAGGTATTTTGAATGTAAAGGCTCACGATCGTAGTGGTTTTGCTCATTTTAATTTTAATGAAGGAATAGGAGCATATAATAATGACGGTACACTGAAAACAGATGCAAAAGTGTTTTATGTCACGGCTGAGACAGCAAAAAGCATTACAACTGATGTTATTCAGGGGAAAAAGACAGTGACCGCTACAGGATTCCAAGGTATAATCAGTGCATACCAGAAAAAAGATCTTGAGGCTACTCCATTGTGTTTTAGGATAATAGGACGCCTTCCTGCGGGGGCAATGGATGCTTTCGGGAGCTCGGCAGAAGGTTTGCAGATAAAAGGGGCAAATGCCTATCAGCAATTGAATATAACAATAGAGGGAATAGGAGAAGATGCCACTGTTCATGGATTCGGCTTTCTATTGCGTAACGCTTCGGGGATAGAGCTTAGAAATTTTGCAATTATGGATTGTATGGATGATTGTGTTTCAATCGATACTGACAACTCTCATATTTGGGTACATAATCTTGATCTTTTCTACGGACAGGCAGGAGGAGATTCCGATCAAGCCAAAGGAGACGGCACGATTGATTTGAAAGGAGACTCCCAATATCTTACCATAAGCTATAACCATTTCTTTGATTCCGGGAAGTCATCTCTTTGCGGGATGACAAGCGAAAGCGGGCCAAATTGGATTACATATCATCATAACTGGTTTGACCATAGCGATTCACGACATCCACGCATTCGCACAATGAGTGTACACGTTTACAACAATTATTTTGATGGAAACTGTAAATATGGAATTGGAGCAACCAGCGGTTCAGATGTTTTTGTAGAAGCCAATTATTTCCGTGATTGTAAGTATCCTATCTTGACATCTCTTCAAGGGTCTGACATAATGGGTGAAAGTTCGAGTCCGAGTGGTAAAGGTACTTTCTCCGGCGAGTCGGGAGGATCCATAAAGGCATTCGCTAATGAAATTCGTGGATGGTATTTTTATCGTCCGTGGAGCGAGGCCAACACTGTAGAATTTGATTGTTATGAGGTGACATCTCGTGATGAAAAGGTACCTGCAGCTGTAAAGGCTAAATCGGGTGGTGATACATATAGCAATTGGGATACTGACCCATCTCTAATGTATTCATATTTAACCGATTATGCCACTGATGTCCCGGGAATAGTTATGGGAGAATATGGAGCGGGACGAATCAACCATGGAGATTTCAAGTGGACTTTCAATAATAATTTACAAGATAAGAATGATGGAGTAATAACAGAGCTGAAGAAAGCGATAACCGGTTATAAATCTACTGTAATAGGTAACTATGAGGAGAGTCTCGCATGGGGAGATGCAGCGGATGCCACAGTTAATGGAGGAGATTCCACTTCAGGAGCAGAGTTCCCGTTTGGAGACGGAAATGCAGCCCCTGGCTTCAATGGAATAGGTGGAGGTGAGGGCACAACCGGCTCAGACCCTCTTGATGAAGGTGAGCCATTCATCACTTCATCAGATGGTTTGGATTTCTTCTATTTCAATGCTGAGAATGCAACTCAGACCAACGCCTGGATTGAAAATGGAACAATTGTTCTCTCTAATGGTAGTTTTCAGCCTGAGTATAAAAATGAAGAGTATACAAACTTAGTCGGTTCTCTTCAGTTAAACAAGGAAAGTGGGAAGATGACATTATCCTGCCCGAGCCTAAGTGCTTTAAAATTAAAGATGTTACGAACAGGAAATTATGTGGGTAGTATAGAGATGAGTTCCGACAATGGAAACACATGGCAAACATTGGCTACACTCAATCAGAAAAAGGGAGTTGTAGATTTGGATTTGACAGGGGCTGCATTTTCTGCCGAGCCATGCCTTATCAAGATTTCTAATACGTCGAGTGGCGGTCTAAATATTTTGGGGATGTATGTGCTAACATCAAAATAATCTTAATTTAGATCTAATATCGTATAAATTATGATTTAATTACAGGAATAGAAATATAACTTGCCCCGTTTCTTAATAAAACAGAGACGGGGCTAATTTTGACTCCATATGAATTCTCACATGATGCTCTTGACGGTATCTCTTTTTATTACAAAACATTAATGACTCTCCGGATGGCAGACACTCAATATATTGTTTTCTCCCTTAAACCAGTCCTTAAGTCATGTGATAATTTTAAAGATAGAAGAGAGTGCAAAGTTACGGAATATAGATTCTAAATTTGTAAGTTACCTTCACTAATCTTGAAGAGGGTTCCTGTTGGGCATACAAATCTGCAATATGGTCTTTGCACAAAGAAAGAGAGAAGAAGGAAGGCTCCTGCAATACTTAGAGTCACTACAGAGGCATCAGTGAAGAAGAATGCTGCAAATGGTTCATATCCCATCCAGTCAAACCATAATCCTGTCCAGAGAAGCCACATTAAAACAAACCAAAGAGCCTGACGGAAATAATTCAACCACTTGATAAGACCCGGTTTCATTTTTATCTTGAACTTTAGACATTTCCCCATCAGTTCTTGAGCCGACCCATAGGGACAAATCCATAAGCAATAATAATCTTTCTTGCCAAAAAAAGGATAGATAAAAGCAGCGATGAGCATCAATGCTGTTGGAATCAATACAACTTTTGTTATTCCGTTTGTCGCAAATGAAGTCATGATTGAATAGGAAATAAATGTTCCTCCCCAGAAGCCTAACAACAAAACATTCAACGTCAATTGTAAAATCCTATAGCGTTTATCTTTGATAAAGAATGGTATGATTCCGCCTGCCAATATAATAATTATTGTGATATAAAATTTAAGGGGTAGTTTTTCACTCTTTTTTTCAACAGAAATAATAAGATTTTCATTCTTAGCAGCGTATTCGATACCCTCTCTGATATTTGCAATAATAGCATTGGAAGAATATGTAGCCCCGGCAACTCCATCAATAGGAGTCTCCATGGCTTCTGCTAATGTTTTCCCGTCAAGACTTTCAAGTATGTCCGAGTTTCTTATGGCTCCATAAAATTCTGGTGTCTCTTTGTTTGGGAGTGTATTGATTTTTTGTATTTTGCCATTTTCAACATAGATTTCTACGGGAGTAGGGCCTCCATATCCAATAATATTCTTACCAATTTCAGTGGTGTTTATTATAAAACCATTTTCTGTTGGAGTCAATGTTTCTATAGTTTCATCATTCTTTTCTTGTGGCAGGTCAATACCAAAAATCTTATTTTCCTTCCATATAGGATATACGAGCATAATCATTACGCAAACTAATAAACAGACCAACTGTCTCACTCCGGATTTCTTTGGCTGAATTGAAGTAGTTATCATATAATGGAAGTAAGGGAATAAAATTTTTTATTGTATAATTTAGTAAAAAAATAATCAGATATACTCAATAAAGATATATTATAAAAAAGGTGAGGATCCTCCCCGAAGGGAGAATCCTCTGAAATTGGGGTTGGAAATTGGGGTGGGTGGAAGATGGGGCTCGAACCCACGACCTACGGAACCACAATCCGTCGCTCTAACCAACTGAGCTACA
>JAFLTQ010000006.1 GCA_022510385.1 Muribaculaceae bacterium | reverse complement strand
CCGGTGACCAGGATTTATTTCGCTAATTTTTGCTACATAAGCTAAAGCCAGCAATTGATGTCCTAAGCATATACCGAACATAGGAACCTTACCTTTAAGTTGTTTTAAAGTTTCAACTACTTCGGGAACATCTTCAGGCGAACCGGGACCATTTGAAATCAAAACACCGTCAGGATTGAAATCAAGGATTTGTTCAGCGGAAGTGTTCCAAGGAACTACCGTTACATTACATCCATTGTGGTTTAAACTTCTCACCATATTCAGTTTCATTCCACAATCGATTGCCACTATATCGTATTTATAATTTGTGGTTCGAGCAAACCATCTTTTTTTACAACTCACCCCACTTACAAGATTTTTAGGCCTGGGATTAGCCTTAATCTTAGCTACCGCTTCTTCAGTAGGAGTATCCACATCGGTTATGATAGCCCTGAGACCATTTGCATCTCTGAGGATACGAGTCAACATTCGGGTATCTATTCCGCTTATACCCGGGATGCCGTTTTCTTCAAGCACTTCAGCTAGAGTTTTAGTATAACGGAAGTTTGAAGGAGAATCATTGTTTTCTTTAACGATCATTCCACCTATAGATGGAAATTTTGTTTCGTAGTCCTCATCTGTGATACCATAATTACCTATAAGAGGATAGGTCATCACAATAATTTGATCAGCATAGGAGGGGTCGGAGAGGATTTCTTGGTATCCCACCATAGACGTGTTGAAAACTAATTCGCCAACTTTTTCATCATTGGAGGCGAATCCTATTCCACGGAATTCGCGACCATCTTCAAGCACAAGCTTTTTTTCAGGATTCTTCATAGTGAATTATAAACCGGATTACCGTTATATATCGTCATTTTAATTTTACCTTGCAGGGTCAATCCTGAATAGGGAGAAGCCTTTCCCAAAGATTTAAAATTATCCGGATTGACAATATATTTTTCATCTAGATTTAAAATTACCAGATCTGCAGTCATTCCTTCTTCCAAGTATGGCATCGGAGGCAAACCTAATAATTGTCTAGGCCTTACAGACATTACTTCAACAAGTCGTTCAAAAGACATTAAACCTGATGCGACCATCGTGGTGTAAACAGCAGAGAATGCCGTTTCCAAGCCTACTACACCCATTGCACTCTTCTCAAGACCTTTACTCTTTTCCTCTTCGGAGTGTGGAGCATGGTCAGTAGCAATTACATCTATTGTACCGTCGATCAGTCCTTGACGCAAAGCATCCCGGTCAACCTTAGAACGGATTGGGGGATTCATTTTAAAACGTCCGTGTTCCTGTAAATCCTCATCATTGAAAGTAAGATAATGCGGACCGGTTTCACAAGTAACCTTTAATCCTTTTAACTTAGCCTCTCTTATTAAATCGACGGTTTCTTTTGTGGATATGTGACAAATGTGAAGTCTGCATCCTGTTTCTTCCGAAAGTTTTATATCCCTTTCAACTTCTTTCCATTCGGATTCTGAATTTATGCCTTTATGATTATGAATTTTTGCATATTTTCCGTCATGTATATATCCACCTTTTACGAGAGATTCCACTTCACAATGAGCTGAAAGCAGTTTCCCTGTCGGAGCAATGCCTTCCATTGCCTTTTTCATTATTTCTTCGGACTGAACTCCTGTGCCATCATCAGAAAATCCGGCTACATAAGGAGATAAGGACTGATAATCTACAAGTTCCTTACCATCCCTTCCGCGAGTTATAGTTGCAAAAGGAATAACATTTACAATGGCTGAATTCTTAATTATATCCAATTGAACATTAAGGTTATCCAAAGTATCAGGAGCCGGATTTACGTTTGGCATGGGACAAACTGTAGTAAAGCCTCCGGCTGCGGCTGCCATGGTTCCCGATTTTATTGTTTCTTTATATCCAAATCCTGGTTCCCGTAAGTGAACATGCATATCCACAAAAGAAGGTACTACATAGCAGGAAGAAATATCATATATTTTACCAGGGAACTCTACGGGTAAATCTTCCAGAAATTTTGATATTTTCCCATTTTCAATCAATAGATTGGTATCTTTTATTCCATTTTTTGTCAGGACCTTGGCTTTTGTAAGAAGTATTGCATCCTTATTATCCATTGTATTAATTCTTTTGCTCTAATAAAGATTTTAGCAGGTGATTACATAAAAAAGGCAATCCGAAAAAACGAATTGCCTATAATATTGAAAAAATTGTAACGCCACAGAAATAAATTCCGTTTTCAGCTACTTGTAAGTCAAGGGCTTGCCAGTTTTGCTGTCGTTGCCAATTTCTTATCATCCTGGAATTTTCTGCTAAGTTAATCAAAAATCTTGGATCATACAACTAATTAAGAAATACAATCTTCAATTTGATAAATAGAAATTAAAATATCTATCTTAATTTGGATGTATAAGAATTTGTAAGTAAATTTGCATCCGCAATGGCAATCAAGCCTACTTTGCAATGGTGCCATGTCCGAGTGGTTAGGTACCGGTCTGCAAAACCGTTGACACCAGTTCGAATCTGGTTGGCACCTCCAAATTAGGAATTGATGACACATCAATTGGAAGGATGGCCCAGCAGGAAAGCAAATGAAGCTTCCAAAAACGAGGGAAATTTCCTCGAACAATCAATTTTTTCAAAAATTTAAAGGCAGTTCGGTAGTCGAATTGCCTTTTTTATAATATTTATGGATGCAAATTACAACCTTACAGGCGTGACTGCGCTCACCCGGAGTGGCTTTGCAAAGTGTAATATCCGGATTAAAGATGGCCTTATAAGCAGTATCTCACCTTTCGATTTTCGGGAGGAGAGTCCTTACGCACCTAACCTTCTGGTCATCCCCGGACTTGCCGACATGCATGTTCACCTGCGCGAACCGGGCTATTCCTATAAAGAGAGGATAGCCACCGGTACGGAGGCAGCAGCGGCCGGAGGTTTCACAATGGTATGTCCGATGCCGAATCTCAATCCTGCTCCCGACACGCTTGAACATCTACGCGAGCAGTTAAATATAATCGAACGGGATTCAAAAATAGAGGTCGTTCCATTCGCTACGATTACACAGGGTCGCCGGGGAAAAGAGTTGACAGATTATTCGGCCCTCGCTCCTTACGTTGCAGGGTTTTCCGACGACGGAAGCGGAGTGCAGGATGAGGAGACGATGCGCAGAGCAATGTACGGAATAGCCGGAACAGGGAAAATACTCGCGGCCCACTGCGAAGTTGAATCCCTCCTCAACGGCGGATACATCCATGACGGAGAATACTCACGCATCCATGGTCACAAAGGAATTCCTTCAGAATCGGAATGGAGGGAAGTGGAAAGAGATATCAGACTTGCACGGGAAACAGGCTGCCGCCTCCACATCTGCCATGTCTCAACCAAAGAGAGTGTGGATCTTGTCAGAGAAGCCAAGAAAGAAGGGCTAAGAGTGACCTGTGAAACCGGGCCCCATTATCTTACTTTCAGTGACCGTGACCTTCGGGAAGAGGGAAGATTCAAGATGAATCCACCAATCCGTTCTATAGAAGACAGGGAAGCACTGAGAAAGGGTGTGGCCGACGGCACGATCGATGTCATAGCCACCGATCACGCTCCCCATTCCTTAGAGGAGAAATCAAAGGGACTTCCGGGTAGCGCCATGGGAGTCGTGGGACTCGAGACAGCATTCTCGGCCGTCTACACCACCATGGTGGAATCAGGCATCATACATTTGGAAAGGCTTGTGGAACTAATGTCGATAAATCCCAGAAAACTCATAGGCCGGAGCTATAACAAATATCTCGAAGAGGGTCAGATAGCTGATCTTACGCTGATAAATCTATCAGAGAGTTATATAGTGGATCCCTCGACTTTCCGGACAATGGGGAGGTCGACACCTTACGAGGGAGAGACACTAAAAGGAGTAATCAAACTGACAATACATAACGGAAGAACCGTATACGACAGATTATGAAAAATCCTGAAAAGAAACTTGTGCTTGAAGATGGCCGGGAATTCTACGGCCAGGGGTTCGCCTCAAATGAGGAACGAGTGGGCGAGCTGGTGTTCAACACATCGATGGTGGGTTACCAGGAGATACTCTCCGACCCCTCCTATGCCGATCAGATTATAGTAATGACTTATCCCTTGATAGGAAACTACGGAATCACAGATGAGGACTATGAGACGAAATTTCCTAAGATCGGAGGTATGATAGTGAAGGAGAACAACGACTCCCCTTCCAACTTCCGTTACACTAAAACCCTTGCGGAAGTTCTTGAAGAGAACGAGATACCGGGCATAAGCGGACTTGACACCAGAATGCTTACCAGAATTCTGAGAGACTCACGTGGCATCCGGGCTATCATAACCGATGCCGACACACCGACTGAGGAGGCAGTTGCCAAGATAAAGGCTCATCCGCGACCCAAAGATCTTGTCAGTAAAGTGAGCTGCAAGAAAAGATGGTTTGCGCGCACTGCCAACTGCAAGCATGACATAGTGGCAATCGACTGCGGCATGAAGCTGAATATGGTGAGGAGTCTCAATTACAATGGTTGCAACGTTACGGTTGTGCCTTACACCACGAGTGCAGAACAAATATTGGATTTCAATCCCGACGGAGTGTTGATTTCCAACGGCCCCGGAAGTCCCGAAGACCTGCCTGAAGTGGTTGAGACCCTCAAGCAGCTGCGAGGGAAAGTGCCGATGTTCGGCATTTGCCTGGGTCATCAGCTTCTTGCCTTGGCTTACGGAGCAAAAATCTGCGAGATAAATCCCGGACACAGGGGAGGTAACCATCCGGTGAAAGACCTTAAGAGCGGCAAAGTGCTGATTACAGCCCAGAACCACGGTTTTGCCGTGGATAAGGAATCAGTGAAAGCAACTCCGTTGGAAGTGACTCATATCAATCTTCTTGACGGCACCGTGGAGGGCCTGGAATGTGAGAAAGAGAAAGTGATATCCGTTCAGTTCCATCCCGAGAGCGCACCGGGGCCACAAGACTCCATCTACCTGTTTGACAAGTTTATAGAAATGACAAGATAGAGAGGTAAAGTAATAAATATATAAAGTTGGAAAGTTAGGGAGATTTAAGAAAAGAGATTATGCCAAAGAGAACAGATATAAAGAAGATTATGGTGATAGGGTCGGGCCCTATCGTAGTAGGACAGGCAGCTGAATTTGACTATGCAGGCACCCAGGCCTGCGCGGCTCTGAAAGAAGAGGGATATGAAGTGGTGTTGGTGAATTCCAATCCGGCCACCATCATGACCGATCCGGAGATAGCCCATAAAGTATATATGGAACCGCTCACTCTCGAATATGTAGCAAAAATCGTGAGATATGAGCGACCCGACGCAATAGTGCCGGGGCTTGGAGGTCAGACAGGTCTGAACCTTGCCGTGCAGCTTGCAAAGAAAGGTATCCTGGATGAATGTGGAGTTGAGATCTTAGGTACATCCTTCGACAGTATAGAGCGCGCTGAAGACCGTGAGCTTTTCAAGGAATTGTGTGAATCAATCGGAGAACCCGTTTTGCCGAGCGATGTGGCCGACAGCATTGAAAAAGGTGTGGAAATAGCCAAAAAGATAGGTTATCCCGTAATCCTTCGGCCGGCCTTCACGTTAGGAGGAACGGGAGGCGGCTTCGCAGATAATGAAGAGGAATTGCGCGAATTGATGCGTACTGCTCTTGACCTTTCTCCGGTCCACCAAGTTTTGGTTGAAAAGAGCATCAAGGGATTCAAGGAGATAGAATTTGAAGTGATGCGCGATGCCAACGACACCGTAATCGCTATCTGCTCTATGGAGAATTTCGATCCTGTAGGAGTGCATACCGGCGACTCTATAGTTGTGGCTCCTTCTCAAACCTTATCGAACAAAGAATACCAGCTTCTGAGAGACAGCGCACTGAAACTCATTCGCGCTTTGAAGATAGAGGGAGGATGCAACGTGCAGTTTGCCCTCGACCCATTGTCTTTTGACTATTATCTTATCGAGGTGAATCCTCGCGTGTCGAGATCATCTGCCCTAGCATCGAAAGCCTCCGGCTATCCTATCGCGAGGGTGAGTGCAAAAATCGCTGTGGGATTACATCTTGACGAGATTAACTTAGGCCATATCCCGGCAAGTTTCGAGCCGGCGTTGGATTATGTAGTGACTAAGATTGCCCGTTTCCCGTTCGACAAATTCGCGGATGCATCCAATGAGCTTGGCACCCAGATGAAGGCCACCGGGGAGGTGATGAGCATCGGCAGGAATTTCGAGGAATCCTTACTCAAAGCCGTGAGATCACTGGAAACAGGTGTCAATCACCTGTATCTCGCAAAATTCGATGATTACACCACAGATAAACTACTCGACTATATAAAGACACCGACCGACGACCGGCTATATGCCATCGCCGAATTGCTCCGTAGGGAAGTTGACGCCGGACATATTTATAACCGCACCAAGATCGATATGTTCTTCCTCGACAAACTGAAGAATATCATCGATATTGAACATCGGGTAAAGGCAAACGCTTGGGATGCCGAGACCCTCAAAACAGCGAAGGCATTCGGATTCTCCGACAAATACATTGCCGGTTGCTGGAATTCCAACGAGGATGAGGTAAGGAAATTCCGCCTTGACAACGGCATCAAGCCCGTCTATAAAATGATCGACTCCTGTGGAGCCGAATTCCATTCCACCACAGATTATTTCTATTCGACATATGACACGGAGAATGAGTCGATACCCTCGAAGAAGAAAAAGATTGTGGTGTTGGGTTCAGGCCCCATCCGAATCGGTCAGGGTGTAGAATTCGATTATTCCACAGTTCATGCCATCTGGGCAATACGCAAGGCCGGATATGAGGCCATTGTGGTGAACAACAATCCTGAAACAGTTTCAACCGACCACACCACAAGCGACAAGCTTTATTTCGAACCTCTGACAGTGGAGGATGTCTTGAATGTGCTTGACCATGAGAAACCCGACGGAGTGATCGTGACCCTCGGAGGTCAGACAGCCATAAATCTTGCTGAAAGACTTGCAGAACATGGTGCACCAATCATAGGAACCGGCATCGATGCAATCCGCAACGCCGAAGACAGAGGTTGCTTCGAGGCTATTATGGAGAAACTGAATATCCCGAGACCGAAAGGAGTGGCAGTCACCACCATCGAAGAGGGAATAAAGGCTGCCAATGAGATCGGTTATCCGGTGCTTGTGAGACCCAGCTTCGTATTGGGAGGCCGTGCCATGCAGATAGTGAGCAATGAAGAGCAACTCAGGAAATATCTCCATGAGGCTGTGGAAGTGAATGTGGAGCATCCCGTGCTTGTAGACCGTTATATAATGGGTAAGGAACTTGAAGTGGATGCAGTATGCGACGGCAAGGATGTATTTGTGGCCGGTATAATGGAACACGTGGAACACACGGGAGTCCATTCCGGCGACTCCATGAGCGTATATCCCACCTTCAGCGTGAGTCAAAAAGTGAAAGACACTATATTGGACCATACCGTGAAACTCGGTAAGGAAATCGGTATCGTGGGCCTCTACAACATCCAGTTTATCGTGGATGGAAATGAGGAAGTGTTTGTGATAGAGGTGAATCCGCGTTCATCAAGAACAGTCCCCTTCATTTCTAAGGCCACAGGTCAGCCATTGGCTCCGATTGCCACCCGGGTAATGCTCGGGGAAAGCCTGAAAGAGCAGGGTATTCAGGAGCTTTATCCGACAGAAAAGAAGAGATGGTTTGTGAAAACCCCGGCCTTCTCCTTCAATAAGTTGAGAGGTATGGATACTTACCTTTCGCCGGAGATGAAATCTACCGGAGAGGCTATAGGCTACGACAGGAGTTTGAAGAGAGCCCTATATAAATCATTGCAAGCCAGCGGAATGGATGTATCCAACTATGGAACGGTATTCGTTACGATAGGTGACAGTGACAAAGAGCGGGCTCTCCCCCTCATAAAGAGATTCTACGGGCTGGGCTTCAATATCGAGGCAACCCGCGGCACGGCAGAATTCCTGAGGAATAACGGTATTCGGACACGCCTTGTCAAAAAGTTGAGCGAAGGGAGCGACGATATAGTGAAATCGTTGCGCCAGGGCCATGTGAGCTATGTGATCAACACCATGGATATAGGAGCCGACCATTCCCACCGAGACGGTTACCATATCAGAAGGACCGCGATAGACAATAACGTCACAGTCTTCACATCGCTGGAGACAGTGGAAGTGTTGCTCGATGTGCTTGAAGATATCACAATGAAAGTCTCTACTATCGACGAAGAATGAAAGATATCAGGAAATTTCTTAGAATAGAGGAAAACAGGAAGGTTTCAGACAGAACATTTTTTCTGCGTCTGAGGGGACCGGAACGGAAATCAAACCATGAAGACAACCTCTGCGACACAGATTTTCCCCTTTGGGAAAACTTCAGGGCCGGACAGTTTGTCAACATAGCCATTCCGGGAAAATATCTGAGACGCCCTATTTCCGTCAGTCGATATTTTCCTAAAGAGGGTGAAATCCACCTCTATTACAACATAGCCGGAGAAGGCACCCGGGAACTCTCCGAAATGAAACCCGGAGAAATGCTCGACATCCTTCTGGATCTTGGCAACGGCTTCTCGATACCCGAAGGAATTAAAAAGCCCCTCCTTCTGGGAGGAGGTATCGGTGCTGCACCTCTCTTCCAATTGGCATACGACCTGATGGGAAGCGGTGTGAAGCCTCAGGTTGTATTGGGTTACAACACTTCAGGAGAATCCTGGGGAATGGAAAAAGCATTGCAGGAATCAGGAATTACCTCATTTATTGCTACTGTTGACGGCTCGGAAGGGACGAAAGGATTTGTAACCGATGTAATCCGTGAGAAGAATCTTGACTACGACTATTTCTATGCGTGCGGACCTATGCCGATGTTGAAGGCACTGATGAATCTGCCCACAGAGGGGGAATTGAGCCTGGAATGTAAGATGGGATGTGGATTCGGAGCATGTATGTGCTGCAGCATGGAGACAGCCAATGGTCCGCGAAGGATCTGTAAAGATGGACCCGTATTCAAGAAAAGCGAATTAAAATTTTAGGTCATGGGGAGAGTGAAATTAGGAGATCTTGAACTGCAGAATCCTGTGATACCCGCATCGGGATGTTTCGGCTACGGGTATGAAATGAATGAATTTTATCCCATAGACATTCTGGGGAGCATATCGTTCAAAGGGACAACTAAGGAGCCTCGTGCGGGCAATCCGTTGCCGAGAGTGGCAGAATGTAGCAGCGGGCTCATCAATTCCGTAGGATTACAAAATCCGGGCATTGATGCCGTCATATCCCGGGAGCTTCCACGACTTAGGGAGGTGTTTCATCAGCCCATTATAGCCAACATCAGCGGATTTTCAACCGATGAATACCGGGAATGTTGCGAAAAGATCACACGTGAGGAGCAAATAGGGCTGATAGAATTGAATGTGAGCTGCCCCAACGTGCATGGGGGAGGGATGAGCTTCGGCACAGATCCCGACGTGCTTGAAAGTCTTGTCAGAGAGGTGAAAGGGGTATGCACAGTGCCGCTTTATGTAAAGCTGACGCCCAATGTCGGGGATATCGTCAGAATGGCTAAAGCAGCTGTTGACGGAGGCGCAGACGGATTATGCCTCATCAATACCCTCCTTGGCATGAGATTCGACCTGAATACCGGAAAACCTGTCATCGCCAATGTGATGGGTGGTTTTTCAGGCCCTGCAATCTTCCCTGTGGCACTGCGGATGGTTTATCAAGTCAGACAGGCCTTCCCTACCCTCCCGATTATCGGCTGCGGTGGTGTTGCAAGTGCCAACGACGTAAAAGAAATGATGATGGCCGGTGCAAATGCTGTCGAAATAGGTTCAGCCAATCTGATAAATCCTTATATTTGCAAGGAAATAATAGAGGCACTTTAATCAGACCTAAAAAAATAATCCACCATGAAAATAAAAACGATGGCTATAGCCACAATTTTAGCCGCCGGGACACTTGCGGCGACAGCTCAAAGCAATTTTGACGCAAAATTCAAGGAATATCCCACTTATTCAGGAGAGGATCTTGAATTAACAGTTGATTCAAAGGGCACACATTGGAGGCTATGGAGCCCTAAAGCTCAAGATGCTATTGTAAACATTTATAATCAAGGGAAGGGAGGGAATCCGGTCAAAACCATCCCGATGAGTTTTCATAAAGACAACGGAACCTGGACAGCCTCGGTTCCGGAACAACTATATGGGAAATTCTATACTTTTCAAATAAAATTTGATGGCAAATGGTTGAACGAAACTCCGGGCGTATGGGCTAAAGCAGTAGGGGTAAACGGTAAACGTGCCGCCATCATAGATTTCGCAAAAACAAATCCCGAGGGTTGGGAAAACGACAAGGGCCCGAAGGTGGATAATTTCACTGACGTGATTGTCTATGAGATGCACCATCGCGACATGTCAATGCATCCCTCATCCGGCATCACGAACAAGGGTAAATTCCTCGCTCTGACAGAAGATGGCACCACTACCCCGTCGGGAGAAAAAACCGGAATAGACCATCTCAAGGAACTGGGTATCACCCATGTGCATATCTTGCCGAGCTACGACTACAATTCTGTGGATGAAGCCAACTTGCAAAAGAATGTCTATAACTGGGGTTATGATCCACAGAACTATAATGCTCCCGAAGGCTCTTATTCCACCAATCCGGAAAGCCCGGAGGTTAGGGTAAAGGAGATGAAAGAGATGGTGAAGGCTCTCCACGACGCGGGAATCGGAGTGATAATGGATGTGGTGTATAACCACACTGCAGAGAACGACGGCAGCAATTTCTCGCTGACAGCTCCGGGGTATTATTATCGCCACCGCGAAGATGGAAGCTATTCCGACGCCTCCGGATGTGGGAACGAAACAGCCTCCGACCTTCAGCAGATGCAGGATTATATCGTTAACTCCGTGAAATACTGGGCCGACGAGTACCATATCGACGGTTTCAGATTCGACCTGATGGCTATCCACGACACCGAAACGATGAATAGAGTGGCAAAAGAGCTGAAAGAGATCAATCCTTCGATATTCGTATATGGCGAAGGATGGACAGCAGGAGACTCTCCCCTTGCTCCCGAACGCCGGGCTTTGAAAGAGAATGTCAGCAAGATGGAAAACGTGGCAGTTTTCTCCGACGATATCCGTGATGCCGTGAAGGGACACTATACAGACTCTTCCGACAGAGGCTTTGCAACCGGCAAACCCGGTCTCGAAGAGACGGTAAAAATAGGGATAGTGGCAGCCACTGCACATCCTCAAGTGGACTATTCAAAGGGAAATAATTCAAAGTTTGCCTATGCAGATTCTCCGGAGATGATAGTGAACTATATCTCATGTCACGACGACCTGAGTCTCACCGACAAACTCAAAGAGAGCATGAAGGGGGAACCGGAGGAGAACCAACTTGCAGCTGCCAAGCTGGCACAGACCATAATTTTCACATCGCAGGGCACTCCCTTTATGTTTGCCGGAGAGGAAGTGTTCCGTAACAAGAAAGGGGTGCATAATTCCTACAACCGTCCCGATTCAATAAATGCCATCGACTGGGGAAACAAGACAAAATATCACGACCAGTTTGAATATTACAAGGGTTTGACCGCTCTCAGAAAAGCTCATCCTGCCTTCAGAATGACTTCGGCAGAGGATATAGCCAAGAACCTTGTGTTTGATAAGATCGATTCTTCCAAAACTCCAAATCTAATATCTTATTCTCTTAAGAATCATGCCAACGGCGACAGTTGGAAAGAGATAAAAGTGGTATTTAACGGCGCCTCTGAACCTCAGACCGTGAAGATCGCCAAAGGAAACTGGAAAATTGTTGCACTCGACGGGAAGATAGATCCGGAAGGGAATCTGGGACAAACTAAAGGAGGAATGATGACTCTCTCTCCTTATTCAGCATTGATACTGGCACAAGAATAATTTAGAGGCACTTCACCTTTTTATTAAGAAGGCTGTTTTATTAAGGGCGCTTCTCAAAGTTATGTAAAATTCAGGTTACATATCTTTGAGAAGCGTTTGAGTGTTTAGTTTGTCAAAATCACTCCTAACCAAACGGCAATCAATCCGAATATTATACTGGCTGCCATATAGAGTAGAGAAGTGAATAATTCACCATTCATCCCCAGAGTAAATGATTCATAAGAGAATGTGGAAAAAGTGGTAAATCCTCCGCAAAATCCCACAACAAAAAAAGCATTTATCTTTGGGGAAACAATACCTGCCTTGTTTAATATCCCTAAAATCAATCCAACAAGCAAACACCCTAAAATATTGACAGTGAAAGTAGCCCACGGCAAAGTTGTCTTGAAGTAAGCAAGATAGAAACGGTTGGTCAGATACCGACAACAAGTGCCTAAAAACCCACCGGCTCCGGCCAATAACATCAACTTAAACATCATATATAAATCATAGAACAACCTAAGTCAAAGTAGTGCCGTAGTGACTTCACCATGGGAGACCTGTCAGGAATAGACCAATAGGAAATGTCTATAACAAGCCGCTACAATTCGTTACTCGGATATAATTTTATCAAACAATAAAAGCTCTCCTAAATCAAAACGTGTTGTAATTTATCGAAAATTCTCGAATTAAGTTTTTGAGAAGTCTTTTGTGAGAGCTTCAAGATCTAATTCATTTTTTTCCTGACTTAAGAAACGGTCGGTGAGAATATAATCACCTGTCACGGAACTTTTAATCCACACTTTCCCTTCTTCATCCACATAGGCTGTATAGAACCCGTCGGTGAGATACACATCTTTCATTTTACCAATGGTGATGACATGAGGCACAGGTGGAGAGGCTATGGGTTGGAAATTAATTGTATAACCCATTCCATCGAGCACATACTCTCCCCATATCGGGAAATTCATTCCATTAGTGGAGTTGGCACTGGATTTGGCTACTATTATTTCACTATATAATTTGAATATCTTACAATCTTTGAAATAATCAGGCACCGACTCATCATCAGGCATCACTCCATCGCCATATAATTCAAAGAAAATATCAGCTTGCTGGCGTGTGGTTTCATTCTTTGCTTTCCCGAAAAGGTCTTTTGCTTGCTGAGCCTCTGAAGAATCATAAAAACCTTTATGAGGATGATAATTTGCCTCTGCCATTAAATGGGAATCCCAGTCACGTATGGTGATTCCAATACCGCTCCCTCCCACTTCTTTCACCTGAAGATTGAACTCCATAACTTCTCCGGCGTGTAGGATTCTTGTGTCTGATGTATAAGAATCAGGGGAATCTGGATCAAATTTGTTGTCATAGTCGGGAGCATTTTCCGGATCCCTCTCGAATATTACATTCTCAAAAGTTCCGAAATAGGCTCCTCTCTTGTTGTAGTCGGGATTATTCATCACAACCATAAATTCTATTTTAGAGAAATCCACTTCCGGACATATATAGAACATATCAAGATCCCCACCGGTAAGATTTCCATCTTTGTCATAAATCCCTTCATTATTTATTGCAAATGTGGGCCCCTTCACCTTTGAGGCATGCTCAAAATCTCCTACGGCAATAGGTGCTCCGTCTGCTTGTAAAGTATGTGTCTGACCATCTGCACCGATATACTCTTCAGTGCCGTCGGGATGTGGATAAAACATGAAACCTTCAGGCATGTTTAGGAAGGTAATGTAGGCTTTCTCTCCATCTTTTGTTGATCCATACATATCAATGAAAGAAAATCTGGTGATTATAATTTTCGACACGAGATGACGGAATTGTAGGTCTACTTCACCATTACCTGTAGATTTAAAACTATGTGGCCCTGATTTTGCTCCTATAAACTGCTCGAGATAGGCATTATTATTGTCAGGACGATCATTTTGTCCGAATTTTGTTGTAGACTTGATGGGCACAAACTGTGGGGTCAGATCGGGTATTATTTCCTGTTCCGGTTCCTGATTCTCCGGCTCTCCGGTTACAGGTGTATCCGGATCATTAGGATCTTCTTCCTTTACAATATTGAATTCATCTTTCCATGGAGTGGTCCAACTCCAGAAATTATAGGTTACTGTTGCATTGCCCCAGTTCAATCCTTGTTTTGTGTCGGGTGTCACATCATTCTTAAAATATTTATATTGCAGATAAGCCTGCGAACCGGAAGGTATTCTATATGTAGCCGACGATATTTTTTGAGAATTCTCCGGAACTACTTGATTATCTTCCAATACCATTTGTATATAGAAGTTGTTGGGAAAGTCAATTTGTCTTACCGGTTCGGGATCCTGAGTCAATGCCCTTGTAGTTGGAGTGACTGAATTATCTACTTTGGCAGAGAAAATCACTCCGGAAACATTGGCTGGAATTTCGTTTCCATTGTCCGGTGAGATATCAGACTGACAGGAATACAGAAACATCAGTGCTGACATCAAAGAAACAATTGATAAGAGTTTTATATATTTTTGCAGGTTGTACATGAGAACTTAGACCGTTTCTTTTTGTGGTTATATAGCTACTATTAAAACTTAGTAAACGTTTTGGAGGAGGAATTATAATTAGCTCCTATTTCCTTAATCCTATTCTCCTCAAAATTTTGAATATTCAAATCACTATTCATATAATTTTCCCAAGAATCCCCCACAGAACAAACTCCGGCAAAATCGCCTGCATAAACATTTGTCAGGGAGTAATTCACTGATAAAGAAGATCCTGTATCTATCAGATCGTAAAAACTTGCTCGAGAAGAATTGGAAGAGAGTATATAGCCGAAAATTCCTCCTATACCGTAATTCACGTTATCACTTATGAACTTTTGTTGTGCACCTGTAATATCCATAATCGAACGGCAATTATCCACTGACACATTCGTCGAAACTTGACCTGCCATTCCTCCCACGAAAGAGAATGAATCGGTAGTGCCATATTTTTCTGTCACACCCGTTGAGATCGCTCCTTTTATGATGCAAGAATTTACAGCGCTCGTGGCATTTGAAGATGAAAGACGCCCTGCTATTCCACCTAAGTACAGGTTGTTTCCGAAACTATTAACTGTCCTCACAGTTAAAGATGGGATTATTGCAGTGTCTATATATCCACCGGTATTGTTTCCAACAAGACCACCTATATAGTAGGCTCCGGTCTCCCCTTCGCATTTGAACCGTATTTCAACGTTGAGAACATTGTCCAAAACAGATATATTCTGAATTAAATTACTGTTGTTGCCTGCAATTGCTCCGGCATCTACCTCCGGGGTATAGAAACCTCGGGAGGGGAACCATTGATTCTCATTGCCATTCCCGGAGTCATCTCGTGTGCCGGTATTGTCATCACCGTTGTCACCGCCAGTATTTTCGTCACCACCTCCGGGTGTTTCCGGTGATTCACTACCCGGATCTTCCTTCAAAGGAGCATTCAGGATATTAAGGATAAAGTTTCCGTTTATAGATACAGAATTAATTATCCCGTGATCTCCCACGGACCCCACAATCCCTCCTATAGCGTGTATTTCACCTGCAGCCATGGGGTGACCCTCACTATCCAATTCCTGTGATGGATTTACATATACTGTCATATTTAAATCCCGGATGCGTAAATTGTCGAGTGTGCCGCTGTTATAACCGCACACAGCACCTATCCTGCTGAAGTTAAATGAATCATTACCGCCGGTTTCAGGATAAAAATGTAATGCTGAGTAGGCTTCAACCTGAGCGTTCCTAATGCCAACATTCCTTATTGTTCCACTATTATTGATAAATAGAGGACACCCTATATTCCAAATATAATGAAGACCTCCATCGAAAACTTTGTCTACATTAGGCAAAAACCAGTCTTCATGTAATCCGGGTTCGGGATCAAACACATTATACCTATAGAATTGAAAGTCGACATTCTTAATAAGCCTTGACCCGACGGATGTTTTTTCAAGGATTGCAGTTCCTTCCATATTTGAGTAGTCCTCCCCTTGAGAGATAGCCCAAAGGAATTGTTCCACTTCGATAGGTTCCAGTCTTACCAGATCGTCGGTTTCGTCCCAATTATTTAAGTTAGGATCATTTTCTATATCGATACCCGATGAACGAGTCACATTAAAAATATATCGGTTGTTTTTCAATAGCAGATTTCTATCCGGTTTCTCTTCCACTTCCTCACTATTAAATGTGAAATAACGTTTCATCCGGTCGCCTTCGGGATATGCAATCACAAACGAGTCATAATGTCCGGGTTCAAGATAAAAACCCACTGAATTTCTCAATCCTTCAGCCGTGTCAAAGTCTTCGGCTTCCCCTGCCACATAAATTGCATCACTGTAATTTTCGTCTTTTTGTTGAACAAACACTAATGACAGTTTATTATCTTCTGAAAGTGTTAGTTTAAAAGCATTGTTGAATGTATCGTCAATATTGTTAGCCCCTTTTTCTCTCATAATCCAAAATACATCGTTGGGACTAACTCCGTAAGGTAACTCCTCAATGGTTAGGAAAGCACAGGCATGTTCGAAATTCAACTGGATTGTATGTCCGTATGCGACAGTTGAAGTCTGAGCCACCAACGGATCCTTGTCTTCCTTATTATTTTGTTTGTCAAGAGGATCTTTGTAGCCTGAAAGAGAAGATAGGGAATAAGTCCTGGTTTCAGTGCCGGGAGAAAGCATGTCGGCATCTTCTCTTGAACTAATATAATATGATTTAAAAGAGGCAGATACGGATTTATTAGGCCAATAGATTCTGGCAGCTACTTCGCTATTTTCATTATCTGACAATGGTATCCATTTACCTTCGGCGGAATATTGGAAGGCTCCATAAAGATATAAATCTTCTACAGGATTATCATTGTCGTCATTTTGCATTTTAAAACATCCTTCAATATGAATGACGTCACCTACCACAAATTCCGATTTAGGATTTACAATGCTTCTTGTAGCCACATCAGGAAGTAAGCATTTGATGTCTATAGGAATAGCGCCATTAGGCAACCCATAGTCTGCATTGTCCCATAAATCATCCTCACGGCAAGAATTTAGAATAAATGGAAATGTTAGAAGAAGAAAGATATATAATGTGTTTCTAATTGTCATTTTATGAAGACTTTTAATTTGTAAAGATCACTCCGTCAGCATCTGTATCATCTATAGAAGGCATATTTACCGAAGGAGTCACACCCAATATTTTGGAAGATTTAATATTCATATCTCCCGTGTTCCCGGTATTTTCAAAGCCGGAGGTGGAGGAGCCTGAGATAAATCCTGAGAAAGAGCATTTATTTATCCATCCTGAAGTCATAGTACCTGATAAAATGCCCACAGGGCCGTTACTTATAACGGTTCCATTTATGATATTCACTTTTTCAAACCATCCTTTTGCAAAGCTGTTGGAGCCTCCTCCGGTGATACTTGACCCTTCTACTGTGCCTGCAATAGCCCCAATCGGCTTCGGCTGTTCTGAAGTATATTTTATGTAGATGCCGTCGAAATCCAACCTTTTTATAGCGGCATTTCCAGCCATCTTAGAGATCAAGGGTTGTGAAAGCCGTATGCCGGATAATGTCATATTATAAAATTGACTGCCACTCTCCAATACGTCATCAAATTGTTCAATGATGTGGGGAGTGAAGTCAGGGTTATTGGGGATGAATGTCAAGTCTTTATTGATATAAAAATGCCAAATTCCGTTAGTTACGTCATAATCTCCGTATGCTTTGAGGTTTTCTTTAGTCTGTTCTTCGTTGGGATTTGTCTTGTAAACCTTATATAGATCCACCCAGGCATTATAACCGGCCACATCGTTGATGCCTCTTTCGCGTTTCTCGGTTATATCATTTTCTTCGTCTTTTATCCAATCTTTGATTTCTACTTGACTGACTGTAGGCCCAAGCTCAGAAGTCTGAATCTGAAGGAAATAGCGATTCCTATACCTGGGATATTTATCAGCCACATCTGTGCGCTTGCTTATGTCAGTAGATTCAGTCGTGGAGTTGGCATTGAGATTAAAAGAGGTCACATGTTGATATTCTCCTCTATCATCGGCAAGATAAATTTCCGACACCGTGGAACGGTAGTTGACTGCAGAAGACGATGAAACTCCATAGGATGTAGTTGGAATCACTACGTAATAGAATGGAGGCAATTCGTCACCATCTTCATATTCAAAGTCCTCATTGTTTTCATTATCAGTGATAAAAGAAGCCGGTGCCCTACCTTCCCAGCATTTCCATTTTTTGAAATCTTCTTTATCAAGACCCGTTTCCTGAGCGTATTGTTGTGCCCATTGTTGTTTTTCATCAAATGATACCATTTGCAGTATCCATCCCACGGTATTGGGATTTGCAACAATTCTCACATGGGTGTATGGTTCAGTCAATACTACCCATATATCTCTTTTATCCGGTGGCGGATTCTTGAATCCTTCTCCCCTGATGATTCCGATTTCTGCAAATGCATGTGAAGCTGTTCCCCTCAAAACCCCCTTTTTCAAGTCGGATGCATCCACACTCGGAATTTGGAGTAGATCTCGGCACCTATAATCATCTGATCCTTCCGGCTTCACTCTTAATGGGAGGCCGGGAGTGGTGTTCATAGTTTCATATTGACCGTAAGAGTTTGATGTCGTGATAACATTACTTTTATTACCCATCTCTTCTGAATATGGATAATACATAAAAACTCCTCCCGACCTCATAGCTTCTGTGTACATCTTGAGGTCACTGTTCATAAAAGTGTAGGTCTCGGTCTGATCGCCGCTTGTATTATCTGAAACCGATACCAATGTATATGTCATAGGAATATTTATGATGTGGCCGTTACCGTTATCTTCTGCCATATTGCCACCACGTGAAAAGACTCCTACTTCATCTCCCACTTTAAATCCGGTGATCCGGGAACTCCCATAGGTCCATCCGTCATCAGGGTTAAGACCTACACGAGTGTGGGGTAAAAAACCTTCCCCCAAAGTTATTTCTGCTCTGAGAGGAAATATTCCTTCTCTCTCTCCTTCCACTGATTTATCTATAAGTTCATCTGTGCAGGCTACGAACCCGACGGAATAAAGGATTATAGAAGTGTAAATATATTTTTTCAATTTCATTTCAATTTTTTTAGGCTTAGATTTCCTTTCACGGTTCATCAGGGGTAGGAGTTTCCAATGGTTCATATGTCCCGGTCATTATTTTATAGAAATCCCAGTTACCATTATTTGTCCCTACCAAAACAATAGTGGAACTTTTACTATATTCTTCCGGAACTTCTTCAATGGTTACCGCCCAATCCCCTAAACTTAAGAAATAACCCGGGTTACCGTCTTCAATCGGCATTTTTCCGAAAAAATCTTCCCATTGAATGGTTAATTCCCCTGTTACTAAGAAATTCCATTGTTCCACGTCGGTTCTGGAATCAAAGTACCCGAATTGTGTGAGCGCGCGGTTATTTTCTGATGGATTGGTAGTATATTGAGTTATTAATGATTCAATATCAGCCTTACTTGACAAGCCGGTCATCTTGGGGCCGGAGACGATTTCGTAGAGAATGTTTTGTCCGTTAACACCGGTTAAAGTTGTGGTTGTACCGTCATAATTGTTCACCTTCACGGAATATTTTAAAAAATCGAATTTGAATGGGATCTCATCAGAAGTCGAAAGTTGCATGCTGCCTTGAATGTCTGCCATATCTAAAGTGAGATTATTCCTTCTGAAATAGATTGTCCATTCATTAGGAGTGTCTTGCTTTGCAAAGTCTTCGAGACCAAGCATATTGGCTTGAGAATAAACGTCAATCAATAACAGGAAGTCTGAATCGAAATATACTCCCGGAGCCCTAGATGATAATATTTCTACAAATTCTTCCACCTCATATGACTTTCCGGCTATGGTCACGGTATTTCCGTTATAATTAAAAGTAAAGTCTACGTCATCTCCTTGAGGGGGAACCATCATCCCCTCCACTTCTTCAGTGGTTTGGAATACCAGGTTTTCATTCAGGTTAAACACCCATGTTTCGTTATCATAATCCCCATATCTTCCCAGTTTCCATCCATACGATTGGTAAGCGGAGATTAGGTCTTCGAAATCGGATTGCTTAATGCCTGTGTTGTATCCTCCCGTTACGATTTCATAGAGAGTATTCTGACCGGCAGTACGATCCAATAAAGACGGCGTTTCTCTACCCGGAACTATGAGATATTCCCTGCGGCCCCTGAAATCGAAGGAGAAGGAATACTCTTCTTTCACTTGCATCTGGCCGATTATTTTTTCCAGCTCAAATTCAAGGTTGGGAGCTTGGAACTGGAAAATCCATTTTGTACCATCAAAATAACCGTATCTTGAAAGATTGAATTCAACCAGAGGTTCTGAATTCCAATAATCAATCAGGTTGTAGAGATCGTCGGCAGTGTGTATACCGGCTTGCTTTGCTTCAGGTCCGTAAGATCCTTTATCCACCCATTGTTCCACCATAACAGGCACAAACTCAAGACTCCAGTCGGATGGATCAATCTTGACTTTAAGATTAATTTTAGTGCCTTTCCAGAATCTGAACATGTCAGGATCCTGATAAAAGTTACCGTTTTCATCAACCCTGTTGAAATAGATGCCATGAGGCATACCACCTGAGAATTCTATATATTCACCATCGGGAAGACCTCCGAGGTCCGTTCCGTCGTTTACGTCGTTTCTTGGAATTTTAATGACTATCTTAGGCCAATTTACCCCCTCCACCAGAGACTGGTCGGCAATAACGAAATTTTCGGTATAATATGTTTCTATCCCATAAAATTTCTCTTCGATGTTTTCACCTTCCACTCTTTGGCCGTCACGGTAGACGCAACTCCAATAAAGATCGGAAGAAGGGGATGTGTTTAGATTCTCATCCCCCACCATATATAAATCGCTAAGTTCGGGTGGTGTGTTAAAAATTAAATCGCCATAGTTTCTCCAATATTGTATCGGCTTTTGTTGAAGATTAGTTATATAAACTGTGGCGTGTGAAAGATCTATCGTAAACTGCCCAGCCGATTCTCCTCTATTGTCTACTTCTACAGCCAAATTGAACTGACACATCCGGTGAAGTAGATTAAAATGAATAGGATTGGTGTTCTGAGAAGCCTGAATTTCTCCCCACAATAAATCATTCCTTCCTGATAGAGAATCAAGCACTGCGGCATTAAACCTTGTGGGATCCTCCATTGTATTTAAGTTGACCACTGAATCTTGCTCAATGGTACGGGTGCCGGTGGGCACATTCATATACTGGCGTAAATTCGGAGTGATCGGTACATTATCCATAAAGAAGTTTGGCTTCGTACCACTGAAAAAGAATATGCCGTTTCCCTGTCCACCGGAAGAACCCCACACCAATTCTTTTATTCCGGAAGGACTTATATTTATGAATCCGGTTTTTTCATCTCCAATTTGTCCGAATTTAACTTCCCCGTATCTATATCTTATATATCTTGTTCCTAAACCTGAATTACGCCAATCATAATAATATTGGTAAGACACTACAAAATCCCCTGATTCCACTGGCCCGTAAGCTATATATGAGTAGTCGCCTCTACTTTCGTAAGCCTGCAGGGAAGAGGCCGAGACCTTTATTATATCTGATGAGTATTCCTCTCCCGGTATATTAAAACCATCGTCTTTGCAAGATATAAGACCCCATCCCGACATTATAGACAGGGCTCCTATAACAAAATAAATATTTTTAATAAGATTTTTCATCTAATTCAAACTCAGATTCAATTTTAGTCAATGTCTTTTTTTCCTTGCATATTGACATTGGTGGAGGCATTTGCCTGCTGCCAATCTTCCACATCGGCTGTCACAAGTATGGCCTGATTCCCTTTTCTTGGGAGATAGAGGGCGAGTACCTGTAGATCACCCTGGTAAACAGTCTGCAACGTGCCGGTCACAGATTCATTATTGGCACCGCTGTAATTATAATTTTTCACAACTCCCAAGGGATTCTTGAAAGAGAATTTAAGGAAATTGCCATTAAATTGCTGCGGCGGAAACAATACACTAAAAGTGTAAAGGTAGCATCTATCTGATCCTGTCATATTGGGTTGATAGTCGCCTATGTTATCTATGGTTACTATATCTTCCTCCGATGGATAAGGGCTTTCTTTCCCATCGGCAGTAATAAATGGATGCATATATAAATTAATATCCATAGGATCAAGCGAAATTTCCTGAACTGTAGGGGGATTATCCATTCCTCCTACTCCTAAATTCCCGTTTTCCCATCCGGGTGGAACAGGATTACCTTCGTCATACGGAGCAATGTTTGTAGATGTGACAAGAGTGACTAAGGGCCCTTCAGTGTCTGAATTCCTTGGCTTCGACCAGTTGATTCCAAAATTTATGTATGTGTTTAAAAGTTGAGCCGACTGGAGAGCATCGGGATAGAATCCGGTGTTTGTGTTCTCCTTATCCTCCGGAGTGAGCTGATAGACCGGAACCAAAACATACACCTTAAGATACACCATGAGATGGTAGAAACGAAAACGAAGGCGGGTTCTCAGAGAGGGGGCCTGATGGAATGCCGCCAGGATATTGGATTTCCTTAGTGCTTCCTTTGTGGATTGATCAGGCTCAACATAATATCTGGGTTCATTATCAAATGGATAATAAAATCCATAGAGCCAATAGCCGTTTCCAACCGAGCCTACAGCATCCACATGATCCCAATCTAACATCTTTGTTCCTGATTCATCATCCGGGAAAGCTGTCGCAAAGTTGTAGTAATGATCCCAATCTGTCTGATCTATCACGGATTCCATCGGTTTATATATATATTCAAACCTGTTATCATTTTCAAATAGAAGTTCCGGCGACTGATTCAACGGCCCGTATTGGGTTAGATATATCTTGCTTGGCTCTCTACCTTCGGAATCAGATCCTGTGTGGAAAGCTTCGTCAAGCAATTTGGCTGCAGCCTCACTTTCATGAGGCCCGTTTTGCACAGTCCATCCATCAGCTCTCGACTCGACATTATGTGAAACTATCTCCACATTCAACAACTTCACCTGATCAGGTTCCGGTTCGGTTATCCCCGGCTCCTTGTTAGAACATGAAGAAAGACTCGACATAACTGTCAAGGCTAGAGATGAAAGAAAGGTGTATTTATTTGTTCTCATTCTTCGTATTCAGGTTCTTCTATTAAATATCCGCTTTGGCTATATTGTGTGTTCCATGGCTGAATCTCACCATAAACAGTCGCTTCCGCCTTATCACCTAATTTCACGATAATCAATACGCATGTGTTCCTAAACAAGGAAGGTACAAAAGTTCCAAGAGGAGTATTAGTGAAGGGAGCCTTTTTATTGTCTGTAAGTTCTACAATATCCAGGGTGAGGTAGTATTCTTGTACAATAACTGAGGTGTTCTCCGCTCCGAATTTCTCCACAAGATAGTGGCTTTCAGGAATATAGAAAGGTCCCACTGTTAGATTGATGTCGGTGTTATTGGGATTGAATACCGGCAGCGTCCCAAAAATATTTTGGCCGTCGTATGGCTTAAGTTCAATGATACCCGGTATCGGATTTTCTTCGTCAAGACTTTCAAGATCATAGGCTTCTTCCGGTACTTCAAAATCTTTTATCCATCCCCATAAGTTGTTGAATGCCATATTGTCTTCAATATTACCGTTGTTCACTTTATCAGATTCAACCGTAGCATTCCCCAAAGCATTCATCCAGTCTATCCAATACACATTCTGATAGTTGAGCTTCTTGGTTTTCTCTGTATCCGATAGTTGAGGAAAAACAAAATTTTGTGATGCGATTCCACCGAGACTTATACCGTTGATAGCCACTTCATCATAAGGGCGGTTATTGATGAATTTAAAAAAGAATTTAGTGGCACACGGCACAAGATACATACTCACATCAAGTATATTGGTATTCTCTCCGTTTCCGCTGTCCCCATTTATTTCATATCCATCATAATATGATGAATAAGGCAGATATATCTCGGCACGCTGTCCGGGATATGCTGTGTTTACACTCCAGCTAAGGTCGGGTGAAAAATAAACGGAATTCATGTACTCCTCAAATTCATCTCCATTGGCTTCTCCTTCGCCGGGTTCAACTCCCGGGTCTTCGAAGCCGGGGATGAAATTACCCGTATAATGGTTAAGGAAATCGGATAGGGTTAAATTCTCTGCATCACTAATCCATGATGGGAGAACAGCCTTCTGAAACTTTATATTTCCTACAGATTCCTCATTGGCAAGGATATAAAATTTCTTCTTTCCATTAACTGTAGGACGTGTGAATATATGTTTGAAACCTGCGGCAATTTCACCGGGACCTTGATAATCACCTTCCTTATAATCGATATATCTGTTGAACTCTATGAAATTTTCAGTGGTTCCATCCTCAAGTTTGGTTTCTGTAAGCATAATGATTCGGAGAGAACGGATCATTTCCTCTACATTTTTCCCTCCAAGCCCCTGCCCCTGGGAAACAGGGCTTATTTTAAGAATAATACGAGGCTGTTGATCTTTTTCTTCAGCTACTAAAGCATCTTTCCGTGAACATGAACTCACCATCAGTGCAATTAACGGTAAGATGAAACTGAGAGATATATTTCTTTTGAGATACTTCATTATTGTAGTCCGTATTCATCTAAAACAATTCTCCAGGAATGAATTAGAATTGATGTACTCACCCATTTAATGTTCTCGTCGAGGAAGAAAGTGAGCACATACTCGTCCTCACGGTCGAGGAATTCCTGATCAGTCATCACATGATTGTATGCCAGTTCATAGTAGTCTTTAGAGAGAAGGGCATATTGAATCACCGGTATGTCGACAATAATGTCGTCACCCTTCTTGGAGTCGTAGACCGACAGAAGAAACTCATTCTTATGGTCAGCCATAATCCTGGATACACTGAGGTCGGCGTATACACCGTTTACATAAACTAGTTCGGAAGTTCCCACAATATCCTTTTTTGAGACACCGGCCAATGCAGATCCTTTTGCCCACTCGAGATAATTCACCTTGGTGTCACCGAGAAGGTCGTTGTTGTAGGCAAGCTCCCCATTGGCATCGGTGATACGGAAACCGAAACGGTCGGGTTCCATATCTTCGGCTGATAGTTGCTGAAGGATAATTCTGATATGGTTTGTGTCTTTGGTAAGAGCCATTGTGTAATAATAGGATGAACCGTCCTGACTGTCGGGTAGCTCCACCTCCATATTCCCATGGTACATGAAATATAGTCTTGAGTCGGAATATACCGGATATTGGCTATTGCTCAGTGTGTTGAGAGTGCAGGTTAGTTCATCAAGGGTAGTGACTCCGGGCTCCGGTGTGGGCACAGTGAAAGATTCCATCTCCTTGCCGTCGTTGTCCAGGCCGCACCATGCAACAAGCTGATAGGTGCCCGGATCCAGGTCTAGCTCCATCTCATATCCTGCCTGTGAAAGAGCATCGCCCCTTCCAAGGAATTCTTTCACGAAGATTCCATTGGAGTTGAAGGCGTAAAGATTCACCGAATTCACTTCGGAAGGGAATGCGTCGGCCCATTTCAGGTTCATGTCGTAGACAAACCTCAAGTAGTAGTGCACTTCACAATCTCCCTCATCATCGAAAACAGGGTTATTGCAGGATGATAGCGTGAGCACAGAGGTTGCCAATGCCAGGAAAGTTTTATAATTCATATTTTTGAAATAATTCAACATTCTATAGAAGTTAGGGGCTGGATCTCTCCGCAAGGAAAGATCAGCCAATATTGAGGGATATTACCAGTTCAATTCATATTCTGCCGTTACCAAACGCCATTGTAATACTTTGATAACAGCTGAGAGGTTGTTGCCCTCATGTTCTGGTTTCTCGGGATAGATATCCTCCTCGGGATCCCACACCGGAGTACCCAGTCCGGAAAGCGCATTTACCGTGCTATTATAGATGTGGTTACGCACAACTCCAAAATGGCCGGGAGTTTTTTCGTTTTCCGGGTTGCCAAGGTGGCGAATAGTATAGTAATAATAGGTATAACCTTCATTCCATATCATTGCGTGACCGAACACCTCAGCCATGTAGTTGGTTATTGTCTTCAGAGCCTGATCTTCGGAAGTGCCGGCAGGTACTATCGGTGTGTAGTCAGCGTCAGTGGCCTCACCGGGGTTGACATTATCGGTAAGGTGATACCATGTTTGACCCGCGGCATTATTGATAGGATCGTTCTGGTCGTCTTCTTCTGTAGATGTGGTCAGCGTGGCATAAACCCGGTAGTTGTTTGAACTGAAAATGGGGCCGGAGCCTTTGAAATCAGAGTTAGTGATAAATGTAATCTGAGAACCTTTGATGGGAACATATTTACCTTGATTATCCTTGTAATACATATTAAGTGTGGTGGCTGCATAGTTTTTAAGGCCATCTAATGTGAAATATACACCGTTCCAGTCAGCGATAGTGACAGGTGTGCCATCGTTTGTACATAGTTGGGCTGCATATATCACCTTTGTAGGTTCTGCCGGATTTTTAGCTACCATAGTGCCTGTTCCTCCAATAGAAGATTCATATGGATTTGCATTCTCTTGCATATATTTTGTCACAACAGGAATCGGTTCACCTGGTTGAGCCACAGGCGGCATTGGGAATCCGATCTGAGCAACGTCTTCATCTAAACCTGATAATTCATTAAATGAGAACCATTCATACTTTTCGGCATTGTCAATAAGGGAAGCGGGGTTCATGGCCCAGAAAGAACGGTGGTAATCAGAAACATACCAAGGCTCACTGTTGCTTCCGAAAATATTGGTTGAGCCTCCCCAATTAACTGTGATATCCTTTATCAGATTAGATTCTACGGGAGTGGAGGTAATTGCCCAGCCGAGGAACTTGGCGTAGATAGGCTCATTATCATATTCTTGAGTGCCTGAAGTAGCATCACTTGAGTAATCCCTGTCTTCACTGGTGAAACTGAAACCGGTGGGATATAATACGGTTTTATTTTCATCATCCAGCGTTATGGGAATGAATTGAGCAGGATTGTTAGTGGTTTTTTGGGGGTCTGCATATTTGGTGGGATTGAAAGTCATGTCTAAACGTGCCACAGCGCGTTCCACGTATACATATAGAGGATTGGCCTGAGCTTCAGGCTGGGTGGTTGCCAGATTATCTTCTATATTTTGGGTCACAATTTTATATCCGTTGTTTTCGATTGTGGCAATATAGACAGAATTGCTCATTACGAAGTTATTCTCTGTTAAACCTGTCAGATAGTCTGCAACCATTGTTGTTCCGGTGAGTGTGGATAGATCTGGATTGGTCAGGGCTAAGACATTAGAAGAGGGGTTAACCACAGCAACAATTTGCGAGGGTGCGTATTCTTCATTATCGGTGAGGTTTAACACAAGCATAGTGGTGAGAACCTTTTCTACAGTCCCTGCAGACTCTGATGCTGATGGATCACCATTTGCATTTTCATAAGGGGTGGGATAAAAATCATAATATGAAAAATATTGCAGGTTGTCTTCCCCCTGTGGCTTCTCTGTATCGAAAAGAGGATTTTTTCTTATATAGGCGGCTCCATCATCATCATTGAAGAAGAAGAACCGTACAAGATTCACATAGTTCTCAATTTCTGAACCTTCCTTGTAATTGTCGTCACCGGCTCTTGTAAACATGCCGCCGGGAGCTTGAATTCTTATAGAGAGATAACTTGTTTGTCCCTCTCCAAGGAGCTGGTTGTCTGCTTTGTTTCCTCCATTCTTGAGGTCGTCATTGGCTGTACATCCTGCCAGGATTGTGCCAAGAAGAAGGGTGTAAAAATATTTTTTCATTTTATGTTTGGTTATTTGTTATGCTTGTTTAATATGATAATACAGCGAATTGATGTTGCTTGAATATCCTACGGCTGTTTTATCGGTTTAATAATGAATTGAAGCGTCCAAGCATCTCTTCAGTGCCCTGTAGACCGGAATCTCGTGCCTGTTCGATTAGTCTTACAGCTTCCAAATAGTCGCCTTGCATCCCTTTGAGAACTCCGCGGGCATATGTGGCCTCCGGTGAGTTGCCTGCCTTTTCGAGATATCTCTCTGCGTAAATAAGGTCTCCGCGAGAAAGTGCCGTGTTGGCTGCATTCAGGTTGGCCCTTTCATCTTCGGGATATAACCTTACTGCTATCTCAAACACTTCGTTGTATTCGTCTGAGCCCGGCTCCAGGCTGGCCGCAAGCCTGTACATCTCGCTAAGCGAGAGTTTCTGTGGCTTTGTCTTTATTATTTCGGCTATCTCTGATATATTGGTGAATTCTCGTATCTGATACTGTATCACATAGTCGGAATGGCGTAACGCCGGATAGACATTCCTCAGCAACCATTCATATTCCGAAGGAAAATCTGTCTTGATCTTTGAATTCCTGGCATAAGGCTCTATATTGGAATTCACTATCGAAAGTATCTCTTCCTTATGATTGATGTTGTTATGTTCAAGCCATTCTCTCAATCCTTTCCAATCCACCGGGTCATAGGCCGTCTGGATAAAATCTTTCGGGAAGTTATAAAGATTGGTGACATACTCTTTCAGGGCTTTCGTACGGTTCTTTGCCAGGTACACGTTGTTGTCGTAGGGTCCCTCGGGTGAGGCCGTTCCTGCTATATGGATACTGGTAACCGTTATGTCGGGATCATTCTTTACCGAGTCGATCGTGGCGATGATCTTGCCCAGTTCGTAGGTGTTGTTCCGGTACTCCGGATATATCACTATCTTATTGACCGGGAAATCCACATAGGCCCGCCCGCTTAGTTCGCGCATCTTGACTCCTTCGTCGATGGCCGCCATGTACATAAGTTGCGGAGCTTCCATTTCAAGGGGCTCTATGTAGGCTGTGAGTTCTTCCGATGTGAATTCTCCGTCATTGCATCCGGCACAGCCGTAGAGATCTTTCCTTACCACAAGATAGGAGCCGTTCATCTCTTCGCTGTATTCCACATGTTGCTGATAGGCCACAGGCTCCATCCCGCGTTTGTATTTTAGCGCTATCTCCCTGTCAACCGGCTCTGTCTTCAAGATACCTCTCTGATGCTGTATCCAGGCTGTCTTGCCGTACAGACCGACGGGCAGAAGCCTGATGGTGTCGTTGCTGGATATGAGCATCGGGGTGAATACTGCCGCCTGGTTGCTCTTCAACTTCATCCCTTCAAAATCAAACGACATGTCCACCGTCATCAGGTTGCCGTTGCGTATAAGCGACGGGGAGGTGAGATAAAATTCGCTCTCTGCATTATCCTGTGCCATCCCTGTGGAAAATGCAGCCATGCATATGCCGCACAGTAGTAGTATTTTTTTGAGTGTTTTCATATTTTCAGGTATAATGCAGTTTAGAAGACATATTCAACATTCAACGCCAGTTTGGTCGGCCCTACATAATTATGGGGCCGGTTGCTCTCAAGCTTGCGCCCGCAATTTTCACAACTGAATTTATCGTAGCGTGTATACATCCACCCCACTCCTATCTCGGCCTCTATGTTCCAGTGTTTATGTACCGGCCACGCATATCCGTAGGCTATGCCGGCTCCCGCCGCCCAGCCCTGGTAGCGGTAATCGGTGAGATTCTTGAACTTGCTCCCCAAAAAGGTGATGTTGTTGTGGAGATTACCGAAATTATACTGACCCCCTATGGCATGAAACCCAAGGAAATGGCCCGCAAACCGGTCGCAGAACCAATAGCGTGCCTCGGGCTGAGCCAGCCAGTGTTTCCATTTGTGGCGGTTGACATCCCAGAAATTGACTTCTCCCGTAAGATCAAGGCTCCAGTGGGGGGCAAGTCCTATCTCTACTCCAAGATTGGGAGACAACAGGCCGTCGGCTATCAAGTTACTCTTTATGCCTACCTGTGCGTTTAAAGAAAAGAAAGAAGAGAAGAGTAAAACTGCTGCAAATAAGCTTTTCTTTAACATTTGCATTATAAGAAGTCACAGCTCCTCTCCATGACTGAAAAATTTGCAATTGAAAGCGAAGGAGACAAGGCTCTAAAATATATCCAAATATCTAAGAAGCAATAATTTATCTAAGAATAACCGTTTCGAAATATAGAAAAATAGAATTTTTTACCTGTTTTTCTTAACAACCAAGCGGAATTAAAAGAAATACATAAAGCCACGCTTTCCTTAATTTATGCTATACAAATTTACGGCTTTCCGTGGTATCACAAAAAGAATTCCTTTTTACATTCCTATTTTTAATAATTTTTCACAGTTTTCAGTTAAATATTAACGTTTTTTAATGTTAAAACACCCTTCCCCAAAAATAAACCGGGAATATCTCTCACTCCCTCCTTTATTCTGGAGCATATTTATAGCTTAATTTTTATTCAAAGACCTGTTTGCCGAACGGGGTGATTTTTGTTTTACCACAATCTCTGATGCTATTGAGGTATTTTTTAATTGTTTAACCTTTTTTTAGAACGGGGCGTATCAGAGATCTGTAATAAATGTAATTTGCACCGATATCCGGGCTAACTCCCCTTTTTACTATATACATAGTAGCGGCTGCATTTTCTTCATATTCGCTTAAACTTGTCGACCAATATGAGCCAACCTCATCACTTGCCGGGAGTATAATGGTATTCCTATTTGGACCTATGCCAATCATATAGATATTTTTGTCGTTAGTATCATATGTCGACATATAGACCCACTGGCAATTGTCAATAAGTTCTTGAATATTTTTCTGTGAAGGGATTTTCCAGGAATCTCCCCAAAGAGCTGTAGCTGCATCATGGGTTGGATTGCCACCAAAGAAAGAAGGAGGCTCCGGAAAATCTTCCATCCTATAATATTCCTCATCCGGGATAATTCTTCCCCAGCAAAAGCTATCACCTTCATCAATCGGTTCATTGGCACCAATATTTAAAGTAGCCCATTTTGTGCCGCTCGGTAACCCGAGATCCACATAACCATGTCCATTTGCCACTCCTGTTGGTTTTGTATATACAAATTTTGTGATGGGTCGGTATTTACCCGAATCCAATTCGTTGGTCTTGACTGCCGAATAATCATTAGTGATGGGTCTTATATTAGACGCATAATGATCCCAACTTGCTTTAGATAATTCGTGAAGGTCACTACGTCCCTTTTCAAACGAGAGTCTTCCGGCAAGCCATTTGGTAGGCCGGGTGGAATAAAACATATAATAGCCCTTATTTTCTTCATTTATTACCCCTTTCTCATCTTTCATATTTCCTAAATGAGAAGATTCAGATCCGGCTGCAGGAAAAAAAATAGAATTCCCATTAGATCCGATGACCCAATACCCTTGATGACCGCCCAAAACTGTCCATTTCCAGGTGCAATTATCTTTCAATTCCTTGAAATCTGAATATGATGGCGTGCGCCATCGAGAACCGGATACAGCCGCCGCTGCATCATACCTCTGGTCGCCGGATATTACATCTTGTTCCCCTATCCCTTTTGTCTTTTCATGGTAGTCTTTGGCTATCATGCTTCCGGGATGATTCACTCCCAGAGTGTAATAATCTCCATAATCCCACGGTTCTTTCGCTCCTAAATTACTTGAAGCCCAGATATTGCCACTTGGCAATCCTAAATCAACTCCTATGAATTCTTGGGAAACAATCTCGACATTTTCCTGAGAGGAGGCCATAGAATCTTCATCGTCAGAACCGACAAATTCTACGTCCACTTCAACATTCTCATCATTATTATTTTCCTTAGAACCTCCACAGTTGACTAATGTTGGAATAAAAAGGCAAATAAGGGCTATCAGGAAGAATTTTATTAAAATTTTTTTCGTTCTCATACAAAGTGTAAAGTGTAATCTTTATTTTATTTCTTCAAGTTCTTCACTCTTTCCATTAAAAGTGAGTTTTATTTTATTGCTTTGTGATGATTTTGGCAATATAATTTTTTCGGGTTTGTCGGCCTCTCCATATCTGAAAACATAGAGTTCTATGTTGTCATTATTTTGAGCAATTCGATAGACACGGCCCCATTTTTCATCATTAATTTTAACATCACGCCCGAATTTAAATTCATTTCTACCGGCTTCGTGATAACCGGACTTCCCACTATTATGCATCTCTATATATTTGTCAACATAAGGGGCGGCGACCGGAGTTCCAACGCCGGTATTGTATTCATAGATTGTCTGACCAAAGGTTTTGTCAAACAGATGTTTTTTCACTGTCATAATTTCTTCAGGGGATAACACTTCATTTTCCCATGTGTTTTTTATTAAAGCAAACTCTTCACCATCCACTTTAAGATCGATCATAGGGGCTTCTTGATCCACCCCATGCATTGTAATGTTTACGAATAAATATTTTTCGGGGTCTGATTCTGCAAGATAAGCCAATGGGTCGTCAACATCTCGATAAGCCTCATTATTGTGATTATCCCAATTGAAGGCCTGAGAAGTGGAAGTTACCATTTTATATGGATCATATTCAGGAACTTCTGAAGTGGAATCATTGAAGTTGATGAACGGAGAGGAACGATCCACTCTTGCTGAAATCAGTAATTGTCTATTTCTACCATCCACTGTCATTCGGTAATGGTTGGCATTAAGCACTTTCCCGTTAATTGCCAAAAGGGGCAATCCGTTTTTGGGATATCTGAAAATATTGAGCCTGACAGATTGATCAAAATTTTTATCTTTTGCCTGAGGTTTCAATTCTGTCTCATAAAAAGGCGATGTTGCATTGTCTCTATATTCGCCAACTTTTACACCATCAAATGTAAAAAAGGATAATCTTGATATTGCCCCTTGCAAGTTGGAATCAAATCCAATTTCGTCCCATTCTTTTTGCTGTGAAATATTTATCCAATCTTTCGGGAAATTATAATCATATTCTGCCAAAGATGGCTGCAAAACTCCTATCAGGGATTTGTATTCAGTCGACAGTTCTTCCAGATTTGCGGGTATTACCTCTATTTCTTCGGAATTATCAGATTCGCTTTCAATTACAACAACTGACTCTGTCTGTTTATCACTTTCTTTATTTGACCCACAGGAAAATAAATTTAACATAAGGGCCAAACTTAATGAAGTAAAAAGAATTTTTTTCATACTTATGCTTTCGTATATTAATTCGTATAGGAGTTTATCAACCTTTTGTTTCTTTAATTATTTAAGCGAAATGCGAGAATCGTTCTATAGATGGGTCCGCTCCTCAAACGGGGAGGATTTTTTCAAAATCCTTAAAACGGGCAGGATTTTTCCAAAATCCTTTTTTGCGCGGCGGACGCGACAGGTCGCATCCCTACCAGACTCTCCCAACTTACAACTCACAACTCACAACTCATCTCCATATGAGAACTTTGAAAAAGTTCTTCCCATTTCCACCTACTCCTTTTACTCGGCGGCCGCGAAAGGTCGCAATAATTAAAGTCTCTTAAGCCTATTTCTTTCAGGCTACCTTTGCAAATTTATAAAAAATAAGCCTAAAGGCCAACAGATGTTTCCATTGTAATGTTTTAACAAAATAACACAATAACTTGCAAGAGAGAGGAATAATTTATACAATCAATTAATGTCGAGATTGGTAATTTTTAGAAAAAGATTTGTCAGGAACCTCCTTTGATATAAAACCTCAAAATTTGTTATGGGAAATAGGGAGAAAGAGATAGAATCTCACTCTGAAATCCCGTTAAATGAATACGGCTTGGGCCTTCCCTACAGACTTTCTTCTTATTTTACCTTTATAAATACTTGTTTATTAGTATATTAAGTCTAAATTTCCAAATAAGCACATTCAAACATGCTTATTTTTACATTTTTATGCCTATTAGAATAAAAGAGTTGTTTTAGAAATCTTATTTTTAGATTCCCCTATACCCCCGGTGTTTCTTATTTTACCTTTATAAATACTTGTCTATTAACACATTAAGACCAAAGTTCCAAATAAGCACATTCAAACATGCTTATTTTTACATTTTTATGCCTATTAGAATAAAAGAGTTGTTTTAGAAATCTTATTTTTAGATTCCCCTATACCCCCGGTGTTTCTTATTTTACCTTTATAAATACTTGTCTATTAGTATATTAAGACTAAATTTCCAAATAAGCACATTCAAACATGCTTATTTGGAAAAGTCTCCTGAGAACTTTAAATTGTAATCCGGAAGATGAAGATTTTTGTTTAGAGGTTAGCCAAGGATTAACGATAATAGCAAGTTCCTAAATAATTATAGAGATAAATAAAGACCGCAGAAAATCTGCAGTCTTAATTGAAGTTGAGGTTGGACGTGAAGGATTCTATTCCTCCCTTTAATGATTAGAATTTCACACCATAATTCTTGGCGCCTACCCTTTTTAAATCTTGCGGGGTAATCCTGATAACTTTTGAATTTCCATTTCCCTTTAATATCAACCGATATTCTCCTTTCCCTTTTTCCATTATTTTCACATGGTCAACAAAAAGATTGTTATCAGTCCCGGGCTCTTCAAGGAAACCCTGGACGAAGGCATCAGCAAATGAGTCTTTAAATACTGTTAATGATTCTTCATTCAAAAGAGAAACAATATCTAAGGAACCAAAATCAAAAGTTATATTCACAGAATTAGTGGAAGGATTAAAATGAGTGGACGCTTTTACATCCAAACCATTAGATTTAAAAGATTCTTCAATTGCACCTACAGAAGCATTGGTTCCTGAAGCGATCTCCTCACCAAGATCCGACCATTCTAAATCTTGCGCAGAAACTGAAATTCCGGTAATAATGGCTGCTACGATCAATAATAATTTTTTCATACTATAATCACTTTATGATTAAACTTTTACAAAATTAATATAATAATTTTATAGTTGAGAAATTTATAAACGTATAATTTTATTGAAATAATACTCCCCAGTCTTCTTATTTTACCTTTATAAATTATTGTAAATTAATGGATAATATTGAATTTCCAAATCAGCACACTTTCCCATAGTAAAAAGGGGAATCCATATTATTATTTCAAATTATTTGTATTAATGCATTTGTGTCAACTACGAGTTTTGCCATTTTTTCTTAATAGTTCATGAACATCTTCATATCTCCACTGATCCAATTTTTCTTGAACCTATCACAGGCACTTTTGAAATGCGTGGAAGTGGAGATTAACTCACCGATGATGATATATTAAGAGATTTTCTTTAATCCACAATTTTACTAATTCCCATTAATTATGGACTTATTCTTTATGTAGAAATCCCCGATTGCGTTGTGAAACGAAGTCGGGGTGATTATAAATAAGAAACCGCTGAAATGATTTGCTAACCCGATGACGGTGCTACTCTATCATTCCAGCGGTAATTTTTAGAATAAGGCCTTTCGATTGTTTCCTCCGTTTCTTATGTTTCCATACGTAGCTTCTATTGAGCCTTATTCCAATTAAATATTAGTCGATGAATCCGTCCGGGGGAACGCCCCGGGGCATGGTCTCCTAATACTAATTCTCAAAATTAATAAATCTTCCTTATTCTAAAAATAAAACTGGAGAACAAGAATGTCCTCCAGAGTCGGGGTACAAGGCTCTTGGAGCCTATAACCAAGTTTCTTAGATTAACCAGGCGGCGGCTATGCCCTCGCCAATTTTTATTATTTAGGTCTTATCTAATATTTGGAGCGAGACGCGGCGGAGGATTTTCCTCGATCTCTTACCAGCCTCTCGCATTGCAAATTTAATATTTTATTTTTCTTTTCCTTTTTCTATCGGGACAACTTTCATCTTCCTCCCACAATGAGGACAAGAGAAAGTATTGGAATCCTTTTCATCAAATAATTCTCCGATTGATACTCCGAATGTAGAAGCAATTTTTTCAAGAGTGTCGAGCGATGGTTTTATTTTCCCATTAACAATGCCGGACATAGATGGCTGTTGTATTCCTATCTTTTCGGCAAGTTGATTAAGGGTCATTCCCTTCTCCTTACAAATTTACTTTATTTTTATAATATTGCCGACATTATTTGTCGGCGAGATCTTTTTTGACGATTTTAAAACTTATTTCGGCAAATATTGATTCAGAGATCTCAGTTTATTCTCCAGATTGAGCGTCTGCAATGTCAAGATAAAAAGGAAGAAAGAAAAATTGAAGTCTTTAATTGTGCTTCTCCTAATAGATTCTTTATGAAATACCACAAGTTGCCAACAATGGAATGATTATATTCTTAACAACTTATTTGAGCCTGATCGAAATTTCCGGTCAGGCTTCATTATTTTTGGATTGGAGAGTAATAAAAATTTAGAATATTCAATTTTCAACAAGTGAAAGGAGATTGAAATACATAGCAAAGGTTGGAATGTCACCGGAAATTTCTTTGTTTTTATAATCGGGATTTTCTTTAAGCCATTTTTCATATCCGGATTTTTCCTTTTCTCCCATAAATAAGAAATCATTCTTTTTATAGAATTCAACGGCATTGGCATATGCATCGACTGTGATAAAACAACAACCGGTTTTATTATCAGATATCATCCACTCCTTGATGAAATCCAAAGTCTTTGAACCCCAATGCTGACCTTTACCTCTGAATTCTTTATTTACCCCAAACCTTCCGATTTTTACAGCAGGATAATCGCGACGATGTTTTGCCCTTCCGAATTTATCTTTTATCCTACGAAAGAAACTTTTTGAATATATTGGTTCTCCGTTCTTTAGTTCAATCTCTGAGATTTTATCGTTTGATAGAGTAAAAAATAGTATTGTTGTCTCTTCTGTCGCCAGATAATAAACAACAGTGAGCAGTTTTGCTATATCCTTCTTAGCAGAATGGTAATAATAATCCGTTAGGTCAGAATTGCCACAATCAAAAGGGAATAATTTTGAAGACTCCCTTAATCTCTCATAAGGAATATTCTGAAAAAAGGAATTCATTATCGTAGAGCTTCTATCATTTCATATAGTTCTTGGACGCTTTTCTGAATTCTTGCTCTTTCTTTTCGCCTTTCTTCTATAGGAGGTATATGAGAAATTTCCTCACGAAACCGTCTTGCATCTTCACCATATAATATTGGAGTATTTCTAATAGGTTTGGCCATAGAGTAAATTTTTATTAGCTATAACGCAAAATTAAGCATGAAGTTAGAAAATTCCAAATATAGCCCTCATTCTGTGGTGCAACGGTTGGGCAGATTTAGAAAAAAATTCCAAGAGATTGAAAATCAATTTCTTGGAATTTAGGGAGGTGAACCGGGCGGGATTCGAACCCGCGACCCACAGCTTAGAAGGCTGTTGCTCTATCCAGCTGAGCTACCAGTCCGTGCCCTTTGCCCACCCCGCGATTTCCACTTCGACGCCACCCCGGGGTTTGCTCCTGCAAAATTAATAAAGTTTTTTGTATTTAGAAAACTTTTAGCATAATCTGTTTTATTGAGGAGTCTAAAAAAAACAGGGATTGCCGACAAGTCAACAATCCCCATTATTTATTACATCTTTCTTCTAATCCTTGATAGATGTTTTCTCGAAATGAGCTCGTTCCAGCTGTGCCCTTACATAGTCGGCATCTATCCTGAAATTCTTGTGATTGTTTGACGGCACTTCAAACATTGAGTCAACCATTATGGTCTCCACAATCGATCGAAGACCCCTGGCTCCTAATTTATACTCTATTGCCTTATCCACAATCAGGTCTAATGCCTCTTCTGTAAATTCCAGCTTGACTCCATCCAATTCAAACAACTTCTTGTATTGACCCACTATCGAATTCTTCGGCTCTGTCAGAATTCTCCGAAGAGCATCCCGATCTAAAGGATCCAGACTCGTCAGTATCGGCAAACGCCCTATTATCTCAGGGATTAATCCAAACGATTTCAAATCCATCGGAAGGACATATTTCATCAGGTTTTCCCTTTTTTTCTTACGTCCTGACTCATCATGTCCATATCCTACCACATGTGTGTTCAACCTCGAGGCAATCTTTCTCTCGATGCCATCGAAGGCTCCTCCACATATAAAGAGAATATTCTTGGTATTGACGGCTATCATCTTTTGTTCAGGATGTTTCCTCCCTCCGTTGGGCGGAACAAGCACCACCGAGCCTTCAAGCAGCTTCAACAATCCTTGCTGAACCCCCTCTCCGCTCACATCACGTGTTATCGACGGATTATCGCTTTTCCTCGCAATCTTATCTATTTCATCGATAAACACTATGCCACGCTCCGCTTTCTCAACGTCATATTCGCACGTTTGAAGTAGCCGGGTCAGGAGTGATTCGATATCCTCTCCCACATAACCGGCCTCTGTCAATACAGTCGCGTCTACTATCGTGAAGGGAACATCCAACAATCTGGCTATGGTCTTTGCCAAAAGGGTCTTACCCGTGCCTGTCGGACCCACAAGGATGATATTCGACTTCTCAATGTCCACCTCATCATCTTCGGGCTGATTGATGCGCTTATAATGATTGTAGACTGCTACAGACAGGTATTTCTTTGCCTCATCCTGTCCTATCACATATTTGTCAAGAAATTCCTTGATTTCCTTTGGCTTGGGTATGCTATTATTCGATCCTTTACCATCTTTTTGTTTCTGCCTGCTTTTCTTCAACTGTGTGTCGCGGGCATTATCAATGAAGGTGATACAATCTGTGCAAAGGTTCAAGCCATCGAGCACCTTCACTACAGGAGTGGCGTTCGTTTCTCGACCCCCGCACATCGAACATATTAACCCCGTTCGGTTGTTTGCCATATTCTTCCCTATTATAGGTCTCGGTTAATCTTTTTTCCGTGGATTCACCAATATCTTGTCAATCATACCATAATCTTTGGCCTCTGAAGCTGTCATCCAGTAGTCCCTGTCGGAATCCTTCTCCACTTTCTCAAATGGCTGTCCTGAATGTTCTGATATGATCCTATATAATTCATCTTTCAGTTTCAGGATCTCTTTGGCGGTTATCTCTATGTCGGATGCCTGACCCTGTATGCCGCCCATCGGCTGATGGATCATTACTCTTGAATGAGGCAACGCAAAACGCTTGCCCTGCTCTCCTGCCACAAGCAACACTGCTGCCATAGAGGCTGCCATGCCCGTGCAGATAGTCGATACATTGCTCGAGACATACTGCATGGTGTCGTAAATTCCAAGTCCGGCATATACCGAACCACCGGGGGAATTTATATAGATTGAGATATCTTTCTCCGGATCTATAGAATCCAAATAGAGCAATTGGGCCTGGATGATATTGGCGGAGGTGTCGGTCACCTGTGTCCCAAGGAAGATTATCCTATCCATCATCAAGCGTGAGAAAACATCCATCTGGGTCACATTCAGCTGGCGCTCCTCTAATATATACGGATTCATATAATCAGCTTGCGGCTGAGTCATGTTCACATTCGGATTGCTGATATTAATCCGTTTTACATAACTGTCAAACTCACTGGAACTCACTCCCAAATGGTTTACAGCATAATTTCTAAAATCTTTCTGCATGTTGTTTTCTTTTGTATAATCTTGCCGGAAATTACGCAAATATTATGCCAAAAGGGTAGAACCTATCTTTTTCTACCCTTTTGTCTTTTCATTCCGAATTCTGCTTTCCTCCGGCATCCTGTTATACCTGATAAAGTTTGCGGAAATCCTCTATCGACAATTCTTTATTATCGAGGGTCACTTGCTCCTTGACAACCTCGAAAATCTTCTTGTTCAACGCATTTCTTTCAAATGATTCCCGATTCTTCGGGTCTTTCACCACTTCATGTGCATAATGGTCGATCAATCCTTCAGTCAATGAAGCGGGGCCATATTGACTTAACTGGCGGTAGACTGCAGCACGTGCCTCATTCAAAAGATCATCTTCACTAACTTCAACAGAGTATTTCTTTACGATTTCATCTTTTGTGAGATCCCACACAAGCTGTTGTCTGATCTTTCCGAATTCTTCGTCTATGTTTTCTGAATTCAGTCCTTCGTTTTGAGAAATCAGGAAATGTTTCAACACCTCCTCGGGCAACTGCACATCACCAACTTTCTTTTCAATCACAGCGTGGGCATCTATAGTGAAGCGGAAATCTGACTCTCCTTTCAGTTGGTCTTTCAATAATCCCTTCACAGCCTCTTTCAATTCATCTTCATTGTGAGCCTTATCCTTACCCACTGCATTATCGAAGAATTCCTGGTTGAGCTCTGCCGGTTTCAATACTATGATCTCTTTGATCTCGAAATTGAAATCTCCCTGATGTTGGTCGATTGCCTCTTTATCGATATTGAGCATCGATGACATCTCTGTCGCATTGTTATTGCAGGAAGCCGAAGGATTAAATACAACCACATCTCCCGGGTGTTTCCCCTCGAAGAGCTTCTTCTGCTCCTCATTTGTGAAATGAATTGGAGCCAGGATTCCGTTATCTACAACGATTCCATCCTCCTTGACACTTCCGTCAGGATTCAGCTCGCTTATCACTCCCTTGATCACTGCATCCGGCTCAGTTTCCTCACCGGGACCTTGCACTCCGAATCTTTTGCGCAATGCTGCGATCTCTTGGTCAACCATCTCATCCGACACTGCTATCGTGTAGTAAGGTATCTTAAGGTCTTTCCCTAATTTTAAATCTATATCCGGAGCAAGCCCTAATTTAAATTTGAAGGTAAAATCTTTCTCCCCTTCCTTGAATTCATTATCTTTATCAGCCACCGGCTGTCCCAACACGCGCAGCTTTTCATCTCTGATGTAATCATAGACTGCATCTGCTATCTCACGGTTGACTATATCATATTTTACTGCCGGTCCATATTTCTTTTCGAGCATCCCCATCGGCACATGTCCGGATCTGAATCCCGGTTCCGGTCTGTTCTTCCCGATCTCTTTCAGCTGCTTCTTAACCTTGTCGGCATAATCTTTCTCCTCGAGAGTCACTGTCAATTCACCGGTGACATTATCAAGTTTTTTAAATTCTACGTTCATAATTTCTTTTTATTTGTTTTTACTCCTTGGCTTTTCTTAATGAAAAACCAAAGGCATACGCTTTGCAAAGTTATTGAAAAATGAGCGGATAGTCAAATATCATCCCTTCCAGAATCGCTCAAACACTTTTATCATGTCAAGGTGGTCGCTGACTCCTCCAGTTTCCATAGCTGAATGCATGGCCCATATCGGACTCCCGACATCAACGCCGTTTATATCCATCTGGGAGGTAAGTATATTCCCGAGTGTCGATCCCCCTGCCACATCTGAATGATTCACAAACATCTGCCATTTCACCCCCGCTTCCTCACACAAACGTTTGAATACCGTTGCGCCCACACTGTCGGTCATATATTTCCCATTGGTATTCACTTTTATTACCGGGCCTCCTCCTATCACCGGATGATTCGTCGGATCATATTTCTCATTATAATTAGGATGCCATGCATGGGCATTATCCGCTGATATCATAAAAGAATTGGCCATCCCGACATGGAAATCCTCTTTCCCACCTCCAAGACTCTCCAATATCCTCTCCATCAGATCTCTAACAACCGGTGAGGCTGCGCCCTGTCGTGTTCCCGAACCCGTCTCTTCATTATCGAATATGGCAAACAATCTCACATGCCGGCAATCCTCTTCTTCTTTAGTCGATGACAAAAGAGCCTCAAGACCTGCAAAAACCATCGAAAGGTCATCCAATCTCCCCGACATGATATACTCTTCGTCAAGGCCACACAAGCGAGGAGCCTCACATGGATAGAGGCTTACGTCGTAATCTATTATCTGCTCGGGTTCTATCCCGGCCCCCTCTGCTATGGCCGGCAAAATTATCCCATAACCCTCACGGGCATCTTTTATCTCTTCCGAACTGAAATAACCCACCACCGGTTTCATATCTTTCTGAACCGACAAAGGATTCCCATCATTGACCCCCCTATTGAAATGAATTGCCAGATGTGGCACAACAGCTATCGGACGCTTATAATCAAACAAAGCCACCTCCGGATGGAGCAAGTCTTCACTTTGCAAGGTGACTCTGCCGGCCATCGACAAGGGACGGTCAAACCATGTATAGAGGATGCCGCCTCCATATTTTTCTACATTCAGGCTCACTGCCCCTCCCTCTCCATAAATTTCCGGATTGGGTTTCAATCGCAGACACGGACTGTCTGAATGGGCAGAGATCATCAAAGTCCCGTTGCGGAAACTCGACAATCCTCCCTCCCCAATAGTGAAGGCAAACAGGGCGCTGTCATTTTTTTTCATGAAATACTTCCCACCCGGACGTATCTCCCAATCTTCATTCTGATAAAGTTCCTTGAAGCCATGCTCTTCGAGCTCCCCGGCCACACACGCCACTGCCAAATAATTACACGTTGACTCATCCATCCAGTCAAGCAATCTTTTTATCTTCTCTCCTCGCATACTCCTCTCTTATTTCTTCTTACTTATTACTCAAAACTCACAACTCAAAACTCCCAACTCAAAACTCATTACTCCTTACTCATTACTCCTTACTCATTACTTACTGTTTATATCGGTCTTTCGTCGAAGGTGCCCTCCTTCTCTTACAACTCAAAACTCAAAACTCAAAACTTCTTACTCCTTACTTATTACTTATTACTCACCACTCAAAACTCCTTCCCTCTGTATTTCACACTGTTTAACGCCCGCATAACGTTGCAAAGCGTCTGTGCCCAATAACTCTCGAAATCCTCTTTGCAACTAATAAATGCCTCCTCGAGCTGACTGCCCTCAGAATCATGCACTATCGATATGAAATTAAACAAAGGTTGATATATATCTGCCATACATTCCGATATCGATGAAGTGATCGGTGTCTCGCTATATTTCATATCCTCTTCAAAGGTCTCAAGAAAGGTATCTTCCTCTCCCATCACTGCTGATATCCCTCTCTCTATCTGTCCATAGAGGCTCTCGTCTACATATTCAGAGAAATATTCCGATTCCCCGAGTGAAACTCCCGCAGATAAATCGAAAAAATTCCAATATAGCCGTGGCAACAGGTCTAAAGCCCTGTCGGTGAATTCTTCTTTCGGGTATTCAACGGCTCCTTCACACAATTCGCAATAACTCTTTGCCAATCCTACCACTTCCAACAGCCGGCTCCTCTCTCCACTCATAGATATAATTGTTTTTCTCTTATATATTCATTCACTTCTGTCGGTACAAAATAATTAATATTCCATCCCGACCTCACATATTCTCTTATCAAAGTTGATGATATTCCGAATTCCGGAGCCCCGTTCAAGAAAATGAAGTTGTCCGGTTCCTTCTCAGGCATTGGAAACCCGGGGCGGGGATACACAATAACCCCGAAATCTTTCACTATCTCTTCCCAAGATCTCCATTCCCTGAATTTTATCAGTGAATCGCTCCCTATGATAATCTTGAAACTATCGCCAGGATGCTCTCTCTGCAACTCTCGAAGCGATTCTATTGTATAGGAGGGAATTCCACGATGCATCTCTATATCAGTAACTCTCACTCCTTTACACTTTTTTGCTACTATGGATGCCATTTCCAACCGCTCTCTGTCGCCCGCATAGGTCCCTCCTGTCTTTAATGGATTGCGTCGACTCACCATCAGCCAGACCTCGTCAACCACATTGCATTGTGCAACAAAATTTGCTACCATGGCATGCCCCGTATGTATCGGGTCGAAGCTTCCCCCATATATCCCTATCCTCATCTTTTCTCTTTGCCCACAAACTCTCTTATAGCATTTTCCACCTCTTCTACCGTTTCTCCCAATTTATCATTGACTACTGTTTTATCAAACTCGCCGGCAAAACCCATCTCATATTCCGACTTCTCCAATCGTTTCCTGATTGTCTCTTCGCTGTCTGTGCCACGATTGCGAAGCCGGGCCTCAAGTGTTGCCTTGTCAGGCGGCATTATAAAGAGAGTCAAGACATCATCCCCAAATCGTTTCTTTATATTCAATCCTCCTTTTACGTCTACATCCATTATAAGGTTATGACCGCTCCCGATGATACGTTCTACCTCACTCTCCAATGTGCCATAGCATACCCCCGCATATACCTCTTCCCATTCCACAAACTCTCCGGCTTCTACTCTTCTCTTGAATTCTTCCTCCGTTAAAAAGAAATACTCCCGGCCATGTTTCTCCGAGCCCCGGGGAGATCTGCTCGTGGCTGATATCGAAAATTGAAGCTCCAATTCCGGCCGTTTCATTAGCTCTCCGATTATCGTAGACTTCCCGCTGCCCGATGGCGCCGACAATACTATTATCTTCCCTCTCTTCATTATTCTTTCTTCTCTCCTTTCCTTTTCCTCCAAACTCTCTATCACATCACATTCAGCACTTGCTCCTTGATCTGCTCAAGTTCATCTTTCATCATCACCACCAGCTTAGCCATCTCCGCATCATTCGATTTCGACCCCAATGTGTTGATCTCTCTTCCCATCTCCTGACTTATAAAACCCAGTTTCTTCCCCTTCCCGGATACATTCACCTCATCAGGCTCGCCCAATGTCTCCTCAAAATAATTCAGATGGCTAGCCAAGCGTTGTTTCTCCTCCGAAACGTCTAATTTCTCTATATAGAAAATCAATTCCTGCTCAAGCCTTCCCCGGTCGATCTCAACCCCCTGTAACCTTCCGAGCTGTTGCTCAAGTTTCTCTCTTATCTTGTCAACCCGGCCATGCTCATATTCTCCCGTCTTTTCAAGATACCCACGAATTCTCTCTATCTTCTCAAAGAAAAATTCATAGAGACCCCTCCCCTCCTTCAATCTTGATTTCTTCAATTCTTCGGCAGCCTCTACCACTGCCTTCCTTAACATTTCATTCTCCGAATCATCCGATTCCGGTAGAGATGTAGTCACTGACTCCGGAAGACGCAATAACATCGACACATAATCGCGTGGCTCCTCTAATCCAAGTTCATTCAATATGGAGTCGATATCATCCTTATAGCGTTTCATCACCGCCACATTGAACTTCACAGGAGATACCCCCTTCAAATTCTCATAGGTCACACTTATCTCAACCTTACCCCTTTCCAATATCGGCCCGACATAATTGCGCAGCTCTGTCTCCTGTTCTTTGAATAAAACAGGCATCCGGAAACTCAAGTCCAATTGCTTACTGTTGATCGACTTGATATCCACTGTTATCTTGGCACTCTCTCCGGCAATCACAGATTTGCCATATCCCGTCATCGATGCTATCATATCCTTCTTCTTATCTCAAAACTCAAAACTCATTACTCATTACTCACAACTCAAAACTCAAAACTTACAACTCATCAGTCTTTCGTCGAAGGTGCATTCATCTATACCCTCCTTCTCTTACAACTCACAACTCACAACTCCCAACTCCTTGCTTCCAAAAACCTTCTCCGCTATGCGTTCTACAGATTCCGCCGCACTCATTGTGTAGAAATGAATCCCGGGAACGCCCGCTTCCAAAAGTTCTCGGCACTGTTTGATGCCCCATTCTATCCCAACCTCTTTCACCTCACGGTCGTCCTTACAGGCCCTCACCCTTGCCGCCAACTCCTCAGGTATCTCTGCCCGGAATATCTTCGGCAATATGTTAAGATGCTCTTTCCTACCTATCGGCTTGATTCCCGGCAGGATAGGAACATCTATACCCTCTTCCCTACATCGATTTACAAATTCAATGAATTTCCTGTTATCATAGAATATCTGGGAAATGAGATAATCAGCTCCATTTTCAACCTTCTTTTTGAGATAATAGAGATCAGATTCAAAATTGGGAGCCTCTTCATGTTTCTCCGGATAGCAGGCCATCCCGTATGAAAAAGGTGTCTCGATACCCTCTATTCTTGTGTCATTGATTCCTATCCCACGGTTAAACTCATTGATTTGCCTCTGAAGATCACTCGCATAGAGATTATGGGTCTCCGGATCGCGATGCTCTGATTCCCCGGATTGGTCTCCTCTCACTAAAAAAAGATTGTCTATTCCAAGAAAATTCAGGTCGAGCAACGCATATTCCGTCTCCTCTTTCGTAAATCCGGAACAAATTATATGTGGCACCGGTATCAACCCATATCTGTTTTGTATCGCCGCCGAAACTGCCACTGTGCCGGGACGTTTCACAACGCTTACCCTCTTATGGGTCCCGTCGGGCAACGGTTTGTAGACATATTCGCTATGATGAGAGGTGATGTTCACGAACTTGGGTCCGAATCTCTTCAATCTGTCTATTATGCTGTAAACCTTATAAATGCTATTGCCCTTCAACGGCGGCAATATCTCAAATGAAAACAACGGTTCCCTGCTCTCCCTTATGATATCAATAATCTTCATCTGTTCTTTCTTATTATCTGCAAATTTAAAACATTTCAGCAATAATCCCCTAATTCTCCCCACAATTCATGCCTCCCCCGCCGCACGTCTACTCTACTCACCAACTTTCCCGCCACTTCAACCATTTCCTCCCTCCCTTGTTATATTTATATAAACTTTTAAAATTATTGAATCATGGCAGTTGTATTTGAAAAACTAAAATTAGAAGATTATCCAAAATTCCTTAATCTTTATAACAGCACTTTCCCTCTGAATCAAAAAAGAATTTATGAGGATGAGAAACATCTTGACAATTTCATCAGAATGAAAGGAGGGAAATTCAACGCCTTCTCTGTAGTTGACGGCGACCTTTATCTCGGATTTCTATCCTACTGGACATTCGAGGGTTACACTTATATAGAGCATTTCGCTGTCGCCCCGGAACAAAGAGGTAAAAATCTCGGGCGACTGATGTTGCAACATCTTTTTAAAGAAGTGTCTCCAAACGTTTTACTCGAAGCAGAACCGGCCGACACTCCGGAAGCCAAGAAGCGCCTTGAATTCTACGAAAAAAATGGCTTCAGAATCCGTGAAGAGATAAACTATACGCAACCCTCATACGGGGGCAAAGGTCAGGAAGCTGTCCCAATGTTATTATTGACTCATGGTGATGTGAATCTTCACAACATCGATTCAATTAAAGATATGCTCCGCGAGGTCTACAACGTAAATCAAGCCTGACACTCAGTAAGTTATTTCATATCAAAATAATATTGAGGGTATGTCAAAACAAATTTTTGGCATACCCTCCTTCTCTCACAACTCAAAACTCAAAACTTACAACTCAAAACTTACAACTCACAACTCAAAACTTACAACTTACAACTCCCAACTCATCAGTCTTTCGTCGAAGGTGCTCTATATCCTCCTTACTTACAACTCAAAACTTACAACTCCCAACTCCTAATTACCACTCACCTGCGGCTCCTTCGCGCCTCCTTCAGGCGGATTCAACGGCTTCCCGTCTATTCCCAAAAAGAAAGGATAAGGCATACCGAATACCTGGGCCGGAGTCTTGCCCGGACATACATATCCCTCTATCACCGTGTCGCGTCCGCTCGGACTCTCGTATGTATAGAGCCTGAATCTATAGAGCATCACTGCGATATGCTCGAATATCTTACTCTGGATGGCCTCATAAGTAACCCAGTCGGATGTTGATGTAAAACAGTATATCTCTAATGGTATTCCATTGGATGTCTGTGGCAACGTCCTCACAAATATCGGATCATTGTCGGTAGACTTCGCCACCATCGGACTCGCCTCGAGCCACATCTTCAAATAGGCTCGCAGGCATCCCAGATTCGTATCGATGCTTCCGTTGGCCAATCCATCAGGATTCCCCGCATCCACCTCTTTCCCCGCGGCTCGCTGCTCCTGCTTCTTCGCTATCCAATCCTTCATGAACGGTATCTCAGAAAATTCAGTAAGCAACGCATCATCACATTCCACAACACTGTCGGCATCTATCAGATAGCTCCGCTGGATCCGTCGGGTATTCGAATTACTCATATTCTGATAATTCGTAAATCCCTGACTCACTAAACTATAGGGAGGTAATGTCGTAATTGTCTTATCCCAATTCAAAACCTTCACTGCCGTAAGACTCACCTCGGCTACTATACCGTTGGCATTCGTACCGCTCACACTGATCCAGTCTCCCTCATGCAAGGAATCATTCTCGCTAAGTTGAACCCCTGCAACTACACCCAAGATACTGTCTTTGAACACCAACATCAAAACTGCCGCGAAGGCTCCTAACCCCGCCAACAGGCTCCCCGGGCTCTTGTCAAGAATAATCGCAACCGTGATGATTGCAAATACTATCCATATCAGACCCTTCGCCAGTTGCACAAGTCCTTTCAGAGGCAGTTTCCTCTTATTCTCCCTTTGGTCTATCTTTGTCCAAGTCACATCCACAAACACACACAGCGCATCTGCCAATACATAACTCAAATAAACCCAAGTCAACCTTGTCAGCCATGACGCCAATGTCACTTTGCTGTTGAGGGTGAATTCTATAAGTATCAGGAACACTATCGGAGGCACAACTCTCACACACTTTGTGAAAAAATGATCCTCCACTAAATAATCATATCCATGTCCTTTCAATCGTTTCCCCACCACTCTCACAATTCCCAATACTATCCATTGCAACACCCAGCCTGTCACCCACGCTATTGCGAATACTATGATTGCATATATAAAAGTGAACAATGTCGCATTGTCATCAGCGTGAAAAAGTCCCAAAAACCATTTCACCAAGTCCATCAGCCAATGCGCTATTGCAAATGTGCCTTGATTCTCGCCATGCAATTCAACTCCCGGGATCACCGGCTTAGCCATCTCGGCAATTTTTCCCGTTTCTATTAAATCCATCTCTAAATCTTTTGTTTCTTATTTTCCCCCAAATTTACTGATTTTTTTATTTCCTACCCCTTTCCCGCCTTTTTTCCTTATATTTGCACAAAACAACAAATTTCTATCCCATGGAACAAACACTCGTACTCCTTAAACCGTCCTGCATCCAACGTTGCCTCGTAGGACAAGTAATCACCCGCATCCAACAACGCGGAATCATCATCTCCGCTCTCAAAATGATGCAACTCGATGAAAAAATTCTTCGCGAACACTACGCTCACCTCGTCGACAAACCATTCTTCCCTTCACTGGCAGCCTCTATGATGGCTTCCCCGGTGATTGCAATGGTGCTTTCAGGGGTCGATATCGTCGAAGTTTTCCGTAAAATGACAGGCGTTACCAACGGTCGAAAGGCAGAACCCGGCACACTCCGAGGCGACTTCTGCATGAGCGGACAAGCTAACATCATTCATGCTTCCGACTCAGTGGAAAACGCTAAAATTGAAATAGCAAGGTTTTTCCGTCCGGAGGAAATTTTCGACTACGCCCCAGCTACCCTTCAATTCCTATACGGCGATGGCGAGGCCTGATCTTTTTTAACATTTTTTGTATCTCCCTCTCTCCTCCCCCTCTTGTTTCTCTGAGTTTTTTGCCCTAACTTTGCTACCGACTCGCCGCCTATATCTGATACCTATACTTAGCGGCATTAATCAACTGCTTGATAATCAAAATTATGCACAAAATAGCATACTCTGTATTTGCTCTAATTTGCGCCATACCTCTTGTGGCCCAAACTATATCATCACCATCAAAATCATCTTCTCCTCACGCTGCTATGCACCGTGAACTCTTAGCAAAACAGGCATCTCACGCCGACGAGCAGGTGCAACTCGTGGAACATTATACTTTTATCGACCTCCTCGAAGAGGATATTGAACCCGAACTCGATATCTACACTGAAGGTTGGAACTCTAAATCAGTTAATCCTTTTAAAGACACCGATGTCCCTGACTCTCAGACTATTGACGTAACAGGACATTTCATGCCTTGCCCGGGCTTCATAACTTCCAACTACGGATACCGGCGTAAATTCGGACGTATGCACAAAGGCGTCGACCTCAAAATTCAACGCAACGACACAATATACGCGGCTTTCGACGGCAAAGTGCGCCTTACTGCCTATGAAAGACGCGGTTATGGCTACTATATCATCATTCGTCATCCAAACGGCCTCGAAACTGTCTATGGCCATCTAAATAAACACCTTGTAAAACCTGATCAAGTGGTACGCGCAGGCGAACCGATAGCGCTTGGGGGATCTACAGGCCGTTCTACAGGTCCTCACCTCCATTTTGAAACGCGTTTCATGGGATACGCCATTAATCCTTGTGCTATTTTCGACTTCGAAAATCAGACAACCCACACAGACACGTACACTTTTTCCAAGAAAACTTACACGCAACCGCGTAATTTCGCGCCATCTCGCGCTTCTTCCACGGTAGCCAAAAAGAAATAATCCCCGCCATTTCATCGGGTATTTTTATGAGCGGACTTTGAGAAAAGTTCCTAACGGGAAGGATTTTTCCCGTAGCCGCTCAGTCCTCTGAGCGGTCAACTAATCAAAAAAGCCTTATTAATCATTTTAAAAGCGGATTTTAGTCATTTTCTACCGCCCGGAGGACCGTGCGGCTACTATTCTCCAACTCTCTCCAAAACGGGCAGGATTTTTTCTTAAATCCTATTATACAAACGGGAAGGATTTTTCCAAAATTCCTTTATTTATGAGAACTTAAAAAAAGTTCTTCCCATTTCTGTCGCTCCACGACAACTTACAACTCAAAACTCAAAACTTACCGTTTTGCATCTGTCTTTCGTCGAAGGTGCCTTCCTCTATACCCTCCTTCTCTCAAAACTCACAACTCACAACTCATTACTCATTACTTACTGTTTTATATTGGTCTTTCGTCGAAGGTGCATTCCTCTATTCCCTCCTTCTCTAAAAACTCACAACTCAAAACTCACAACTCACAACTCAAAACTCACAACTCAAAACTCACAACTCACAACTTATTACTCCTTACTTATTGTTTCTTACTTCCCTACCCTCCTTCTCTCCAAACTTGTTTAATTTCCCTTTTTTTATTATTTTTGCCCTATAATCCCGTGGGATTACTTCTTTTTATTTAATACTCCCTATTCCCACGGGTGAATATAATCATATTCACAATCTCCCGGTTGGTTACAAAAATCAACCTATTCATCTATCCCTCAGAAACATATCCCCATCGCTCCGCGACCTACTTATTGTTTATTGTTTCTTACTTGAAACTTAAAACTTACAACTCAAAACTTACAACTTCTTCCTTCTTACTTACTGTTTCTTACTTACAATTGGCACCTCGTAGCCGCTCAGTCCTCTGAGCGGTCAACTAATCAAAAAAGCCTTATTATTATAATTTTAAGCAGATTTAGTCATTTTCTACCGCCCGGAGGACCGGGCAGCTACCAACTCTCCACCTCTCCCCACCATGTTTTCTCTTGAATCCATCATATCCACTCTCCAAACCTATTTCCAAGACAAGCCGATATCCCGTGCTTGGATATTCGGTTCATACGCGCGTGGTGACCAAACTCCGTCATCCGATATAGACATCCTCGTTTCATACGACGACGGTTTTCGTCCCGGACTCCTTGGAATTGTCAAAATCATTCAAGAATTAGAAGAAACACTGAATCTTAAAGTAGATCTTGTAGAAGAAGGTACCCTCTATCCCTATATAGCAAACGAAGTTGAAGCTCAAAAAATAAAGATTTATGAGAGAATCAATCCGTGACCCTCATCGCATTCATCACATGATTGAGGCTGCCTCAATGCTCCTAAAAGCTGACTCAGTAGAGGGTGCCAGGCACTAAATATTCGGAGACCATAACACCATAAGCTACTAACTAAATACCATCAAAACGGGAAGGATTTTTCCTTAAATCCTCTATGGGAACTTAAAAAATCCCCGATATAAAAACTTAAAAACATGTCCAATATACTTGTCACAATATGTGCGCGAGGAGGCTCTAAGGGTATTCCCGGAAAAAATATAAAAATTATCGCGGGAAAACCTTTAATGGCTTATACCGTTGAAGTGGCAAAAAAATTTATTAAGGGGAAGAATGCAGCGATTATCCTTTCCACAGATAGCGAAGAGATAAAAAACGTCGGTAAGGAATTGGGTATTTATACAGATTACACCCGTCCGGATTATCTTGCCAATGACACCGTAGGAAAACCTGACGCCATAAAGGATGCAATGTTATGGTATGAAACCGAAACAGGAAAAAAAGTAGAATTTGTAATAGACCTCGATATCACTTCTCCGATTCGTAATGTAGAAGATATTCAAAGGTGCCTTGATCTTGTCAAAGAAGATAAAGAGGTCCTGACTTCTTTTTCGGTCAATCCCGCTGCCAGAAATCCATATTTTAATATGGTGGAGGAAACATCGGATGGATATTGTAAAGTAGTTTTAGGAGGGAAATATACAACCCGTCAATCTGCTCCTAAAGTCTATGATATGAATGCATCCATATATGTTTATCGTAGAGAAGCGTTGGATATTGAATCCCCCCGCGCCGTGACTCCCCGCTCCAAATGCTATGTAATGGACCATATGTGTTTTGACCTGGATGAACCTTTAGATTTTGAGTATCTGGAATTCTTGTTAACCCATGATAAACTAAAAAATATAATGGGATGAAGGTTCTGATTATAGGTCTTGGCTCAATAGCCCGAAAACATATCACAGCGCTCAAGGCTATAGATCCGGATGTTAAGATCGATGCTTTACGCTCTTCGAAGGAATCCAGACAAGAAGAAGGTGTAAGGAATATCTATAATCTTCTTCCTGATGAAAAATATGATTTCATCATCATATCTAATCCTACTTCATTGCATGCAGAAACCATTGCTAAGGTTATAAAGTTAAAGACTTCTCTTTTTATTGAAAAACCGGTATTTGAAAGCATTATTTATGATTCGTTAATCGAGGAAATCAACGACAATGAAATCATAACTTATGTGGCATGTAATCTGAGATTTCTTGGATGCATTTCATTCCTCCATTATTATATTCATTCTCATCCGGAAATTAGGATTAATGAAGTGAATGTATATTGCGGGTCTCACCTTCCTGATTGGAGAGAGGGGGTAGATTATAGAAAAGTATATAGTTCAATCCCGGAACAAGGAGGCGGAGTCCATCTGGATCTTATTCATGAACTTGATTATATATGTTGGTTATTCGGATTTCCAAAAGAAAGTTTTGGAATTTTTAGGAATGTTTCCTCCCTTCAAATCAGATCATACGATTATGCCAATTATTGCCTGCTTTATCCCGAATTCTCGGTTTCTGTGGTTTTGAATTATTATAGAACAGACTACAAGCGAACTCTCGAAATAGTTTTTAAAGATATAACCTGGACAGTTGATTTGAAAGCTAATAAAATCACCGACTCAAAAGGGGAAGTGGTTTATGAAGGGAAAGATAATTTCTCCGACACCTATAAAAAACAGTTGGAATACTTCATTAAATTAATAAGAGAAAATCGAAAGGCAGAAAACGACGTTAATAGTGCCTACCATACTTTAAAGATTGCTTTGCAAAATGAAAGATCTTAAAGATAAGGTGATAATAGTGACCGGATCAAACGGACTGATAGGCCAAGAAATTTGTTCGGAATTAGTTGAACATGAAGCCAAAGTAATTTATGCAGATATTCAAAGGGCCACTGAATTTCATTCAGATGGGTCCGCTTCTTTTCATCTTGATCTGTCATCAAATGATTCTATAGAAGACCTTGTTAAATTCACTTTGAATCATTACGGACGAATTGATGGCCTTATAAATGCTGCTTATCCTCACACTAAAGATTGGGGAAGATATAATTTTGAAGATACCCCTTTCCGCCATTGGAAAGAAAATGTGGATATTCAGCTTAACTCGGTTTTTTATCTTGATCAACAAGTCTCCATAGTCATGGAGAAACAAAAATATGGTTCAATAGTCAACTTTGGATCCATTTATGGAATAGTTGGCAATGATTTTACGATATACGAAGATTACGGTGGAACCTCTCCTGCAGAATATTGTGCGATTAAAGGAGGAATAATAAACTTCACACGCTATCTGGCATCTTATTTAGGCAAATATAACATAAGAGTTAATTGTGTATGCCCGGGAGGTATTTGGGACCACCAGAGAGAAGAATTTGTAAAAAATTATAATCATCGATGTCCCATGAAAAGGATGGGAAATCCCGATGACATTGCACCGCTTTGTCTATTCTTGGTTTCAGACGGAGCAAAATATATAACAGGTCAAATCATAGCAGCCGATGGAGGCTGGACCGCCATCTGAAACATAATAGTTCAAAAAGAAAAACTGTCATAAAGCTCTCCACGACAACTCTCATATCTTCAAACTTTAAGACTTTCTCACCTTCCAACTTTCCACCTCTTCAAAACCTCGGAGATGCTTAATAAAGCCAACCTCAGGCAAGAAATATAGGAGATATTCGGAGCCTGAGGATAGAACTATCCTCCTTTCTCTTACAACCTCGGTTAGGTTGAATAACACCTCTCTATTTACTAATTAAAAATTCATAATTCCTAAAGATTTATAATTTAAATAAATCTTTAAAATTATATGACTCTGGAATCTCGCACTTCCAAATCTCTTCATAATAGCATAGTTGCCTTAATCTTCTATGTTATCAACTTCTTCCTTTCCTTTTTTTCAAGGAAAATATTCCTGGATTACCTTGGCACTGAGATACTCGGTCTCAACACCACTGCCGTCAATCTTCTCCAATTCTTAAACCTCGCTGAACTTGGTATAGCTAATGCCGTAGGATTCTCCCTTTACAAACCCTTGCATGAAAAAGACCACGACACCGTTAACGAAATAGTTTCTTTGCAAGGTCATTTATATAAAAGAATTGCCATTCTAATTCTAATCGGGGGTTTTATATTAATGGCATTCTTCCCCTTGATTTTCAAAAAAATTCATCTTCCCCTCTGGTATGCCTATGCTTCATTCGGTGTTTTACTTTTCAGCGCCCTTTTAGGATATTTCTTCAATTACAAACAAATAGTCCTATCTGCCAACCAACAAAATTATAAGATACTCTACAGCTTCAGGACTATAATGATAGCTAAAACCTTACTACAAATGTGGGCCGTTTATAGATTAAACAACGGCTATGTTTGGTGGTTAATCATAGAAGGAATTTTTGCCATTATCGGATCTTGGAGCCTTCATAAAGCCACAATAAAGGAATTCCCAGGACTCACTAAAGTTAAATCAACATTTAAGTCATTACGCACCAAACACGCAATATTAGTCACCAAAATAAAACAAATCTTCTTCCATAAAATTGGAAGTTTCGCTCTTAATCAATCCTCCCCTCTTATCATCTATGCATTTACAACTCTTACTACTGTGGCGCTTTATGGTAACTACATAACAATTGTTAACGGCGTTCAGATGTTAATTGGAGCCGTATTCGACAGCATGGGAGCCGGCGTAGGTAACCTCGTGGCAGAAGGAGATCAACAAAAAATACGTAATGTCTTTGATGAACTTTTCTCAATTCGCTTTTTAATTGTATCTACTATTGTATTCTGTGTATTCTTTCTTTCACCATCTTTTATAAAAATATGGATAGGAGCAGAATATATTCTCCCAACATCAACTCTGCTGATTATTTGCGGCAACATGTTTATCCAACTTCATCGTTACACAGTGGAAATTTTTGTAAATGCCTATGGACTATATTCTGATATATTGGCCCCGATAATTGAAGCCACGCTGAACATAGGATTATCAATAGGTTTAGGATTTGCATGGGGTCTTAATGGTGTTCTTCTTGGGGTTATGATATCTCAGATTTTAGTTATCATGATGTGGAAACCCTACTATCTGATGACAAGAAAAATGAAAGGCTTTCTTAGTCATTTTATAATTCTTAGCTTAAAACATTTTTTTGTCTTTGCCATAATGGCCTTTGTATGCATTTTTTTCCTGAGAAACTTTACGGTCTACGCTTCACAAAATTATGGTACATTTTTACTTGGATCCATTCCTATAGTGGCTACCTTTGCTTTAGGTTCATGGATATTACTTTTCATATTAAACCCGGGCATGAGAGAAGTATCCTCGCGCCTTCTTAAATTAATTCCTAAAAATAAGTGAAGAATATTTGGCAACTATTATCAATAGAATAATGTTATTTACGTATATTTCTAGATCATTACCTTGGTTGCCCTATTTCGCACAAATCCAACTAATATTTAATATAATCTGAAGGACTTAAATTATGAATAAGGGAAAAATTTTATTCATTCATCAAAATTTAAGAGCCGATACTGGAGGATCTAATTGTCAAAAAAGGAATTTGAGTGGATTACAAATTTTATATGGAACAGAAAATGTTTTCACTATCAACATGGACCCTGTTCTATATCATCCTTCACAAAAATTCTATAAAAGAGTTATAAGGAAAATTTTAGGTTTTGATCCTGACTATTATACATTTATTAAAAAAAATATTCTTAACCTAATTATTGATAAAAATATCAATATTGTATGGATTGACAGTTCTACTCTAGGAAATTTTGCTAAATTAATTAAAAACAAATTTAGAGAAATAACAGTTATAACCTTTTTTCATAATTTTGAGTATAAATTTTATTCAGATAAAAATAAGAATCTAAATAAAAAATTTTTTCGAAAAAAGCAAGAAATCTATAGAGCGAGAAAGAATGAAATTAATGCCATAAGATTTTCTGATAAAAAAATTGCTTTATCTCTTAATGAAAAGAGAAATATTGAAAATTATTATCAAAAAAGCCTAACAGATATTTTACCAATATCTCTTCCGGATAAGTACAATGAAACTAATATAAAATCTAACAATCCTAAAAAAATAGAGAATCTATTATTTGTAGGAAGTTATTTTTTTGGTAATGTAGAAGGTATTAAATGGTTTATTGAATCAATCCTGCCACATATAAATTGTCATCTAACTGTAATAGGTAATGGTATGGAAAAATTAATTGAAGATATAAAGCCAAATAATAATTTACGAATATTAGGTTATACAGAGAATCTTCAAGACGAATATCTTAGATGTGACGCCGTTATTATGCCAATAATTTCAGGAGCCGGAATGAAGGTAAAGGTTGCAGAAGCATTAATGTATGGTAAATTTATCTTTGGGACTCCCAATGCTTTGGAAGGATATGAAATTCCAGATGGTCTATTTAGTATCTGTTCAACCCCCAAAGACTTTATTGATTCTATAAATAATACCTGTGTTATGAAATATAATTATTTATTAAGAGAAACATATTTAAACAAATACTCATTTGAAAGTACTTTAACGTTTCTAAAAAACATAATGTTTAATTATTAAAATAATTATAATTTGTATTTTTTATGAATTTAGTTATTAGAAAGTGACTATCTAATTGAAATATAAAGCTATCCCAAAAGACAGTAATAGCCAAAAATATAAATACAATATGTAATTGCACAGATATATCATTTATACTTAGACTAAAATTAATAATGGATATAATAGCTTTTTTTAATAATAATGATTTCGAACACCCTATCACCGGTGGTCATATTTACAATTCTATACTGATTAATTCCTTAAAAAAAATTGATGAAATTAATCTTGAAATTAATGATGATTTTGAAAATATTGATTCCATCAAGAACACATTCCAAAAATTAAAAAAACTTTTTAAAAATAAAGAAAAGAACTGTGTGGTTATTTATAATATTTTCAATATTAAATTAGGATTGAGTCTCATTCTATATAAATGTCTTGTTGGTAATATTAAAATATATCCTCTTATTCATCATTTCAGGTACCAAGAGAATCAAGGTCTAAATAGAAAGAAATTGAAATTTCTTGAATATTTCATTATTAAAAAAGCTTCTGATGTTATTTGTCCTAATCCCTATGTTATTGATGAGATTAAAAAAATATCAAATAATAAAAAAGGGGTTTTAATAGGTCATATATTTAAAAAAAATCAAAAACTCTCAGATTTCACAAAATTCAATTTGTTGTTTGTAGGTACTATGTATTATAGAAAAGGTATTGATTTGTTAATAGAAGCAATCAATCTCCTTCCTTCTGAAACTAAAGAAAAGATACAAGTAAACTTAGTAGGTAATACCCGGGATGAAAATTATGTCAACTTTATAAAACAAAAAATCCAAGATTATTATTTAGAAAAATCTATCCATATTATTGGATCTGTTTCCCAAGAACAGCTTATTAATTATTACACAGATTCTTATGTATTCATCTTCCCTTCACGGCATGAAGGTTATGGAATGGTAATAGAAGAGGCTATGAGTCATGGACTTCCAGTCATAGCATTCAATAATTCAGCAATGCCTTACTCTATTAAAGATGGAGAAAATGGTATGCTCATTGAAGATGGCGATATAAAGGCTTTAGCTGATGCAATTGAAAAGATAATACAAGATTCTCAATTCCATAAAAAACTTGTTAAAGGTGCTTTGATACATAATGAAAATTGTCATTCTGAAACTGATCTTAACTCCGAGATTAGAAATTTTGTAAGTTCCTTAAATTAGATTTATTTATCACATCTCATAAAATTATGAATGTTCTAAAAAAAATATTCAATAAAATAAATAATGCAACCAATCAGGTAAATTACCTGTATAATGTATTATATAACATTAATTTTAATCAAAAAAAAATAAGTCTCCAATACTCTTTGCTGAATGATAAGTCATTGGGTGTTTCCAATGAGTTAGTTGACGGTAAAGAATTAATTATTTCTTTAACTTCTTATGGAAAGAGAATAGAGGAAGTATGGACAACAATAGAAAGCTTGTTTCAACAAACTGTTAAAGCTAACAAAATAGTATTATGGATTGATAAAAACTATAATCTTAAAAATCTTCCAGCTTCCCTTAAAATTCAGGAGAAAAGAGGTTTAATAATCAAACAATGCGAGGATCTAAGATCTTATAAAAAACTTATTCCCTCTTTATCTTTATTCCCTAACGATTTGATAATTACCGTAGACGATGACTTATTATATGACTGTAACTTGATAGATAGTCTAGTTAGATCATATCTTGACAATCCAATGGCTATCCATGCCGCAAGAACTCATGTTATGACTTTTAACAAATCTGGTAATTTGAATCCATATAATAATTGGAATTGGTGCAGTGCTTCGACAAAAAATAACAAGCACCTTTTCTTTACAGGAGGTGGAGGTACTTTATATCCTCCTCACTCTTTAGATCCTGAGGTCATGAATCAAGATGTTTTTTTAGATATTTGTCCTACAGCTGATGATGTATGGTTCAACGCCATGGCTCTTAAAAATGGCACAGAAGTTTGTAAAGCAACAACCCATAGCAATCTTGGAGAAGATTTTATTACAAATATGGATATGCAAGATATAGGACTTTTAAATATCAATGTTCAAGGAGATAATTTAAATGATATTCAGATTCTAAAGGTTTATAATAAATATGATCTATTTAAACTTTTAAAATAAGAGTTAAATCTCATTATCTGCTTCATTGTAGTTATAATGCCTCTTTAATAGTTATGGTATAATTATTATCCTTTATAAATTAGAAAAACTTGTTAAAAATAATTATATTTTAGGTTATATTATAAGGAATATATCAAATTTAAAAATAGATTTTTTTCGTTAAAATTAAGTCTAATGGATATGTTAACCTAAAAAAGATTATATTGGCAGAAATAATCTCATTATTATAAAGAATGACACCTCCATAAAAAACGCTTTATTGTACATTCGAGGTAATAACGATCAATTCATAAATGGAAAACATTGTAGTGTTGGTCCTAATTGTAAATTCAGATTTGAAGGGAATGATAACCTGATAATTATAGGGAAAAACAACTATAACTAAAAATGTTGAAATAACAGCCCAAGAACACAAGGGGAATATAATAATAGGAGAAGATTGTATGTTTTCTAATTCAATTAAAATCAGAAATTCAGATGGTCATCCTATTTTTAACAAATTATCGGGGAGAAGAATAAATAATCCCCAAAAATATAAAAATTGGAAATCATATTTGGATTGCTCCAAATACAAAAATAATGAAAGGAAGTGTAATCGGTGATGGCTGTGTTATTGGTAGTGATACGACAACAAATAAAGAATACCCGGAAAAATTGTCTTATCGTAGGAAGACCTGCCAAAATTATTAAAGAAAATATTGTATGGACAAGAGATAAAATTGTTTAATTCTTTATTTTAAAAATTTCATAAAAAGTTAAAGATATGAAAGAGTATAGAATGCACAGCTCTACCTTAACACGTTATACAATAATTATTCCTCATAATAACATTCCAGATCTTTTGAAGAATTGTTTAAGTACAATTCCGATAAGAGAAGATATACAGGTAATAATTGTTGATGACAATAGTAATGAATTTAATAAAAATAAAGTTAAAGAAATAGAAAGTGAATATAAGTCATTTGAATTCTATTATTTTGATTATAATAAAGGAGCAGGAGCTGCAAGAAATTATGGATTAGAAAAAGCCAAGGGCAAATGGATAATATTTGTTGATAGTGACGATCTTCTTATAGAAAACGCTGCATTTATTTGGGATAATTATACTGAACTATATCATTCTTATGATATATTATTTTTTCAAGAAAAATGTATTTCCGAATATAAAAGCAATACCTATAATTCGCTAAAAATCAAAAATATAAAAAGGCTATGCAAAATAGAAAAAGAACTTAATAAATATTTAAAATACTGCGTATATCAACCCTGGTCTAAATTGTTTTCATATGAATTTATTAAGAAATATTCTATTAAATTTCAAGAATCCGAGGTTGCTAACGATATGTATTTTTCAATTTTGACTGGTTTTTATTCAACGAAAATTAAATTTATCCCTCAACAATTTTATATCTATATCATTCGACCCAATTCCCTTAGTTTTAATGAAATTATAGATAGTAAAAAATTATTATCCAGAATTAAAGTATTTTATTCAGCTGAAAATTTCTATAAAAAGAATAAAATATTATTAAGGCCTTTTACTTTATATTTAATTTATTTAAAAAGAATATTAAAAGAAGATCAATTTAGAAATATTTTATATGATATATATAATGATTTAAATTATAGATACTCTTATTGGAAATGTGCTACAGCCTCCATTCTCCAAGTGCCAAGAAAAATTTTTGAATTTTTTAGATTACCTATCTCAGGGATTAAATTTTAATAAGGTATAGTTACTATTGTAATCTATTATAAAAATTGATTAATTACTGTTTGGTATTAATATAAAACGTATGATAAATACAAAAAATATCAGACTTATTATTTACCCGCAAAAAATTCAAATAGGCATATCTATAATTGTACTCTTATTCTTTTATTTATTTCCTATCAGATTCCCTTTTATACCTTTATCCTCTGATTATATCCTTGCAGTAGTTGGACTATTTCTTTTTTTAATAAAAAGAACCCATATTCCTTACTATATTTCAAATTACTATAGTTTAATTAGCCTTTTATTCATATTTAGTTTATTCTCTAAAGTATATAATCAGAGTTTTGATTTCTATCCGGAAAAACAAATAATATTATGGTATATTTACCCTCTTGCTGTCTATCCTCTCTTTATTTTACTTGACCAAAAAAAAATTAAAATTACACCTGATAAATTCTTTTTTTTTATTATTATATGTTTTGATATTCAAGGAATATTATCTTTAGTTATTTTTTTTAATGATACCTTTAGAGAAATCTTCCTTAATTACTTTGGTGGTAAGGAAATAGATAAACTTGAACATTTTGGTTCTTTTAGACTTTTAGCGATAGCAAAACCAGAACTTCAATATGCAAATATGGCTATAATGTATGGTTTAGCATCATTCGCATGTTTGATTAATATTAAAACAAAAAATAGATTTAATTTTAGTATATGTAGTTTAATATTATTTTTGATTTGCGGCGTTCTATCTGGAAGATCTTATTTCATTGTATTTGGATTGAGTATCTTCATAATTTCCTATGAATTTATTAAGAAAAATTTATTAAATATAATAAAATTAATTATATACGTATTTGTTTTCTTTCTAATCTTAATAATAATTTTTCTATACTTTTACAAAAATAATGATAATAATACCACTTTTCTGTGGGCATTTGAAATATTTATAAATTTAATTGAAAATGGAAATTTGGATTTTCAAACTGGGGAAGTTATGAAAAGTATGTACATTTTTCCTGATAAAATATCTACATATTTAATTGGTGATAATCGAATATCTAATGGATTTGGTGGTACTTATATGGATACAGATATTGGTTACATTCGGTTTCTTTTTTGTTGGGGAATAATTGGATCTCTATTATTATATTCGATTCAAATATATAAATTATTTACTTTAAGAAAAATAAATAACCTTAAAGAATATAATAACTTCTATCTCCTTTTATTTTTAATTTTATTTATTTATCTATCAAAAGACTTATATTCAATATTTAATTGGATAATTCTTATTTATTATATAAATTATAGGAAACATAAGAATAAAAATATTTATTTATCTTCTAATAAATATGCAAGCTAGAGACTCAAAAACTATTTTAGTTGTAATTTATAAAAAAAATATTAATGATTCAATTACTCTTCAATCTTTAAGAAACTTCTTAAAAAAAGAAGATAACGTAAATGAATTAATAATTTGGGACAATTCATCAGAATATAATTCTAAAGAGGAAATTAATAATTTTTCTTTATCATTTAAAGATACTAAAATAAGATATATTCCTGCTATAGAAAACACTCCTCTTTCTAAAATTTATAATTATATCATCTCACTAGTCTCAACTAGTTGGTTAATACTTCTGGATGATGATACTAACCTAACAGATGTATATTTTAATGAATTAAATTCTGTGTTTAAATCAATATTTGATATTCCTAATTTAATTTTACCTCAAATATATTTTAATAATCAATTAGTTAGTCCGGCTAAACAATTTTTTATATTTGGTAAAAGAATAAAATTTATTAAAAACGGCCTAATAAAAGCAAAACATTCAACTGCTATTAATAGTGGTATGTGCATTAATGTTCAATATCTTAAAGAAAAATTTCCAGGGTATAACGAAAAAATTAATTTTTATGGAACAGATAATGATTTTATGTTAAAGTATTCCGATCATAATACCTTTTTTTATGTATTAAACACTAAACTCACACATACATTAAATTTATTTTCAGATTTAATTAATAATAAAGATGTATCTTTCAGGATTGAAGACACAAAAAATGGAATCTTAGAAATTACCAAAGATAGGTATGCTTTTTTATTCCCAGTAGCTTATATTTATATTACATTTTTTAAATTTAAAATAAAACTCAAAAAAATTCTGTGTAATTTGAGTATTTTTAAAAAGTAATTTAATAATATGTCTAATAATAAAATAAATAAAAAGGATATAATTATAATTTCAGCTATAAATCTAAGAAGCGGAGGCTCTTTAACTATATTACGAAATTGCTTAAATTTTTTAAGTGGAAGCCCTATTTCTAAAAATTATAGAATAATCGCTTTAGTGCACAATAAAAACTTATGTAATTTCCCTAACATTGAATATTTAGAATTCCCTAAAAGTATAAAAAGTTATTTTTTAAGAATTTATTATGAATATTTCTATTTCAAAAAACTTTCAAAAAAATTAAATCCTTATCTTTGGCTATCCCTACATGATATAACACCCTCTGTAAAAGCCGAACGTCGTGCCGTATATATGCATAATCCATCTGTCTTTAATAAACTCAAAATATCTGATTTAAAATTCGATAAAACATATATCCTATTTTCTTTATTCTATAAATATCTGTATAAAATCAATATTAAAAAAAATAAATTTTGTATTGTTCAACAAAAATGGTTGAAAGGTGCTTTATCTGAAAAACTAAAAATAGATGAGACTAAATTCATTGTTGCAAAACCTGAAGATCAAACAAAAAATATTGAAAATATCTCATTTAACATTCAATTTAAACGGAAAAATTATGTAAATTTCTTTTTCCCATCCCTTCCTCGTCCCTTTAAAAATTTTGAAACTGTTTGTGAAGCTGCCAAGATTATTTATGAAAACAGAATAAAAGATATTAAAATCTTTCTCACTATTGATGGTTCTGAGAATTCATATTCTAAGTACATATATAACAAGTATAAACAAATTCCTAATATAAAATTTACAGGATTAATTCCATCTGAAGAAATGAATGATTGGTATTCAAAGATGGATGTCTTAATATTCCCATCTCGGCTTGAAACATGGGGACTTCCAATATCAGAATTTAAAGCTACCGGGAAACCAATGATTTTAGCTGATCTACCTTATGCTAAAGAAACTGCTGAAGGAGCTAATCATGTAGCCTATTTTAACCCTAATGATGCTAAAAAATTAGCAAACCTAATAATTGAACTTTATTCTCATAATGTTTATCATTTCTCTTCTCAACCTGTAGCTGACGATAATATGAATAATATCATATCAGGTTACGAAGATTTATTTAAAACCCTATTATCTTAAATGACTCGCATTGTTTATAAAATTCACAATAATTATTCTCTTTTTCAAATTATCCATCTTATCTTTTTAAAATTAATTACTCTCTTATTTTTTCCACACCAAAGATTAATTCGATTACCAATAACTATTCGTGGTAAAAATATGATACAATTTGGGAAGAAATTGACGACTGGTAAATATTGTAGATTGGAGGCTTTTATTTCTGACGGTGATAAGTCTGTTAAAATTAGATTAGGAAATAACATCCAAATAAATGACTTTGTACACATTTCAGCCTTGACAAATATAACAATTGGGAATGATGTTCTTATTGCCTCCAATGTCTATATATCTGACAACAGCCACGGTTTGTATTCCACAGACTCTAGAGATAAACAACCTTTTATTCCTCCAATTTTAAGGCCTTATTATTCAAAAGAAGTTAATATAAAGGATAAAGTTTGGATAGGGGAAGGAGTAATTATTATGCCTGGCGTAAATATAGGTGAAGGGTCAATCATTGGAGCTCATAGTGTAGTTAATAAAGATATCCCCGCTTATTGTATTGCTGTCGGTTCGCCCGCTAAAATAATCAAAAGATTTAATTTTGAAAAAAATGTTTGGGACAAAGTATTATAGAAGATAACCTCCTTGTTTTAATATAAAGTGTAATTATGATATCTGCTTCAATAGTTACATATCATACTCATCCTGACGATCTGCGTCGTATCCTTAAGGATATAGAAGAATCCCCGATTGATAAAATATATATCATTGACAATTCTTCCACAGATGAACTTAGGGAAATAGCTGATGAATTCCCTAAAGCACGTTATATCTATAGTATCGTAAATGTAGGATATGGCAAAGGGCATAATGTCGGAATTAAAAGATCAATCCGTAAAGGGTTCAAATATCATATAGTAATTAATCCTGATGTATATTGGAAGGGAGATATTATTTCTCCGATCCTTAAATATATGGAAGAACATCCTGACATAGGACAATTAATGCCGAAAGTGCTTTATCCTAATGGAGACATTCAATATCTTTGCAAACTTCTTCCTCATCCTGCCAACCTATTATTTCGAAGATTTCTCCCTGAATCTCTTATAAAAAAAATGGATGCTCAATACGAGATGCATTGGACGGGTTATAACAAAATAATGGAAGTGCCGGTTCTCTCAGGTTGTTTTATGGTTCTTCGTAATTCAGTATTAGAGAAAACCGGGGGATTCGATGATCGATTCTTTATGTATGCTGAAGATGTGGACCTTTGTCGTCGGATTGGACAAGTTTCCAAAACGGTTTTCTTCCCTGAAGTTTCCATTTATCATGAATATGATAAAGGCTCTTATCATAGTAAGAAACTTCTTAAGATGCATATTAAATCTGTAATTCAATATTTCAATAAATGGGGATGGTTTTTTGATAGTTACCGAAAAAGACAAAATAATTATTGCATAGATTCTTTTAAAAACAATTATTTTTATTAATAAACTTACCGTTTTAAATTAGAGAGTTGGATATAAACTTGGTAATTTCACATTCCTTCAATTCAATATAATCGGTTTTATATCAACTCTCTTTTTCTTATCTTTCTTCTATTATTGCACTTACATAAAATTATCTTTCTTATTAATTTCATCATATTTTATTGTTTTCTTATTAAATTATTATCTCGTGGAATCTAAAATTTTAAAAAATATAACATTGCTCGTTTGCTTATTACTTTCTTCCTCTAATATCAATGCTTTTAAAAATATTAATAAAGAGCTTTCAGATACTCTTGAGATTAAAGATTATCGTAAATGGGAAAATGGGTTTGAAACCAAAACTTATGTTTGCCAATTTTCTAACGATTTTGAAACCATCAATGGTATTAAACCTGTATCTTATTACTATTCAATAGAATGGCCCATAGAAATTATTGCTGCAGATCAAATAACTGTTGACCAAATAAAACAAGCTATAATTTCAAGATTGTTTCAATATGGAGAAAAGGAAATCCTAAATGAATCACTCGTCTTCAATTCTCCAGAAATAATTCCCCCAGTTGAAGCAGCCAAATTGAGAACAAACTATTTTCAATCTTTCAATAACAATTTTTATTCAGGGCCTTTAAAAGATAATTTATCTATTAAAATATCTAAATCTCCAACTGAAATAATTGTCCACTCGTCAGAGACTATCTCTTCCACTAACTTCGCTTCTCCCCAATCTTTTTCATCCTCTCAAACCTTTCCCCTACCTTAATTCATTCCTTTATGATTACTGATAAAGATACTAACAAGGTTTTCTTGGCTCTTAAGCTCGGAAAGCAACATCTAAGTGTGCTGGAACATCAAATCCTCCCTCTGTAAGGTAAGCAATAACTGAAGTGTACCTTTTTTGGAGGAATCCAAGGGTTAGTACTTTTGTGGATCTTTAAAGACCGGTTCATCTGTTACAGAAGAATCGGTCTTTATTTTTTTGTAGTACATGGTAAGACTAAACTGAAGTACACCTTTTGGAGGATTTCAGGGATTTGTAATTTTGTAGATTTATAAAGACCGGTTCATCTATTACGGAAGAATCGGTCTTTAATATTTTTGTAGTAAGGTGATTTAGTTCACCAATGAATATGTTGTAAGTAAGTTTAGTTTAACCCTCTCAAATCTGTAAACCTTTTTCAGAGATAGTCACTTGGACTCTTCACTGAAATAGATTTTAATTTGAATTACAAAATTATTTATATAAAATATATTGTATGACAGAATTTATTATTAACTTTGCAGAGAAAAGAAGTTATGCATATTATATCTCATAAAAAATTAAAAGAATTCTTTGAAACTCCAGGAATGGAGGATTCGAGAATTGCATTAGAGCGTTGGTATGACATTGCTCAACATGCAGAGTGGCATAGTATTTCAGATATAAAATTAGATTTCCCATCGACTGATTATGTAGGGAATCAACATTATGTTTTTAATATCAAAGGTAACAATTATAGATTAGTAGTGGTTATAAAATTTACCATAAATAGAATTTACATAAGATTTGTCGGTACTCACAAAGAATATGATAAAATAGATTGTTCAACTATATAAAATAGACTAGTATGGAAATTTCAAAACAGCAATATGAATATGCACTCAATCGTATAGAGGAGCTATTACCTCAAGTGACGGACGAAACTCTGGCTACTGAAGCAAGTGCTATCGAATTGTCGATTGTCTCTGATGTAGTTGAAAATTATGAGAAGATTCATTATCCTATAGAAAAGCCATCTTTAGGTGAATTGATAAGTCTTTCAATAGAAGAGAGAGGTATGACCCAAAAACAATTAGCCAAAGAACTTGGTGTTAGTCCTTCAAGAGTGAATGATTATATTAGTGGTAGGTCAGAACCAACACTACGTATTGCTCGTGCTCTATGTATCATATTAGGTATTGCTCCAACGGCTATATTGGGTATGTAGTTTTACAAAAAAATTTAATATGGATACGGGGAATAAAAGAATGAATATTGCAGATATATTTCTTGATATTCTAACTAAATCACCAGATAAAGGAACTCAATTAATGGCAGAAAGGATAAAAACTGCAATAAAGGTTCCCGAAATATTGGAATTACTAAATATTGCGGTGATAAATGAAATAGGGTTTAAATATACCATAAATAGAAAAACTATTGATAAGGCGATAGATGGTATTATAGAACATATAAACTTCGATATAGATAACTGTAATCTAAGTAAAGAAGATAAGAAAAAAGAGAAAGAAAAAGCACAATTAGTTATTAAACTTATTAAAGATAAAATTATAGAGTCCCTTATAAGATCTAATCAACTTCTAGATAATTAATATAGACAATATTATTAGAACTATAGTTAATCTTTGACAACTCATTTATAATTAATTTTTAACATGGATGTTCTGAGTAAGCATTAACTGAAGTGTACCTTTTTGGAGGAATCCAAGGGTTAGTACTTTTGTGGATCTATAAAGACCGGTTCATCTGTTACAGAAGAATCGGTCTTTATTTTTTTTGTAGTACAGGGTAAGACTATACTGAAGTACACCATATGGAATAGCAAAGGGAGTCGCGGGTAGCGACTACAATGGGTGGAACTTTTTTATAAGTTCCCATTTAGAGGATTTAAAAATAAATCCTGCCCGTTTGGGAGAGTTGGTAGCCGCCCGGTCCCCGGGCGGTAGGAAATGACTAAAATCCGCTTATAAAAAGATTAATAAGGTTTTTTTATTATATGACCGCTCAGAGGACTGAGCGGCTACGAGTTCCTTTTGTAAGTAATAAACAATAAGTAATAAACAATCAGTGAGGCGCGAAGCGACTAAAGATGATTAACCCATTGGTCAACACGAGTGTAGGAAGTGTTGAGCTGTGGGGAATAAGATAAGCGAGTCGCGGGTAGCAACTACAATGGGTGGAACTTTTCTTTAAGTTCCCATTTAGAGGATTTTAGAAAAAATCCTTCCCGTTAGATAGCCCGGAGGGCTTATCGATGGTTAACCCCAACATATGCGTAAGCTTGTTGGGGTAGAGATGAGGAAAAAGGTGGTTGCTCGGAGAGCATCTCTGTAAAAGATGACCATAGACATCCTCTCCGAGGAAGATATCAGATGATACTGCACACCCCAACAAGTTCGCTTCGCTCACTTATGTAGGGGTTAACCACAGAAATCTCCTTCGGAGAAAGAGCCTCGGAGAGGCCTTAAGCCTGAGAAGTGAAAGGAGTAGTGAGTTGTAAGTTTTGAGTTGTAAGTTTTTAGTAGGGATGCGACCTGTCGCGTCCGCCGCGCAAAAGGATTTTGGAAAAAATCCTGCCCGTTGGAAATAATGAATTAAAATTCCTATTAGAATAGTAATTTGTATGGATTTTATGTAATAAATCATTAATTTTACATAAAATTACTACTACAGTATGAATTTGGAAACTATCGGAAAAACCATTAAGCTTAGAAGAAGAAATTTGGAAATAACTCAACAGGAACTGGCGGATTTGGCAGAAGTGAATATCAATACAATAGTTTCTCTTGAAAAAGGAGAAGGTAATCCAAAGATTAAGACCCTCATTCAGATAAGTAAAGTATTAGGTTTGGAAATAGATTTGAAATAGTTTAATAAGAGTTGTTTATGAGAGCTTGTGAAGTCTTTTTGCATGGGATAAAAGCCGGAGTGCTGACTGAAAAAGATAAGAATCATTATGAATTTGAATATGATAAGGATTATCTTTTAACAAGCGATCCTCAACCTGTAAGCCTTACTCTTCCAGTAAAACCATAAAATTTCCAAAACCAATATGAAAACATCTTATCTATCCTTAATCTGTGGTTTGAGCATTATTTTTCCGATAAATGCCAAAACAATTGATGTTGATATAACTCCTGTGGTCAGTCAGGAAAAAAGTGTAGTGGCTCCGGAAATCTACGGACAATTTGCCGAGCATCTTGGCCGCTGCATATATGGAGGCATCTGGGTGGATGAGGATTCCGATATCCCTAATACCAACGGTTACCGCAATGATGTGATTGAGGCTTTCAAGGCTCTGGAGATACCGGTGTTGAGATGGCCCGGCGGGTGCTTCGCCGATGAATATCACTGGAAAGATGGCATCGGACCCAAAAATCAGCGTCCCACTATGGTGAACAGCAATTGGGGAGGCACAGTGGAAGACAATTCATTCGGTACGCATGAATTTTTCAATTTCTGCGAGCTTTTGGGTATCGAACCTTATCTGAGTGTCAACGTGGGTTCCGGCACAGTGAAGGAGATGATGGAATGGATTGAATATATCACTGCCAAAGATGGGCCCCAAGCCAAGTTGAGAAAGGAAAACGGTCGCGAAGAACCCTGGAAATTGAAATATATAGGGATAGGTAACGAAAGCTGGGGATGCGGTGGCAATTTCACTCCGGAAGAATATTCCAATGTCTATAGGAGATACCAGACTTTTGCTCATGATTTCGACGGCAACAAGCTTTATAAAATAGCCTCCGGAGCAAGCGATTATGACTACAATTGGACCGACGTGCTGATGAAAAATGCCAAGAACCAAATGAAAGGCCTCTCTCTCCATTATTATACAGTGTGGAACTGGAACGATAAGGGTGCGGCCACAGACTTCACTCCCGAGCTTTATTACTACACTCTTGGCAAAGCATTGGAAATAGACAGTGTCATAAACAGACATGCGGAAGTAATGGACAAGCATGACCCCAACAAGAGGGTGGCAATGATACTCGACGAATGGGGCACATGGTGGAACGTAGAACCGGGCACGAATCCGGGGCATCTATATCAGCAGAACACTATGAGAGATGCCATGGTGGCAGCCTTGACTCTTAATGCTTTCCATAAATATTCCGACCGCCTGAAGATGGCCAATATCGCGCAGATAGCCAATGTGCTCCAATCAATGGTGCTGACTCAGGGCGACAAGATGGTGGTCACTCCCACTTATTATGTCTTTAAAATGTATGTGCCCCATCAAGGCGGTACATTTATTCCGCTTGAGATAAATACTCCCTATACTCCTGTGAAATCTGAAAGAAAAGATTTCGAAAGGAAAGTTCCGATGGTGAATGCCACTGCTACTGAGAAAGATGGCACGGTGACTTTGTCGGTGGTGAATACTTCCTTGGATGATAAAGCTAAGGTGAGTGTTCCGCTTGAAAGTCTGAAGGTAGGAAAGATCGAAAGCGGAGAGATTCTGAAAGGTGAAAAGATTTCTGATTATAATGATTTCGACTCGCCTGAAAAAGTTAAGACAGAAATTTTCAAAGATGCCAAGATTAAAAACGGTCATCTTGAAATCGAGATGCCGGCGGCTTCGATCGTGACTCTGAAGCTCGTTTGATTTCGCGATCAAAAAAGCTGATCCCTTTCCCGGCTTTTATGATGTATTCCTGGGATAGGGATTTTCGGGCTCTTTGATGCTCACCTTCGGACGATACGACTTTCCTCTGTTTCTCTATCACCTCTCTCAGAGATTTTTTGTAATTTTGAGCATAAATCCTTCTACAAGGGTGAATCTCTCTGTGAGGTTATTTTATGAAAATAGAGAATATTATAAATGAATTGACCTCCCGATTAGGCCCCCGGTTTAATCCTGTCATCAATGTGCCCGGATCGGTAATCACTGATCTTGTCACAGATTCACGCAATCATTTTAATCCTGCCACAACTCTCTTTTTTGCAATCAGGAATGAGGGCGGAAACGATGGCCATAAATTCATGCAACAGATGTATGAAAGAGGGGTGAGAAATTTTGTCTGTGAATATATTCCTCAAGACTTCTCCGGACTCAAGGATTCAAATCTATTGGTTCTCCCCTCTTCGATTGAGGCAATAGCGTTTATAGGAGGTCTGAACCGTCACAGGTCAAAGGAAATTATTGCCATCACCGGAAGCAGGGGAAAGACTACTCTAAAGGAGACTCTCTTCCAACTCATGGAGCCTTTGAAGAAAATTTCTCGTTCCCCGAGAAGTTATAATTCAAAAATCGGCGTGCCCCTCTCTCTTTGGCAGATATCTCCCGACTCCGACCTTGCGATCATAGAAGCAGGCATCTCCAGAAAAGGAGAAATGAGTCATCTCTCTGAAACAATCAGACCCGCCACTGTTATTTTTACAAAAATCGGCGATGCTCATCAGCAAGGTTTCTCCTCGCTACAGGAGAAAGCCTTTGAAAAAAGTCTATTAGCTTCAGGGGAAAATACAAAAAAGGTAATCTATTCCCTTGATGACGAGTTAATCGTCTCGGCTATCTCGAATCTCCCTGAATCTATTGAAAGAATTTCATGGTCACAAAAAGATGTTTCATCCGACGTTTTTGTTAATAGGACTGAAGAGGGGATTCAATTTAAATGGAAGAATCAATTTTATGAAATAAACTCAGTCATAGAGAATGATTATGACATTGAGAACATTGCTCTTGCTATTAGTTTCATGCTCTCCGAAAACATATCTCCGGAGGAAATAATAAAACGATTCGAAACTCTTCAAAGAATCAACACCCGAATGAATGTTTCCGAAGGGTTGAACGGATGCTCTGTGATTCTGGATGCCTACACAAGCGACATATCTTCGCTCCTTCCGGCTCTCAATTTCATAGAACGCCGAAAAATGCCCTGGCAAAATGAAACTTTGATTCTTAGCGAGCTACATCATGAGGGCAACACTCTTGACGCGACTTATAATGAAGTGGCAAATCTCATTAAGGAATCAAAAATCAACAGGTTCATTGGAATAGGAAACGGCTTTAAACCCTATGCCAACAAATTTCCTACCGGATCTCAATTTTACGACAATACTTCTGAATTTCTTAAAAATATTTCTGCTTCTGATTTCAATAATGAAATTATCCTGTTGAAGGGGAGTCCGGAATTCCATTTCCATAAGATTTTCCAACTTTTGGAGGCAAAGAAGCATGAAACTGTGCTGGAAGTGAATCTCGACGCGTTGCTCCGTAACTATAATTATTTCCGAAGCCGGATTCCTGCTGAAACCGGAATAATAGCTATGGTGAAAGCTTCAGGATATGGGGCCGGAAGTTATGAAATTGCCAAGACTCTTCAGGATGCGGGGGCCGCTTATCTTGCAGTGGCTGCCTTGGATGAAGGAATTGATCTTAGAAAAAACGGCATCACCATGCCGATAATGATAATGAATCCCAAAGCCGCCAATTATCAGTCGCTTTTCAACTACAGGCTGCAACCTGTGATCTATTCTCTTCAAATGCTCCTCACGTTCATCCGTGAAGCTCAAAGGATAGACCTCGGTGAATATCCGATACATATAAAACTCGACACCGGTATGCACCGCATGGGTTTTCTCGGCTCTGAATTAGATGAACTCTTAGAGTTGCTAAAAACTTCAACCAATATAAAAGTAGCCTCCATATTCTCTCATCTCGCCACAGCCGACTGCCTTGATATGGATGACTTCACCCTCCGACAGTTGCAACGTTTTGAGGATATGTCGAATAAAATCATAAAATCGTTGGGCTACCCGATCAAACGCCATATTCTTAATTCTGCCGGTATTTTAAGATTCCCTCAATACCATTACGATATGGTAAGGTTAGGAATAGGTCTTTATGGTGCCAATACCTTGCCACCCTCCATCGAAAAGCCCTTGTCGGTGGTTTCCACTTTGCGGAGCATCATAATATGCATCCGGGAGATTGATGGCGATCAAGATGATGCTGTGGGGTATAGCCGCAAAGGAAAGATTACCGGCCGACGAAAAATCGCGACTGTCCCGATTGGTTATGCCGACGGAATGAACCGTAAATTCGGCAATGGAGCTGTAAAAGTATTTCTAAACGGAAAGTATGCACCCACAATCGGTAATATCTGTATGGATGCAATGATGATTGACGTCACCGGAATAGATTGCCGGGAAGGAGATTCCGTTGAAATTTTCGGAGAAAACGTAAGTTTGCAGAATCTTGCCGACACTCTCGACACGATTCCCTACGAAATCCTGACCTCAGTTTCTCCTCGTGTCAAAAGAATCTATTATCGGGAATAAAGAGTCTATCTAAAGGAAGGGGAATTACGTCAGGTCAGTAAGGCTTTCAATACATTTCTTTACCTCCTCATCCGTAGTGAAGAGCTTTTCACGACAGAATTTTATCAATTCAGCAGCCCTTTTTGTCAGGCCGGTCAACGCATCGATATCGCAATTGTCGCTTTGCATCTTGGCCACTATCGCCTCAAGTTCCTGTATTGCCTTCGTATATGTGAGTTCTTCCATGGGGGGTGTAGTTGGGAGTTTTAAGTTGTAAGTTGAGAGTTGAGAGTTGAGAAATTTCTGTTCAAGTAGGGACGCGACCTGTCGCGTCCGCCGCGCAAATGAGAAATATGTGAGTTGTAAGTTTTTAGGGGCTATTCCTTCGGTTTTGATTCACAATAGAGACAGCGCATCTCTCCCGGTTTATCCAACGCAGGTCTGAAAATGCTCTCTACGCCGGGCTCCATATTTGAAATACATCTGCGGTTTCTACAAACATACTTTCCTTTGACTGCATCATCGGGAATCAATTGTGAATTCTTGGAGGGATCTTTCGACCATTCCAAAAGTTTGCATATCAATGCCATCCTCACAAACTTGCCATTCTCCACCTGACGGAAATAGGCTGCACGAGGATCGGCATCAACATCCGTGCTGATCTCGTTGACTCTCGGCAACGGATGAAGGATACACATATCCGGCTTGGCATTCTTCAATTTCTCGGCATCCAACACAAAGAAATCCTTCACTCTGTCATATTCATCTTCATCGAGGAAACGTTCCTTCTGAACGCGAGTCATGTAAAGAACATCAAGATCACCAATCACCGGCTCTATTGAATCAACCTCTACATATGGGACTCCATTCATCTCACACACTTCCTGTTTCATATAATCGGGAAGCCGAAGCTGTTCGGGAGCTATAAGCACCACTTTTATACCCTTATATCTTGAAAGCGCCTTTATTAATGAATGGACTGTCCTCCCGAATTTAAGGTCACCGCAGAATCCGATTGTTATATTGTCGATATGGCCTTTTTCCCTCTTGATCGTCAACAAGTCGGTCAAGGTCTGGGTGGGATGGCTATGGCTTCCGTCGCCGGCATTTATCACCGGCACTTTGGAATTCAGAGCCGCCACGGTGGCAGCACCCTCCTCAAAATGACGCATTGCTATGATGTCGGCAAAACAGTTGATCACTTTTGTGGTGTCAGCACATGTTTCCCCCTTACTCACAGAGGAATTTTTAGCATCTGAAAAGCCCAACACATTGCCACCCAGCTCCATCATTGCTGAAGTGAAACTCAGACGAGTCCGCGTCGATGGCTCATAAAAAAGCGTGGCAAGTTTCTTTCCCTTGCATACTTCAGAATATTTCTCCCGGTTGTCTATAATTGTTTGTCCGAGAGTCAGAACTTCTTCCAACTCCTCTTTAGTGAGGTCGGTTGGATCTATCAAATGTTTTGCCATGACGGGTCAGACGGGTTTGACATAAATTTTTTGAGTTTCTTTTCATCGCCTTCGGAGATATACCCTTCCTCAACCGCTACCTTGCATAGAGTGTCGAAATTAGTCAGGGAAGTGTTTGTGACTTTGGCTTCTGCAAGCCTTTGTTTCCCTTTCTCCATTCCGTAGGTGAAAATACTGACAACACCGAGCACATCTGCCTCAGCCTCTCTGAGAGCATCCACCACCTCTATACAGCTGCCTGCCGTAGAAATAAGGTCTTCTATCACCACCACTTTATCCCCCTTATTAAGGCGTCCCTCGATACGGTTCTCTCTCCCATGGTCTTTATTGCCGCTCCTGACGTAACCCATCGGTTTGTCGAGTATCCATGCTGCTATGGCAGCATGGGCAATTCCTGCCGTGCTTGTCCCCATAAGTGAGTCAGCTTCCGGATATTTCTCTCTGACGATAGCTGCTATGCTTTCCTCCACAAGTTTTCTTGCCTGAGGGTCTGACAATATTAAACGATTGTCGCAATATATCGGACTCTTTATTCCGCTGGCCCATGTAAAGGGGTCATTCGGCCGCAGAAACACTGCTTTAATACGAAGCAATTCTTTTGCTATAGCTATCTCGTTCATGTCAGATAAAATTAGAGGGATTATATATAAACTCTTCTTCCGTCAGAAATTCTTCAACGCATCTTTGATATGCGGCAACCGGATCGACGGCCGCTGTAATTGGTCGGCCCACTACAATGAAATCAGACCCCAATTCCCGGGCCAGCGCAGGAGTAGTGATCCTGACTTGATCATCCTTTGCAGAGTCGGCAAATCGTATTCCCGGGGTCACGGTAATGAAATCCGGACCACAACTCTCTTTGACCTTCCCCACCTCCAATGGAGAACAAACCACTCCGTCAAGACCCGCTTCCATAGCATTATGTGCATAATGAGCAATTGTCGCATCTATCGGATTATCTATAAGAAGCTGTTCGGTCATGGCCTGCTGAGATGTTGACGTCAGTTGAGTCACTGCAATCAAAAGGGGTCTTGTGCCATCTGCCCTTGTCAAACCCTCTAAGGCTGCACTCATCATCTCTTTGGTGCCCGCTGCATGAACATTCACCATATCTACATCCAGATTCGAAAGCACTTTCATCGCCTTCTTGACGGTATTGGGTATGTCGTGCAACTTCAAGTCGAGAAATATCTTGAACCCTTTCTCTTTCAGTTTTTTCACTATCTCAGGCCCTGCAGAATAAAAGAGTTCCATCCCTATTTTCAGGAAGGGTTTCCTCTCCAAATGAGAGAACTTATCCAAAAAGTTCAGACATTCCTCCGCAGATCCAAAATCACAGGCTATGATAACGTCTCTTTTCATATTTTGCTTTTTGACTTTTTCACCGATATGTCAACCTATCGGGTGTTCGACATTACTATTGCAAAGATAACAAAAATAAAAATGCCGAGCTTTTACATCCCGACATTTTTTATATTCAAGTCCTTAATATTTTATTAATGCTTAATGCTTAATTCTTAATTATGAATTATGAATTAGGAATTATGAATTATGAATTCTAAAAACTCAAAACTCACAACTCACAACTCAATTCCTAAACACCAGCTCGTCTCCTTCCCTATCGATCTTGATAGGATGATCCCTATTCACTTTCTGAGAAAGAATATCTTTTGAAAGCTGATTAAGCACCATTCTTTGGATTGTTCTCTTCACAGGACGTGCTCCAAATTCAGGATCATATCCATCTTCAGCCAAAAGTTCCAAAGCCTGAGGAGTAACCTCCAATGTGACTCCGTTTGATGCAAGCATCTTCTGAACTCCCTTAACCTGCAAATCCACGATTTCCTGAATCTCTTTCTTATTAAGAGGAGTAAACATCACTATCTCATCTATACGATTGAGGAATTCCGGACGTATCTTCATCTTGAGAAGATCCATCACATCCTGTTTCGTCTTATAAATCACATCTTCGCGTTCACCTTCCTTCATATTTGCAAAGTTTTCACGGATGATGTTGGAACCCTCATTTGAGGTCATTATAATGATAGTGTTCTTGAAGTTAATGAATCTACCCTTATTGTCGGTGAGCCTTCCATCGTCGAGCACTTGCAAAAGGATATTGAAAACATCCGGATTTGCCTTTTCTATCTCATCAAAAAGGACTACGCTGTATGGTTTACGTCTCACTGCCTCGGTGAGTTGACCACCCTCTTCATATCCCACGTATCCCGGAGGCGCTCCGACGAGTCTCGAAACAGAGTGTTTCTCCATATATTCCGACATATCGATACGAGTCATCATGTCTTCGTCGTCAAAAAGATATTCAGCAAGAGCCTTTGCCAGCTCGGTTTTTCCAACACCGGTGGTACCAAGGAAAATGAAGGAACCTATAGGACGGCGAGGATCGTTAAGGCCGGCTCTCGACCTGCGGACTGCATCGCTGACAGCCTTTATGGCATCATCCTGGCCTATGACACGATGATGGAGTTCCTCTTCAAGATGGAGCAATTTGTCTTTCTCGCTCTGTGCCATCTTCTTTACCGGAATACCGGTCCATCTGCTCACTATCTCGGCAATATCCTCGGCATCAACTTCCTCTTTGATAAGGGCACCCTCTCCCTGCATCTGATGAAGTTTCTCCTGGAATTGTTTGATCTCCTCCTCCTTTTGTTTTATACGACTGTAGCGGATTTCAGCCACCTTTGCATAATCTCCCTCCCTTTCGGCTATTTCAGCCTCATGGTTGAGTTGCTCAATATCGATTTTATTCTGTTGGATCTTGTTGATCTCCTCCTTCTCGGCTTTCCACTTTGCCAGGAGTGATTTCTCCGTGTCTCTAAGGTTGGCAAGGTCTTCATCTATCTCCTTAATCTTATAGTCGTCGCCTTCCCGTTTGATTGCCTCACGCTCAATCTCCAATTGTTTGATCTTGCGGGATGCCTCATCCAATGCCTGAGGCATGGAGTCCATCTCAAGCCTTAGTTTGGAAGCTGCCTCGTCTATAAGGTCGATTGCTTTGTCAGGCAGGAAACGGTCGGTGATATATCTTACGCTCAACTGCACGGCTGCTATAATGGCCTCATCCATAATGCGCACCTTATGATGGTTTTCATACCTCTCTTTCAAACCACGCAAAATTGAGATTGCCGCCATTTCATCAGGCTCATCCACCATCACCTTCTGGAACCTTCTTTCCAGGGCCTTATCTTTTTCAAAATATTTCTGGTATTCATCAAGGGTGGTAGCGCCGATTGAACGCAACTCACCGCGTGCCAATGCCGGTTTCAAGATATTGGCGGCATCCATTGCACCCTCTCCTTTTCCGGCTCCCACCAAAGTGTGGATCTCATCGATAAATAGAATTATCTCGCCGTCGCTTTGAGTCACCTCATTGACTATCGCTTTCAATCTTTCCTCAAATTCTCCCTTATATTTGGCACCTGCTACAAGTGCTCCCATATCAAGCGAATAAATCTGTTTGCTCTTAAGATTTTCAGGCACGTCTCCTCTCACAATCCTATGGGCAAGGCCCTCTGCAATTGCTGTCTTTCCTGTGCCGGGTTCTCCCACAAGCATAGGATTATTCTTTGTCCTTCTTGACAATATCTGGAGCACACGCCTTATCTCCTCATCTCGACCTATCACCGGATCAAGCTTCCCGTTGCGTGCCCTGTCATTTAAATTTATTGCATATTTTGATAGCGCCTGATAAGATTCCTCGGCACTTTGCTGTGTCACCTTGTTTCCTTTGCGCAGCTCATTTATTGCAGCCTTCAGGCCATCCTCCGTCACGCCCGCATCTTTCAATATCTGGGATGCCTTGCAACGTGTCCGCAGAATTCCCATCAATATTGCCTCTACCGATACATACTCATCCCCCATTGATTTCGAAAAATCTATGGCTTTCTGTAATGCCTCGTTTGACTCGCGGCTCAGGGTGACATCCCCGCCACTAACTTTCGGCAGGCTCTGAATATCTTTGTCTAATGAAAGATTTACAGAATTCAGATTGGCTCCCAATTTCTGGAACACGAAATTTACTATGGTCTCGCTCTCGCCTATCAATGCCTTTAAAATATGCACAGGCTCAATGAGTTGCTGGCCATTCTGACGGGTGAGTTCGATGGCCTTTTGAACAACCTCTTGCGACTTAATTGTAAAATTATTGAAATTCATTGATTTATAATTTTTTATTTTTTATCAATTTTTTCTTTCATTTTATTAACATTTTTAGGACTAAAATAGTTTTATTATAAAAACACTTTGAATCCTAAAAATTTATTGATGGCGTTCAATGCTAATATTCTCGCAAATTTTGAGCCCATTTCCCTCGAAGAGATGGGAAAGGTGAAACTTATGAACCGTGTCGACTCTAAATTTGTGGCTCATATCGATAAAATAAATGAGTTGTTGGAAATGGCAGCCCCCGATTATTTTATTCAGGAAATTGAAGGGAAAAGATGTATGCCTTATTTTACACGCTATTTTGACACCTCTGACACAGATATGTTTTATCAGCACCAACGTGGCAAAAAAGTGCGCCAGAAAGTAAGGCTACGCGTTTATGAAACCACCGCCAACCTCCCCTTCTTGGAAATTAAAAGTAAAAACAACAAAGGGAGAACAAAAAAGAAACGCGTCGAAATGGAGACCGGCGACGAGCTCCTCAATTATTCAGAATTTCTGGAGAATAACTGCCGTTATGAATCAAATTCTCTTACTCCCCAAATAGAGAATCACTTTTATAGAATCACTCTTGTCAATAAGGAACTGACGGAAAGAATCACCATAGACACTGATATAGAATTCCATAATCTACAAACCGGGTGTAGTAAAAAACTCCCCTCAATCGGGATTGTGGAATGGAAGCGTGATGGTATCTCCGGAAAATCCGGGATGGGGATGCTGTTGAGAAAATTGCATATCCATCAATCGGGATTCAGTAAATATTGTATCGGAATGGCCCTCACCGATCCATCCCTTAAACAAAACCGCTTAAAGGAACGTCTACGCAAAATCAACAAGATAGAAGAGCATTAAAAAAATCCGGAAAGAATAATTAAAAATTCTCTCCGGATTTTTATGTTTATATCAGGATTCTTAATCTTGATTCAGATTCACACGTTTGAAGTCAACAGCCACAAGACCTTTGGCAGTCTGGTCGAGGAATTGAGCCACTGTAATCTTAGTGTCTCTGTGGAATTCCTGTTCCATCAGGCAATTCTCTTTCAAGAATTTGTTGATTCTTCCGTTAGCGATATTCTGGATCATTTGCTCGGGAAGATTTCCTGCTTTTGCTTCAGAAGTCTCCTTAATGATCTGGCGAGCCTTGTCAGCCTCTTCCTGAGTGAGCCATCCTTTAGCCATATTTGAATTGATATGGTCTTCGCTATCTACGAGGTTAGGATTGATGCCGGCTTTCTTCAAAGCAACGTCAACAGCCTTCTTAACCTGCTCCTCTTTAGTCTTTTCAATAGCTATATCAAGCTCCTTCTGAATGACTGCGGGATCCACATGATTGCGATCCACAGCTACAGGATTCATAGCTGCAACCTGCATTGCAACTTCTTTTCCTTCTGCCTGATCGATGCCGGGAAGGCTCAAACCTACGATAGTCGCCAACTTGTTGCCAAGGTGATCATAAGCTGCCACTGAGGGAGCCTCTACATATTCGTAAGCACCGAGTTCCATCTTTTCACCGGTCTTGCCTACTTCATCGGTGATGTTAGCCTCTACTGTGCGACCATTGATAAGCAAACCTTTCACCTCTTCAAGGGATTTTGCCTTAGCTGCCATAGCTGCATCAAGAATTGCTTTTGTCAGAGCTCTGAAAGATTCATTCTTTGCTACGAAGTCTGTTTCGCATTTCAACGCTACAATTGCTGCAAAATCTCCTTCAGCTGCACTTAAAACGCAACCTTCGGCTGCTTCACGGTCTTCACGTTTAGCTGCTACAGCCTGTCCCTTCTTACGTATTATCTCGATAGCTGCTTCTATATCGCCATTAGTCTCTGCCAAGGCATTCTTGCAGTCCATCATTCCTGCGCCTGTCATGTTGCGCAGCTTTTTGATATCTTCTATAGATACTGCCATGTTGTGTTACCTGTTTTAATGGGATTACAAATTCTTATTCTGCATCTGCAGGTTCTTCCGTTTCCTCAACAGCCACCTCTGCTTCTACAGGAGCTGTCTCTTTGTTTTCACCTCTGCGCATTCTGCGACGTTTTCCGGGAGCTGCCTCTGCAACTGCTTCTTTATCCTCTTCAGCTGAGTCAAGTTTCTCCACTTTCCTCTCTTCGAGACCCTCTGCCATTGCAGCACAAACTGTATCGAGAATAAGGTCTATGCTCTTTGATGCATCGTCGTTTGCAGGAATGATGAAATCGATATCTGCAGGATCTGAATTTGTATCAACAATACCGAATACAGGAATACCGAGACGTTTTGCCTCTGCAACTGCAATATGCTCTTTCATAACGTCTACCACGAAAAGCGCATTTGGAAGTCTTGAAAGATCAGCAATTGAGCCAAGATTCTTCTCCAATTTTGCCCTTTGACGTGTGATTTGCAATTTCTCGCGCTTTGACAAGTTGTCAAATGTGCCATCCTTGCTCATCTTGTCGATTGTGGTCATCTTCTTGACAGCCTTTCTTATGGTGGGGAAGTTGGTGAGCATACCGCCCGGCCAGCGCTCTGTAACGTATGGCATGCCTACTGACTGTGCATGGTTTTCAATCGACTCTTTGGCCTGTTTCTTTGTGGCTACGAAAAGAACCTTTCTACCACTCTTTGCAATCTGCTTGAGGGCGTTGGCTGCCTCATCAAGTTTGGCTGCTGTCTTATAAAGGTCGATGATATGAATACCGTTGCGCTCCATAAAAATATAGGGAGACATTGCAGGATTCCATTTACGTTTCAGATGGCCGAAGTGACATCCGGCTTCCAATAATTGTTCAAATGTTGGTGTTGCCATTCTTTTTGATTGGTTTGTGGGCTTTTGCCCGTGTTTACTTTCTTTTTAAATTTTATCTCACAAAATCCAACCTGCGGGTAGGAATCTCAAGCTTTCGCATGCTTCGTCCCGCAAGTTTAGATACTAAACATCTATTCTTTCTCTCGTTTCCCTAATAAGAAGGAAATTCTCCGGCAGCATTGGAACAGACGGGAGCAGACATTTTCCCATATATCCTCTATGCCGCAACAGGTCGAGATTTTCCCAAATATATTAACGTTTTGAGAACTGGAAACGCTTGCGTGCTTTGGGACGTCCCGGTTTCTTACGCTCTACGACACGTGCATCACGGGTCATAAATCCTTCTGAACGAAGAGCCGGCTTGTCTTCCGGATTAATTTTCACCAAAGCTCTTGCTATTGCAAGACGTAAAGCCTCTGCCTGTCCTTTGAAGCCACCGCCATCGATATGAGCCATAATGTCATACTTTCCGGCTACGTCAAGCTTATTAAGCGGCTGCTTTACTACATATTGAAGTATAGAAGAAGGGAAATAAACCTCTAATGGTCTTTTGTCGATAACTATGTTACCGCTTCCTTCCGTCACGTAAACTCGTGCTACTGCGGCCTTACGGCGTCCTACTGCATTTACTTTATCCATCTTCTTCTATTATTTCATTTTGTTGATATCTATTTCCTTCGGATTGTTGGCTGCATGCGGATGTTCCGGACCGTTATAAACATACATGTTGTTGATTAATGCACGGCCTAACGGACCTTTTGGCAACATACCCTTAACCACCTTAATGAAGAGGGGGTGTTTCCCTTCCTTCACTGTCTTGTTGAATGATTTCGCCATAAGGTCTGACGGAGTAAATACTCGCTGTCCGCCGGGATAGCCGGTGTAGCGCAGGTATTCTCTACTGTTCATCTTATCGCGTGACATCACTACCTTGTCAGCATTGATGATAATAACATTGTCGCCACAATCCAAGTTCGGAGTGTAGTCAGGTTTATTCTTACCTCTAAGGATTTTCGCAACTTTTGAACACAGACGGCCTAATACCTGTCCCTCTGCGTCTACTACCACCCATTCCTTTTCTATTGTTGTCGGGGTGGCTGATTCGGTTTTGTAACTTAAAGTATCCACTTTTAATTTGTTTGTTATTTATTTCATTATCCGTGTCTTAGACACAAATTATGCCATCCAATCCAACCCGGAATGACGGCCAAATCATTCCCGATTTATTGGCTGACGAAATAACTGGATATAATCGGCGCTGCAAATTTACAGAAAATAACCTAATTACAAAAATATTTGTTATTTTCTTACTCACATTCCATTCCTATTATTTTGTGCCTCAAATTGTCTTCCTCTCTTTTTCTTTCCTCGATTTTTTTAAACCGGGACGCCTGATTTTATCTATTTCCCTAATAGTCATAATCGAGCGAGAACTCGTCAACATAGAGAGTCGCTCCATTTGCCCCGGTGAAAAAGTCTCCATATTTTGAGGCGGCACACGTGATCTGGAGATAAGTTGGCGTAGTGAAATAATCACGATATTGCAATTCTATCTCAAACGGCGCATAATCGTCCATGGTGCCGCTGTAAAGCAACTCTCCGTAGGCTATGACATAATCGGCATCCTTATTGAACAACTGACGATTGTTGGGATTTGTGCGGATTTGATAAGGTGCTGTCCAATCTGTCAGCGCTATGTAGATATGGCACGTGTCCGGTCGCCCTTTAAGATCCGACCATTCGGAATTGGTGTAGTCGATAGTGGCGGTCTTATACTGATAATAACCCTTCAATTTAGTGGGACGCAGTGTGAAGGGACGCCCGAAATCCAAAATACCGTTGGTGCCATCAACCTTGGCAAAACTACCGGTATAGATTGACCCCGCTCCCAACTTGCCGATACCGAAAAGACCCACGAATTTTGTATTCAATTCTGCGGCACGTCCCTGGCCGGTCACCGTATGGTCGGTGGGCACTACGTTGCTTTGTCCCAATGTTGCTGCACCGGTGTTTCCGGTATCCCAATATGGAGTACCACCTTCATCCCACGGACACCATATCTTGTTATCCTTCAGCCACCATTGATCAAAAGAGCCGTCTGGGAGAACCATGGTATCCTCTGTAGTAACAGTTATCACATTAGCATATTCTCCTTCCGAATAAGCCCTTATGTCATACGATGTGAGCGGTTGGAGATGCGGGATATAACAAGAGATTGCCCCTCCGGTTTGTGTCAGCCACGCCGGGTCTATATCAAGCCATTCCTCTGAGGTGGAGAGCTTGTATTGGAAAGAGCCGTTTTTGTCAGCCTCACAGCTTCCGTATGCCCACACTACCTGACTCCAGGCCTCAACATTGTCAGTGCTCACGCTCTGTTCCACCCTCTCAACATATATTGTCCAGGCTTCAGATCTCCCCCATGATGTCACTTCTATGTCAACCGGACTACTGAAATCATAACTGTATCCTTCAATAATATCCGGGGTCATGACAGTATGACCGGCCGGCCCAAGTTTTATGGCCGTTACTTTCAGTGAGGTTATATCTGCTGAAAATGGCACTTGGAGAATAACCCTTTTACCTACAGCGTCAACAGTTGACTCCCCTATCTCTCCTTCAACAGCAAAATATCTCTCTATCGGCTGTTCAGCCTTTACAAGCCATTGATAAGTCTGATATAGGCTTAGATTCACAATAATCGGACGGGATAAATTGTAGCTGCCTTCGGATAAGTCCGGATCTGACTCCGCTCCAGGAGTAGTCTGATAATCTGAAAATGAAACATTATATATATCAACATCCTCTGTGAGATAAACTGTTGCCGTTAACGAGACGGAGTCGATCAGAGTAGCGCTCCTCTCTCCCACCGGAATTAGAATTGTGATATTCTGTTGAATTTTTGGATATGGCAAATCATTCTTTATACAACCTGCCAATAACATCAAACTTGTGAAAATTAATATATATAATGATTGCCTCATCTTTCCCTTTTTTTATTAAGCGGAGAACTCCTCTTTTAATCAGATATTTACGGCTATACCGAAATTGATATTAAAGATATTGAATCGGAAATTGGCTCCCGAAGTTGTGCGCCATCCCAATTCTTCGCCATCCACTTTCTGTTTCTCATGTTTCACATTCAAACCGAAAACTCCAAGCGATACGTTAAACGACACTTGGTCGAGCACAAAGACACAGACTCCCGGCGAGAAATTCAATGCTGCCTGGAAAGTGTCGGTATGCGTTTTCCGCAATTCACCATTGAAAGGACGATGGAAATCTGAATTTCCTCCCGACAATGCCAGCTCGACCTCATTAAACACTCCGAATCTTCCCTTGCGTGCTATTCCGAGATATTGTGAGAAAGTCACCGCAGCTGAATAACTGTTACTTTTATAGAGAATATCATGGAGGTTGAAACTCATATCCTCATCGATATCTACGTTGAATGCTCCGATGCTGGCCTTACCCTCAGTGTAGCCCAATCGGAGACCTACAGATATATTACTTTTTAAGAAATATTGGAAGTAGGGCCTGATTGACCACAGTTTACCCCTGAAATCTACATCAGAGACTAAATCAAGAATCTGGAGATTTGCTGTTGAGAATTCTCCGTAGGAGGCTGTCAATCCAACCTGCCATATCCCCTTTGGAATAAACAAAAAGTTAAAAAGGCCGCGGTCATATCTACCTAAATTACGATCTTTCAAGATCATATTGATGGTGTCACCCCTAAATATAACCTTTTCATTAAGATCAATCCCATCATAGAGTGTAGTTATAACCTCAAGGGGTGCCCCATGAAGCACTTTCTCTACTTTCCCTTCCATAGAGTCAGGCACCCACACATAGCTGCCACCCGGGCGGCTCACCGGTTCAGACAGCAATCTGTTTTCTGACAATGTGTCTGCCGGCAATTTGCTGTCATAATATCTTACTATCTGTTCCGTACGGTTGATAACATCTGTTCTTGTTATCACCTCCCTCACACAGACAGTATCGCTCCGATATATGGTATCGCTACGTAATATCTTCTCTTTCCCAAATTCTATTTCCTGATCGGCCCTATCTCTTTGAATCTCTTGGGCCATTCCCATAAAGATGGTCACCAGGAGGGATACTGTTGTTATTATCTTTTTCCTCATGGCGACTATCATATATAAAAGGTTGCTCCAAAAGTAATCGAAAACAGATTTATCCGGAAATTAGCCGACTGGTAGTTCCGGTTGGATACATAAATCTGGTCTTTCACCGCCTTTGTCTTATTGTAATTGAACCCCAATAACCCCACGTTGACCTCCAAGGCGGAATAATTATTCAAAAAGATGCAGATACCGGGCGTCAAACCCACATTCAGAGAAAAATTGTGCTCGTAGGTACCGGTCAAATCTTCTCCTACTCCTGTGGTAAGTTTACTCTGACCTCCTCCAAGTTGCAAACCGACTTCATTGAAAAATCCAAATCTTTTGCTTTTACCTATTGAGAAATAGTTCCTCATTAAAATTGTCCCATAATAATTATGAGACAGGCGATATAGATGGTCGAATGAATAGTCGGTTTCCGCATCAAGAACAATATCAGCGTTAGCCACCTTTGTCAGATTTCTCGCGTATGCGAATCGTGCTCCCAAACCTAAATCAGCTTTCACAGTAAACATTGCCATCGGAGAAACCTTGAAACTGTAGGTGTCTCCTGATATCCCTTCTAAAATCAGGAACTGGTATTTATCTTGCGAAGATTGAGTGTATGACACCGAAAGACCAAAAATCCAGCACCCTTTGGGAATAAAGACAACCGACTCTATATCCCTCTGGAATTCTTCAATTTCATGAGACTGCGGTTTTGCTTCCACATACACGGTATCCGGCCTATTTACTACCGGGAGATTACATTCCTGTGCTTCGGGCGCTTCTATTACATTTTCCTTATTTGTGACGGGAACAGGCATAATAAGAGGAGGATTCTCAAACATCATGTCGGATATCGAATCCTTCCTTTCAGTCTTATTTGGCACATCCATAATGCGAGGAGGATTCTCAAACATCATGTCGGATATCGAATCCTTCTTTTCAGCCTTATTTGGCACATCCATAATGCGCGGAGGATTCTCAAACATCATGTCGGATATCGAATCCTTCTTTTGCTGTAAGGATGTATCAATCTTCTTCCTCACAATATACCTGTAGTCGGGATCCGCTTCCGGATTGGATTCGGCCCGGGTCGGGGCCCAAGCCATCCCTACTACTACAATCAAAATATATTTCAAGCCCTTCATCGGGTTTCTTTTAGAATTTAGTTAGATATGACTATTATTTAGAGTCGATTCCTATAGCAATAAGAATCGACTCAGTAATCACTTATTCATAAATCAGCTCAAAATCATCGACATACATCACTGAACCATCCCCTCCGGAGAAATAGTCTCCATATTTGGATGCACAACAAACTATGATCAAATATTTAGTAGGAGTGGTTTTGGCCTTATCAAAATACGTGAAAGGAATTTCCACTTCCAAAAGCTGGCCATCTTCTCCGTAATCCGATTCAAACGTTTGCTGACCGTAAGCCAGGAAGAGTTCGGGTGCCTTTTCTTCCGTCACCAATGTGGATTCGTTTCCGGTATTCACACTCTTAATTTGGTCGGATAGCGCGATATAGATTTGTCCCTTATCAAACTCTCCAGCCGGAATATATTTATTGTCAGAACCTTTACCACTTACCGCTTTTGCGGGGCGATAGTTAACCCATACCTTCACTTTGCTTGGATGGGTGGCATTATATTCTTTGCCGAAATCTATCTTTCCGTTGGTTCCCTCAGTGCCGGCGTATTTACCTATAAAGATATTACCGGAGCCTAATTTACCTAAGGTACCAATAACTGCGACAAATTTACTTTCAAGTTTAGCACAAGAACCATTTGAATGATAGAATTCCTTGAACTGACTTGTCAAAGTTACACTAAGGGTTTGTGATCCATGATTGCCGGAATCCCAGTATTGGTTATAGGAATCTTGGTTTGGCATCCACACTTTACCGTTCAACCACCAATTCTCCATTGATGCATTTGGTATTTCAAACACTTCTTCAGTCTTGAAAGACACCGGTTCCGATTCATATTGGTAAACATCACCGGAAAGGGTTCCGCCTACAATCCTACATTCATAACCGGTGTTCTGGGCAAGACCCGTCAATTTATATGTGTAACTTTCGGTAGCCTTATTTCCTAAAGAAATGGATTTCCACCCGGTTTCTCCCTCCGCATGATATTGAACCACCACATCATTCACGGCTTCATACTGATTGATTTTCAATTCTGCAGAATAGGCACGTATGGCCAACAGATTCTTTTTCCAATAATCTTCATCAATTGCAAAGGGAGCATCCATCGCCTTTTCGTTATTGGCAATTCTTATCTTCATGGAATTTGACATCCCTCTTGTGTCCATGGCAGTTACATCCAAGACATATTGGGTTTCGGAATCAGGTAAACTCGACAACCATCCCGATGAAAGATGTATACGGAATTGCCTGAAGCGGCCTGTGTATCCGTCTTCGATTGTAAAGCCTTTTTCTTTTAAAGTATTTTTTACTAAATCAGAAGAATTAAGGAGATCAATTTCTCCATATCCGCCTAAAGAATTCTTCACGGTTTCATCTTCAGTGGTGATCTTCACAGATTTGAAATCGTTGTAAGCTCCTATAAATAGTGTCTGGTCGGTAAACTCCCCGTTTTTCCCATATATTTGCTTATCAATCGTGGGATTATTGTTCTCATATGAGAATTCAGGTTTACCATGGATAATATACTCATCATCTACTTCCACTTCCCAGTCTCTTATCTCGATTTTGATTGCTGCACCTCCAATGTTCTCTTCGGCCTTATCCTGCTTCAAGACAATACAGTATTCATGTGCCGGGAGTATGTTAGCAATATTTCCGGTCTTTATGACTTCCTTTCCGTCAATGTCTGTAAGTTTTAATGTATACTTCAATCCATCGTCATATGACTCAGTCTCTTTGTTGTAATTTCGCATGAAATAACCCTTCTGTGAGAATGTGGCATTTTCAAACGTCAAATTGCCGGTGGACGATTCCACATCCACGGTAGCTGTCTTCACAACTTCCTCCCCTAAATCAGAGGCATCCACCGACACCACTACATTAGATATCTTACACACCACTGTCACCTGAGTGGCTATCTGATTTGATGAAACTGTGAAATTAGTTTCACCCTTATAATATTTGGTATCAAACGAGGCGGGAATGGAATCTCCTGCCCATGCTTGGGCAAGATAATCTCCATAGCGCAGATAGACTCCTTGAGAAGGTATGTTTTGAAGACCTTGCCATTTAAAAAGCACTCCCTTATCGTTGGAAATATAGAGTCGGCAGTCTTCAGCCGGATTATAGTCTGCCCTGGTCAATTCGGAATTCACCAATAAATTCATTTTCACCAGAGCTTGACCTTCGGTGTCACTATTAAATGGCTCCTCGACCGCACAGGAACCAAGAGCTGCAACTATCGAAACAGCCATAATTCCTTTCAGAATTATATTTTTATTTCTTACCATAGTCTTAGTTGTCAGCTTTTAAGTTTTAAGGTACAAACTTTTTCGCCCGCTTCATTTTCAAGGTTGAAAATGAAATTATGAGTTCCTTCTCCCAATGCATTAAGCATTGTCACAAACTTTGTGATATCGAATACAATGATGTAGTTGCCATCTTCATCCTGAGTCTTGGGATTAGTGATATCCTCCCCCACCGGGAAACCCAAACCACCTAAATTGTCGAATAAATCCGTATCGTTAATCAAATCCAGTTCGGATTTTAGATTAACACTTTCCAATTCCTTAGGAGTGAGGGTGGAGGAATCTATTATGCAGACAAACTTTGTAAGAAGAGAGGGTGAAAGGATCTTCACGGCCAAACTTTTACCTTCCTCCCAATCAGAAATATCTGTCACAGTGTTGATATCCACGTCATCGGATTCCATCCAAGGGAGGGTTTTATTGTCGGGATCTACGGGTTGGCCCGGTTGCTCTCCGGGATCTTCCGTATCTCCGTTGCCGGGATAACGGTCATCTTCCAGATATTCCTCGCTGTCAGGGTCCACGTTCAATCCTCCGTTGCCTGATTGATCGTGGAAGGTCACCGTTGCGTCGATTTTCAAAGAGCCGCTGCTGCTGCCCGGTTCCTCTGCTCCTGTCTCCACTCCATGAAGCTTGAATGTGAGCTTATAGTATGTTCCTCGTTTTATCTTGTCATAGGTCTTGGTTTCTGTAAGGTAAGCTCCGTTAACTGTACCCGTGAATACTGCCGACAGAGTGCTGCTGTCTTCATCATATTTGAAGAAACCGTCTGACTCAGTCCCGGAGGTGAAATCAAGTGCCCCGCTTTCTCCAACCTTAACGGCCACTTTTACATCCTCACCCATCACTTCTTTGAGTGCTTGATCGAAATAAACAGCTACCCTCACATTATATAGTGTGCAGACAATGGGATTAACCACATCTATCACTTTCCCGTTTTCCACTTTGAGGATTTCGGACTCACCGTAATAGGCCGGAGCATCGAAAGCTGCCACTATATTATCATTTCCATAGAAAGCTTTAACGATATATTCTCCAACAGGAAGTGTCACCACTTCCGGCATTTCCTTGTAATTGTATTGATAGAGGGCCTCATTGAGGGTTTCTTTTTTACAGAATGCCACGGTGAACTCATCGGGTGTCGGCACCCCTGCAGTTCGGGTCACAGCTTCCTCTGCCTTTACTTCCACATTGATTGCTGAAGTAAGGAATCTTCCTGTTCCTTCGGTTGACTCTCCCTCGAAAGGTTTTTCCTTGTTACAAGAGAGAAAGCCCAATGATAATAAAAAACCTAAAGCAATGGTATATATTGTTTTCATAACCTAATTGGTATCTTCTTAATTAATCATATTGAAACTTTAGATTCGAAACTCTTAATTCAGAGCCCTTAGCGAAAGCATGATAATCATTTGCTCCTTTTTGACGGTTAGCCAAATAAGTCGTTGCCGAGAAGCCTTCATCCAAATCATTTCCAGTCGGTATAATAATGGCGGGAGAACCGGATACATTTGCGGATTTAAAACCTATTTCCAGTTTAGCAACTTTCCGGTTAAATGCATAATCCGGAATCATTATTTTTCCCTCGTCGTTGCCATTTTCTATCTCTTGAGTTGTGGAGAAAATAATCAAGTCTTCAGAATCAAATAGACTTAGTATAACCACTCCTTTCTCATTATTTATTGAAGAATAAGAATAATTAAAAGTAAAAATCGAGGGTCGGCTGTTGAATTCTATTCCTTCTTTCCTGCTTGGAGTTCCATTATAAGAATAAGTCCCAAGAAATAGTTCTCCAATTGATTTCTCAAGTTCTTCTTCGGATGGATAATTTTCACAATAATATGTCGTGTTTGCTGCTCTTCCAGATTCCGGGATTTCCTTGCCATCATGATTATATCCTACCGAACGGATCACTACTTCATTACCCTCAATGAATGCTGACGGTTCTTGATACCATGAATTCATTCTCTTGGAACCCTCAAAACATGTCAAATCATTTAATGTAGCCCAGTATAGGGGTACATCTCTTTCTATACTTGACGTTATTTGCTGATCCGATCTAACAAAAACTCTGACCCAATATTTCCCGCCCACATCGATTGGATTGATATAAATGCTTCTTTTAGGATCCGTCTGCGAAAAGTCTCCATTGGGCACAGGCAATTCCGGTTCATAAGTTAAGGTTTTCTCCTCTGAATAAGGATAGTTTTCCGGATTAACGGCAAGACTGGTCTTAACTTTGAATGTATCTCCGCCCGCAAGACCCTTTGCGGTCACCACAAATGTGGTTTCGTTTCTTGTTAGATTGGTGGTCTCGGCATTATCCACGAACACTCTCAATCTGTCGGCGAAAGCTTTTTTGATTTCTCCTTTGTTAAAATCCACTTCCGGGTCATTCACGCTTTCCACACGCATCATCACACGCTTGGCCATCGGGTCATAACCCACTTCATATTCCGGATATTCTATCTTGATATTTGAAGTGGCCACAGGTATATTTCCTGAATTATAATAGATATCCACAGGTATTTCATCGAAATAAGCTTCACCCATTTCTATCCTGTAGATATAATCAACCCTATCAAATGCCCTGGTAGTCTCTGCCTTTGTTATACCAAGTATTTTAGCTTCATGCATTCCGGTGTCACCGTTTACCTGGAAGGAAAACGGATTGTTTCCTGCCACGGTCGGGTCAGCACCGTTATAAGCCACGCGGATATCGGCATAGCGTCTTCCAAACACGGAGGGAGCTTCCGGAACCATATCGATTTCCACAGGATAAGTCACAAATTTTAACGACGATTCTGCCAATCTGGCTCTATCCTTCACTATCAGACTTACATTGTGTTCTCCTTCCGGCAAATAACGACAAAACTCTGTCAAGTCTATAAGGGCCATTCTTTCTTGACTACCATATAGACCTAACACTTTAATTCCTGCGTTGCTCAGTTCAGCCTGCTTATCGGCATCTGCCTGACACAAATCCACCCATCCATCATCAAGGAATTGTGCATTGTATTCTTTTGAACTTATATTCAATAAAACCTGACTGAATCCGTCGGGCGAGTCAATATGAAATTTCACTACTCCTTCATATGGAGAACCGGACAAAGTTTCAATAATGTCTTCAGTGATGAAACCTTCGGTTGTAATTTTCGGACCCTCGCCCGATAAAAGATCATCGGTTAATTCAATTTCAATGGTATGTTCGGCATCCGGCTGATCATTGAAAATAACCTGTAGTTTATCTGCATGACCTACCTCGCCATTGTAGACGTTATATTTGATCTTATACAAATGTTGTGACTCGGCTTTAAAGATTGCCGGATTCAACTTAACGCTTTTTCCGTTTTGCTGTGTTGCTTCAATCACAACATCCACATCGCCGGGCACTACATAACACATACCCTCTTCATTACCTAGATCTAACGATGATTCACCTTTAGTGATAAGTTTGGTAGACCAATCCTTGAAATAATTTTTGAAGGCATCTGAATATTCGATTATCACCACAGAGTTACCCAGAGATGCCTGAATCTGCACATCGGTGGACTTTCCGGGTTCGATCTTTATATTTTCTGCCTTTCCATAGAAATAGGAATGTTCATGACCCTTATCGCCGGCCCTCACTATGCCTTGAGAGCCCTCATGGCCATAAAACGCTTCCAAATGATATGTGTCAGCTCTAAATTCAGTCTCTTTCTCAAATTCGGCGATAGAACTCCATGATTTTACATAACTGCCGGAAGTGTTAGTCATTCTTATTTGGAAATCTTCCACTGCCGGAGGTATAATTTCTGATGAAACACTTCTCACGGATGGCATTTCACTTTCCAAGTCAACAGATGAACTCAGATGAAGTTTTATGCTTCCTTCCCCGGTGGTTCCTGTGTCCCATGGCGTTTCATTTGTGCAAGAACTAAGAGCAAGAGCCAGAATTCCCACACTGAAAACCGTTTTGTTTAGTTTCATTATGTCAGGTTAATTATTGCAAATTATTCCTCCTTATTCAGAAGGCCTTTTCCGGCACAAAACTACAAATAAACCAATAAAGGGGCAAAAATTTGCCCCTTATCTCCTAAAAATGTACCAAAAAGAACAATTTTAAAGGCTCGAATTACCCATTTCCCCTCTCTTTTTTATTTTTCTTTATGAATTGTTCTCCCACATTTGTTGATGGATTATTCCGCTTTTTTAGGCATTATCCTGAGATGTTGACGTGATTTCTCCTGAAAAATTAAACCATAAGTTAAGACCGGCACCACCCGGTTCATTGGTCAGATTATTGCTGAGTTCCACCTTCCATCCTTGGTCATCAGTGTTGATTTCCTTTATTCCATAGCTCGAATATTGTTGCGACAAGGTCTTCATCACCTGCTCCGGAATTATCCCCGTCGGCACTGTCTTATAGTAGGGGGCCTCCACCTGTTGCCATTCTCCCTCGGAGTTGAATACTATTTCAAAACCGCTTTCCAACGACACTTCATACACTATAATATCTCCGGCATTCTCTTCCTCTATTTTTACTACCTTATCATCCGGAAAAAATTTAGTCAGAAATTCCTTTGCCGCTTCCGGCAATGATTCTTCGGTCACGACGGTTTCCTTTTCATCATCATCATCATTGCAGGATGTCAAGGGAAGAAAGGTCATAAATGCAAGGAGTGCTATGGTCAGTGTGTAAATCTTTCTCATAACATTTTTATATTTAAATCGTTATCAACGACAATAATAATTATCAATCATTTAAAGAGTCCAATTAGATAGGTCTGATCCAGCAGGTGGAAGATTTTATGTCCCGACGGAGTATATGAGGGATCGGGAAGTGAAAATAACCGGGTAGTGATATGTTCCATCTCTTCCGGGGTTAATCTTTTTCCGTAATTGATAGCCCCGCTGCGTGCCATCACCAATGCTATCCTCGACATCAAGGCATCTGTCGATTTTTCCTCTTTACCATAATTTCGGGTGGAATCATCGATACTCTCAATCATCCGCATTACAATATCTCTGGAATCAAGATTTGTAGCATAGGAGGGAATCCCCGTAATGCTCCAGCGGTTGTCACTATCATACTCAATTCTGAACCCTATCTTATATAATTCCGGGATTATCTCTTCCAAAGCATCCTGTTGGCTCGCATCTATCTCAAGAGTATCCGGAAACATAATCCCCTGCGAACTATGATCCCCTCCTTTTATATGAGCCAGAAACTCCTCATATAATATCTTTATATGTGCCCTTCGCTGGTCGATCAGTAATATTCCATCCTTTGTGGATGAGACTATAAATCTGTCTCCCCACTGGATACAAATATTTACCGGAACAGATGAATCCTTAAACTCTTCTATAATTCCATCTTCGGAGGAATCCTTCCTATCTTCCTTAATACTCTGCAAACCTCCGAATCCATGGGATCCTCTCATAAATTCCGAATAGAGCGACTCCCAGTTGGAAGGAACCTTACGCCCCATGTCTGCCGGATTTCCCGGACGATTGGTTTTAAAGCCCTCTGTGGTCCGAGTCCCCGGATATCGGGGTCCTTCATAGTTTGTTCCTGAGAAAGGATTGTAATCTCCCGGAATATCAAGAGTGGGAGGCTTCGGAGTCTCTCCTCCCTGTTTGGGAGCCACAGGCACCGGGTCTATGGAGAAGTCGATCGAAGGGACTGCCCCAAACTTGCCTAAGGCTGATTTCACTACCGCCTGCAAGATGGGCCAGATCTCCTGTTCATATTCAAATTTTATCTCATTCTTTGTAGGGTGGATATTGACATCTATACTTTCAGGATCCACTTTGAATTTCAAGAAATAGCAAGGCTGTGTGTCGGGGGCTATCAAAGAATCATAACATCCCGCTATTGCCTTATGAAAATAGGGATGACGCATGTTTCGTCCGTTGACTATAAGATATTGTAACGGATTGCGCCTCCTGGCATATTCGGGTCGAGAAATATAACCCGATATCTTTATTAATGAAGTCTCCACTTCTATAGGAATGAGATGCAAATCCAGGGAATTCTTCCAGATATCCTCGATACGTTGATGAAAGCTTCCCGGTTTTAAGTCAATCACCCGGGTGCCGGTGTCTATGCTCATTCGGATACTGTTGTTGACCAGGGCAAGGCGTTCAAATTCACGCATGATGTTCGACAACTCCACGTTATCGCTCTTCAGAAACTTACGTCGTGCCGGCACATTGAAGAAGAGATTCTTCACCATGATATTCGTGCCCTTATCACATGCCACTGATTCCTGAGTCTCAACTTTTGTGGCATTTATCATCAGTCTGGTACCTATTTGAGCCCCTTCCGGCTTGGTGCGCATCTCTATTTGCGATATTGCGCATATTGATGGCAAGGCTTCCCCGCGAAATCCCATCGTATGGAGGGTGAACAAATCGGCTGCACTGCTGATTTTAGAGGTGGCATGACGCTCAAAGGCCATCCGCGCATCTGTTGCTGACATCCCTTTACCGTTATCCACCACCTGTATGAGGGTTCTTCCTGCATCCTTGATGAATATCCTTATATCGGTGGCTCCCGCATCTACTGAATTCTCCACCAATTCCTTTATCACGGAGGCCGGGCGCTGTATCACCTCTCCCGCGGCAATCTGGTTGGCGACGGAATCCGGCAACAATCTTATTATATCACTCATCTGTCACCTCCTCTTCTTCGCCGGTTATTTCTATCAATTCTTCCTCGTCCTCCTCTTGATTATTTCCGCTATCATTGCCGACTACCTCCGTTGCATCCTCTTCTTCCTCGGGAACAGCAATCTCTGATTGTTGCAACCCTGATTCTCCCGCGTCTGCATCCTCTACTGCATCTTCGATCTCTTTCCCCTCTTCTTCCATTTCTATAAGCTCGGTATGCTCTTCATTTTCCATCGACTCTATCTCCGGCAACGTCTCCGATTCCTCAATCTTTACAACCTGTAAGCTGTCACCACGGGCTCCGATGGAATCATTCAACATCAGATCCGGAAGAGCCGCCGATGTAATAAGGGATGTGGGTGGCGGTGTAAACCGTGCGCCTGTAAAACTTTTAGGCTCTCCAAAATCTGACGGAGACAGAAAATATTGCTCTAATTCTTCGGGCACCTCTCCAAGATTATCTGCCCATCGCAGACGGTCGCCATACCATTCCCTTTCAGGTCGCAAAAATCCCCACCATTTGAATTTTTGAAGATACATCTGTGCTCGTTTCACAAGGAAAAGCGGCGTTACCGTGCCACTCACTTCCGGCCACATCTTCAAACGGTCGAGCTCATTATCAGTTAAATAAGCATCAAGATAGGAACTTTCTGCATTCACCAGCCTGTTATAAGTGGAGTCTTCCTCTTGCGGTAAAAAGATCGTTTCAACATTTCCATTCACCTCCATTCTTCTCAAACCGTTCCCCTCGAAATAGGCCTTCAATTCCTTGCCGAATATCTGATTATAAAAGTCCTCTTCAACGTGTTCCGACATGAGGCCGAATTCAGGCAAGAGTGCCCAATCAGCGGTGGAATCGTTGAAATGCACATCTATACGATTACCTGTCACCTGTCTCTCCCCGCTCCAGATAATCGGTTTCCGGAACATATATAAAATCGAATCCCTCTCCAAGAATACCATGGAATCCGCAACTCCCTGCATATCCTGCTTAAAGAATCGGGCACGATGGTAGGCAAGAGCCACATGATGTTCCACCGGAATCGAGTCAACTCTCAATATCTCCTCAGCCATCGCGATAGTATCAGCTGAAATTGTATCTTCTCTTTGCGACATTCTCTCAAAATCTTCTGAAATATAGTCGCCAATCTGATTTTTTACCCTTCCCGTTGAATCGAGTTCGGCAAGATTCCTTTCAACATTTATTGAATCCAGCTCAGCTATCTTTTGCAATGCCCCAATAGAATCAGCCGGAAAACTTTCATGCAGTTCCGACGCCAATGTTGAAATTTCCATTTGTGCCGCCTCATTCTTTGGTTTAGCCGGAGGTGCCTCTTTCAAAAGCATCACAAGGGGAGTTTCGACATAAGGAATCTTCACTGCAAAGAATGTTGTGTCTATCCATAGGCCGCCGTTCACAGAATCGGGCATCACTATCGGAATACCCATGTGTTCCGGGAAACCCGATTTTGTTTTCCTTCTTCTATCTGCCACCATCTCGGTGACTATGTAGGTCTTTATGGTGTCGGCTCGAAGGAATATAGTATCATTTTGAGAATACTCCATCAAAAGGGGATAGATAGTGGCAAGCGCCTCTTTTGTGGAATCATTATAAATTCCAAAACCTCCGATCAGAGTTGTTTTTTGTGCCGTGTCGGTTATCACCATGGGGGCGCTCCTCTTGAATGGGTCTTGAAACATATAAGCGCGGCTTACCCGGGTAGCATTGTCGTAAATAATGCTGTCCCCCTCAAGAGTGGTTACATTCCCGGTGGAATCCCTGTGGATTATCAATGAACGCGACAAAAGGTCGGCATTCCCGCTGTCGGTGTAATAAGTGGCTAAGTTGGTTATGATTGTATCATTCTCTCCCTGGATGATAGTTCTGCTCTCTATTTCTGCAATATGTGTTTCCGTGCTGTAATAAAGCGTGTCGGTAAGCATGACGAAACCATCCTTACTGTTGACAAGCTCCACATCTGTAAAAAACTCAGCTCTTTTGGTTGCCGGCGAATATTCTCCGTATAACGATGTCAGAGTGTTTACCTTATCATCAATCGTACCCCAGCGTGTATACCAACCCAAATCGATATTCATATCATAGTCGAGGCTGTCTGTTGTCAGGGTTACATCATTATTGATAAGAGTCACCTTACTTCGGGTCGGTCCGTTTTTGAGCTTGGCAAGATGGGTATCGCCATTGTAGAACAGTTGGTCGGCATATACAAACAATGTATCGCCCTGTTCCATTCTGACGTTGCTGAAAGCATCCAGGGAATTCTCCTCGGGATAATAGTAAGCCGAGTCGCAATACATCCACATATCGGCCTGACGGAATTTTACATTCCCTTTCAGGATCTGTTTCTCTATTGTGTCTCGTTTGTGGGTCTGTTTGTATAAACTGTCGGCATACTCTAAAAATATCTTGTCTTCCTGGTAACGGTTGGTGGATGGCAACTCCGGTTGTATCGGACGTGAAGGCTCCGGACGTGAGAAGGTATCCTCCTCTTTTATTTCCTGCTTCCTTTGTGCCTGGGCATACGCTTTCATCCCGGTGTTTATGATAAAACCCAGGATGATCAACCCGACAAAGTAAGCAACGAAATATCTTCTCACCTTATCCAACCTTGATAATGGAATTCACAGTTTTGCCAGCCGGGTTCTATCTTTACGTAGGTATCTTTTATCTTATTCTCAAGCCATTCCTTGAGTATCATCTCCCTCTTATGGTTTTCATACATCTTCTTCAGAAGATTGTAGTCATCCGACAGGTTTGCTCTATGGCCCGGAATTCGCTCGGTTAGTTTCACTATCGCAGCCACATCTTTATGACTGTTGTTTTTCATTATAAAGGCTTCGCTGATATCTCCAACATTCAGCTTCTCGACACGTCTCGCCACCTCCGTAGGCAAGTCTTGCATCTCGAATTTACTACTACGGTAGAGATCGCTATACTCACTGTTGTTGGTCATGACTCCCTTGTTATTACGGGTGTCTTTATCTTGTGAAATATATGATGCCGCCTCTTCAAACGTGAAGGCTCCTCCCACTATCTCTTTTCTTATCGAATCAAGTCGGTTGGTGGCATCTGTCAAATCCTTCTGACTCACTTTGGGGGTCAACAGGATATGTCTCACATTCACCTGATCACCTCTCTTCCCTATCAACTGCAGAATATGAAATCCATATTCCGTCTCCACTATCCTCGACACTTTCTTGGGGTCGGTAAGGTTAAAGGCAACGTTCGCAAACTCCGGCACCCATGCAGCTCGCCCGTTATATCCTAACTCTCCTCCCTGCATCGAGCTGCCATCTTCACTATACATGATGGCAAGTGTGGAGAAATCTATCTCCCCTTTGTTGACTCTGTCGGCATATTCCCTTAGGCGTGCCTTGACATCCTCTATCTCCTGACGCGGGATATTCGGGTTGAGGGTGATAAGCTGAACCTCTACCTGCATCGGTACGTATGGAACTGAGTCGGCCGGCAAACTGTTGAAATATTTCCTTACCTCATTCGGGGTCGCAGTCACATCCTGGGTGAGATTCCTCTGAACTTGTGACACTATAGAGTTATTCTTCATCATCTCAATAAGACTCTCCCTCAAAACAGGTAATGACTTATGGAAATATTCCTCCACTTTCTCCTGGCTTCCCAACTGATTGATAAAAAAGTTGATGCGCTGATCCACCATACTTCTCACACTCGATTCCGGCACCTCTATGGTATCCATCTTTGCCTGATGAAGATAGAGCTTTTCAACTGCCAACTGCTCCGGTATGAAACAATAGGGATCTCCTGACATGCTTATCCCTTCCGACCTCATCTGCTGATACTGCTCCTCAATGTCCGACCGGAAAATAGCCTCGTCACCTACTATCCATGCAACCTCGTCTACTACATTCTTGTCAGCCTGACTCATCAACGGCAAAACCATGAGCGTCAGGGATAAGACTCCTATTGTCCGCTTCACAATTTTTGATCTTATATATCTCATTATCTTTCCTTTATTTCTATCATTTCCTTTTGTTCCCATGTCATCTCGTCTCTATCATCTCATGCCTCAAAGGATCATAACCCACTGCTTCCATCCTTTTATCCCGGATTGATTTCTTCACCAAAGACTCAACGAGATTATTTTCATACTCAGCAAGTTGTCCCTGGGTCAATATCTCGGATATCCATCCTCTCGCATATTCGAAGGGCTGCTCCTCTCCACTTGGAAGATAATCTGTCACCTCTAAATAATAGGCGCAATCTCCATACTCTCCTTCAAAATAATGTTCCTTTTTGAGAAACTCATCGGGATCTCCGAACCTATGCGGTATCAACCCGCTCACTGTTTCCCAATCTATCCATTTGTCTTGAAAATAGGTATACTCAAGAGATCTGTCCAACCACTCCTGTTCTAACTTGTCAATCTTTTCGGGATCTCCCGATGTCAGCAGATTCTTGATTTCTTCCTTTCCCCGGGAATCCTTGTTTATCTTCAGGAAAATTCCCTTTATTAAGGGAACTTCCAATTTTATCCCTTTACGATGGGTGGTGTAATAATCTCTGACCTTTGACTCATCTATCTCCGTGGCATGACTTTCCCGCATACGCATAAGATACTCTTGCACTATCAGGCTGTTGCGGTAATCATTCACCCTCCTCTCTATCGCCTCCATATCATAGAGACGGTCTTCAGCCAATTCTGCAAGCACTTCATCCCGGATCCATCCCTCTATTATGCTGTGGAACATGGCTGCACTGTCTGCAGATAAAAGCCCCTCCGGAATCAATCCCGTCACATCATCTACCGTCAACTCTTTTTCCCCATATCTTAACAACACGTTATTCTCATCCTCTCTTTTCGAAGAGCATGAGAATAACAGAATAGCTAATATAAAGGAAAGATATTTCACCTATTTCGTCACTTCTTTTTTTCCAGTGACTTCTTTATACGTTTAAGTTCCGATTTATTGACTTCCAACTGATGTTTAGCCCTCAGCGACTTGATCCAATCTATTTCAAGAGCTTCCTGATAGTCGTTGATAACCGCACTTCTGACGTCTCCCAATTCTTCGGGATTTTCCACCAATCTTCCCTCAAGTATAAAATAGGATGTGAAGTTTTTGTTCTTTGGTGTCGTTTCTTCCCCTCCGAACATCAGATGATCTATCATGGCGTTTGTGCCCTCTCCCACATTAAAACGGTCGACCGATGCATCTCTCTTGAAGTTCTTGCGTATGTATGGACCCACAGAATCTGTAGGCATACCGGCAACCTCCAACATAATTAAAGCTGCCACTGAATCATTGCGTGCCTGCACCAGCAATCCCTTGGCATGAGGCTTATCCCATTTGTAATTATCCTTATGCGCCTGATAGAATGATTCCAATCCCTCAGTGTCGTTGGATGCCTTATCCCAGATGTTATCCACACTTACCACATAGAGAAGACTACCGTTGATATATTCGTCAATCAGATTGCGATAGTCGGGATTCTCTGCATATTGGGTCACCTCCTCTGCCGACATCAGCTTATTAAATGCCTCATCTTCATCCATCTGAGACAAGTCAATCTCCGGGTGTCTCGCTCCAAGGCGATTTATCACATTCTTACGAATCTTGTGATAGCGGGAATCAAAGGGGGATGATGTGCGTTTCTCAACCTCTCCTCTGATAGTCTCATAGGGCCTCACCTGACGGTCGAACTCTCCGGTACGTTTCCTTCCTCCCGGTTTCACGATATGCCATCCTACATGAGATTCTACAATTTCTGAGATTTCTCCCTCCGGAGTTTCATAGACTGCAGTCTCAAAATCATAGGGGAATGTCCCGGCAGGGTTATATCCTAAATATCCCCCCTTGTCGGATGAAAATTTATCTTCCGAATAATTCTTCGCTGCCTGTATGAAGTCTCCTCCCGATAATATTTCCTTGCGCAAACTGTCGAGCATCGCCAGATTCTTCTGATCCTTCTCTTCATCGTGAGTGCGGATTATCATTATATGGCTCGATTCCACAAGTATACTGTCTCTTCCCACAGCCTCTTCCACCATCTGACGGAAATAGGTGGTGTCGCTTACGTAGGGCTCCAACAATTCCCGACGGTATTGTGCCATCTCATTACGGAAAGAGGCTGTCGTGTCTACTCCCTGACTCTTCGCTTCAGCCACCTTCAAGCGATACACCTTGAATAGCTCAAGATACTCTTCAAGAGTCTGCGGCTCCACTTGTTGAAGATTATTCTTATTGAACAGATAGAGGAATTCACTCGTGGGAACTTCCTCTCCATCCACTTGCATTATCACTCCTTCCTTCTCTTTTCCACTGACAGGCAGAAGGTTGCCTATGATTACCAATAGCGTTAATATCGTTTTTATCTTCATGTTTCTTTAGTCTTTATTATAAATAACTATATTTATAGAAGATAATTATATTTATATCCCCATTTCGGAGAGAAATTTTATTCTGACAAGCCTGACTTCCTCTTCCGTGTAATCCTCTCCCAGTTCTTCAAGCACATCATCGATGCTATCTTCCTGAAGATCGGTCAACACCTCCAAAATATCAAGCTTATGGTCATTATCCATTATATTATCGATAAAATAATCGATATTGATCTTGGTGCCGGCTTCGACTATTGCCTCCAGTTCACTAAGCAACTCATCAAACTCAAGCCCCTTGCTTTGTGCAAACTCCTCAAGGTCTATTTTTTTGTCTACACATCTTATAAGGTCTACCCGGGGCTTACTCCTGTTGGCCAGCGATCTCACCCTCATATCTATGGGTCGCTCTATCTCATTCTCCTCGACATGACGGCATATCAAGGATATGAAGGCTTCACCGTATCTTTTTGCCTTCCCCTCTCCCACTCCCGGGATGGCCGACAATTCCTGAAGAGTCACAGGATAGGTGGTAGCCATACATTCCAAGGAACTTTCCTGGAACAAAACATAGGGCGGAAGATTCAGTTTCCTTGACAAATCTTTACGCAAATCCTTGAGCATGCTGAAAAGCTCCGGATCTGCCGCCCCGCTTCCTGCTCTCGGAGCCATCTCAGTATCTATATCTGCAAACTCCCTGTCTTCGGCTATCTTGAAAACTTCTTTTGAATTCAAGAATTCCTTACCCTTTTTGGTGACATCTATATAGCCGTAATTTTCGATGTCTTTCTCGAAGTATCCATCCACCGAGGCCTGTCTTATAAGCGACAAGACAAACTTGTCATCCTTGTCTGAAAGGATACCGAAGGATTCAAGCTTATCATATCCATATGATTTCAATTCATCGGTAGCTCTCCCTATCAAAACATTGACAAGATTTTCCGGCGTCACTTTTCTCTTTATCTCAAGACGCCCCTCTATGGCTCCCTTCAGTTCTTCGGTGACATCTATCATCTCCCGCGGGTTGACACAGTTGTCGCAATTGCCACACTCCGCCTCTTCATGATTCTCTCCGAAATAATGGAGCAGGATTCTCCGGCGACACAGGCTCGATTCTGCGTAGGCTGCCGTCTCCGCAAGCAGATGTCTCCCGATCTCTTGTTCCACCAACGGCTTGCTCTGCATCAACTTCTCAAGCTTCTGCAGATCCTTGTTGGTATAGAAAGCTATACATCGACCCTCTCCTCCGTCACGTCCGGCTCTTCCCGTCTCCTGATAGTACCCTTCCAGGCTCTTCGGAATATCATAATGGATCACAAATCTCACATCCGGTTTGTCGATTCCCATACCGAATGCTATGGTGGCCACAATCACCTGCACCTCTTCCTGAAGGAAAGAATCCTGATTTTTTGACCTTGTTGCCGAGTCCATCCCCGCATGATAGGGCAAAACTGATATCTCATTGATTCTCAATGCCTCTGTCAGCTCCTCAACTTTCTTTCGACTAAGACAATAGATAATTCCCGATTTCCCGGGATTGTTGCGTATATATTTGATTATGTCTCGGTCTATCTCCTTTGTCTTTGGTCTCACCTCATAATAGAGGTTGGGGCGGTTAAAGCTCGATTTAAATACCGCGGCATCAAGCATCCCGAGATTCTTCTGTATGTCATGCTGCACTTTTGGAGTGGCCGTGGCTGTCAGGGCTATCACGGGGCGTGACCCTACTTCATTGATAATCGACCTTATACGTCGGTATTCCGGCCTGAAATCATGTCCCCATTCCGATATACAGTGAGCCTCATCAACCGCAAAAAAGGAAATATTCATCTGCTTGATGAATGCCATATTCTCCCCTTTTGTAAATGACTCGGGTGCAACGTATAGCAATTTCGTCTTTCCCTCCATCACATCTTTCTTGACTCTGTCGGTCATCGTCTTTGTCAGTGATGAGTTCAAAAAATGGGCTATACCGTCATCTTCCCCGTAATTCCGCATGGAGTCTACCTGATTTTTCATCAATGCTATCAACGGGGAAATCACTATCGCCGTCCCTTCCGACAGCAATGCCGGCAATTGATAACATAAAGATTTGCCCCCGCCGGTGGGCATCAATACAAAGACATCTTCTCCATTCAGAAGACTTTCGATTATCTCTAACTGATTCCCTTTGAATGAATCAAATCCGAAATTTACCTTTAATGCTTCAAGTATCCTTTTGCGGTCTATCATCTGTTTTAGGTGATAATATATACAAAATTAAGAAATTCCTCCAACTATTCAAATTTTACCTCCTTAATATTTTTCTATCCCCGCTATTTTTATACTCTCTCCGATTTATGTTTCCTGTTATATTAAAACCCTCCCCTGCTTGAGCAAACAGGGAAGGGTTACTTTCTAAAAGACAAAAGTTTTCAACTTGAGGCTCGTTCCGGACGACGTCGTTTGCTGAGGGCCTCCTCAAGTATCTGCAACCCGGCATCAGCCACCGGTCTGTACTCAGCCGTCTCTCCCTTGGCGGTTATTGCAAACCAGTCCGAAATAGCCGTGGCAACCGTAATATCAAGGCCGTCGCCGACCAGTGGAGCCGATTCAACGGCGTCATTGTCTATAAAAACAAAAACGGGAATCCGGAACCCAAGCAAATCAACAGTAATCTTTCCAATATCGGAATTTCCGACCTGCTTGAAATCCAGCTTAAGATGATGGAAGACGTCTCCGGTGTCAATGGTATTTTACAAGGAAACACCGGGGGAGGAAATGTAAGCGGGGAGCTTTATAATGCACAGACCGCAAACGCCCTATACTCCCTGGCCGACATCCTCGATTCTTTCAAGGCATTCATCAGAGATAACGCCCGCAAAGACAACATTCTGCTCAATCATCTCTCCTCCTGATTAATTTTTTTATAAATTCCGGACGGAACTCTTTCGCTCCCGAATTTTTAATATTTTTTACTTTCATTATGGCAAAAAAATCATTAAATTTGCCATGGGACTTTTCCCGGGTTATTTACACCTTTACGTTTAGAAATCACAAACAAATAAAACCCAATAATTAAGAAATGGCAAAAATCGATCTTTCACAGTATGGCATCAAAGATGTCAAGGAAGTAATCTACAATCCTTCCTACGAGGAGCTCTACAAAGCAGAAACTGACCCCTCTCTCGAAGGTTTTGAAAAAGGTACTGTAACCGAGCTTGGAGCTGTAAACGTTATGACCGGTGTCTATACTGGTCGTAGCCCTAAAGACAAATTCATCGTTCTCGACGCTAACAGCAAAGATACTGTATGGTGGACTTCTGAAGAATATCCCAACGACAATAAACCTGTCACCGAAGAGGCTTGGAAAGAAATTAAGGAAGTGGCAGTGAAAGAGCTCTCCGGCAAGAAACTTTATGTAGTTGACCGTTTCTGCGGAACTAATGCCGACACTCGCATGGCTGTCCGCTTCATCGTGGAGGTAGCTTGGCAAGCTCACTTCGTGACAAATATGTTTATTGCTCCCACTGAAGAGGAACTAAAAGATTTCAAACCTGACTTTATCGTTTATAACGCTTCTAAAGCTAAACTCACAAACTATAAAGAACTCGGCCTCAATTCCGAAACTGCTGTAGTTTTCAACACTACATCAAAAGAGCAGGTGATCATCAACACTTGGTATGGCGGCGAAATGAAGAAAGGTATGTTCTCCATGATGAACTATTACCTTCCGCTTCGTGGCATCGCTTCAATGCACTGCTCTGCCAACACCGACAAAGAGGGTAAGAACACTGCTATCTTCTTCGGTCTCTCCGGAACCGGCAAGACTACTCTTTCAACCGACCCGAAACGTCTCCTTATCGGTGACGACGAACACGGCTGGGACGACAACGGCGTATTCAACTATGAAGGCGGTTGCTATGCTAAGGTTATCAACCTCGACAAGGAAAGCGAGCCCGATATCTATAACGCTATCCGCAGGAACGCACTCCTCGAAAACGTTACAGTTGACAAAGATGGTAAGATTGATTTCTGCGACAAGAGCGTGACTGAAAACACTCGCGTTTCTTATCCGATCAACCATATCGAGAGCATTGTTGAACCCGTTTCTGCCGGTCCTGACGCCAAGCATGTGATCTTCCTTTCTGCCGACGCTTTCGGTGTATTGCCTCCGGTATCTATCCTTACTCCGGATCAGACTCAGTACTATTTCCTCAGCGGTTTCACCTCCAAACTCGCAGGAACAGAGCGTGGTATCACTGAGCCGACTCCTACTTTCTCTGCTTGCTTCGGACAGGCTTTCCTTGAGCTCCACCCGACTAAATATGCTGAGGAACTCGTGAAGAAGATGCATAAGAGCGGTGCTAAGGCTTATCTTGTAAACACAGGTTGGAACGGTAGCGGCAAACGTATCTCTATCAAAGATACTCGCGGCATCATCGATGCTATCCTCGACGGCGCTATCCTCAATGCTCCTACAAAACAAATTCCTATCTTCGATTTCACTGTACCTACAGAGCTTCCGGGCGTAGATCCTAAGATCCTTGATCCGCGCGACACTTATGCCGACCCGAAACAATGGGAAGAGAAGGCTGAAAAACTCGCCGGTATGTTTATCAAGAACTTCAAGAAGTTCACATACAACGAAGCCGGTAAAAAACTTGTTGCTGCAGGTCCGAAACTTTGATGGGATTTACAGAGCTTGCTGATTATTCTCAAATAGTGAATATTACAAGCATTAAGTAATACAGGAGGGTGGTTCAATCTGAGTTGACCCACCCTCTTAAAATTTTCAGATCATTTTTTTATGGATAAAAATAAATCAACTTCAACCGACCCGAACAGAGAAGTGGTGGGACCCGGTAAATTCGTAGAATACTCTTATAGACTTTATAACGATGCCGACGGCAAACTCCTTTTCCAAACTCCAAAAGGAGCTCCCGATGAGCTCGTTTTCGGGGTCACTCCGAATATAGTGCCCGGTCTCCTCGCTGTCATGGAGGGTCTCGGAAAGGGAGACAGATTTGAAATCACACTCCCTCCAGCCGCCGCTTTTGGTAATAAAAACGATGAACTTATAATGACTCTCGACAAAGAGATCTTCATGCGTGACGGCAAATTGGCGCAAGAAGTGAAAAAGGGAGCGACCCTTCCGATGCTCACTGAAGATAATTTCACAGTAAATGGAACTGTCACTGACATCACTCCCGACAAGATCATCATGGATTTCAATCATCCTTTTGCCGGTCTCACTGTCAGATATGAAGGCGAAATTGAGGAAGTCAGGGATGCAACCCCGGAAGATCTTCCGCAAGGTGGTTGCTGCGGATGTGGCGGCTCCGGTTGTGACACCGGTTCTTGCAACAACGGTGGTTGTTGTGGAGATGGTGACGGAGGGTGTGAAAAATCCTGATACCCCTTATCAGGACCTCAGTCAGGGTTACAACTCCGGATGTTTCATCACATACTGCGACGTTGGAACCTCTATATTAAAATAGAATCCTTGGGCGGCTTTATCTCTAAGCCGCCTTTGTGTTTCCTCATCAGGCCTTACACTCAGATAATCGTAATAGGGTTCTATAAAATCAACATCTGTGGCTTCATAACCCAATAACCTCACCAAATCATATTCATGCACGGGATAGATCACATACCAGGCATTCTCGGCATCCTCCCCGGTCCCCGTGCTCTTGATTGCTCCCAACAGATGTTCAAGCCTGTATTCCCATATCTTGGCGCTCATATCCTTCCTTTTCTCCTTTAGCACATGCACTAAGAATGACATTTGGCGCAAATCAAAGGGATTATCTCTCAAAGAGAGTTCAGCATATTTACGGATGGTATCGATCTCCTCTTTACTATGGGTAGATTTCATCCGTAATTCATCGGTCACTCCCGAATAGGGTGAGGTGCGGTAGGGATCATAATCCTCCTGAAACATATAGCCTAAATAGAAATAGCGGTACTCATCATTAGTCATAATGGTATCGTTGCGGGTATATTTCGCCATAAGTTTCGGGAAATAATAAGGACTCTTGGGGTCCAAAGTCTTTTGCCGGATATCCTCCAGGTCAGGTTTTTCCACAGTTATCTTCCTTTTATTGGCCGCTGAATTATCCTGGCAGATTCCCGTTGTTGCAACACTTAAGACTACAACAGCTATTATCAATAAATTTCTTATTACAAATGCATAATTCATAATTCGCTAATTCATAATGGATGATGCATAAATATATCTAATTCCAACTCAAAACTCCCAACTCACAACTCAAAACTAAAAACTCACAACTCCTAACTCCCAACCTCCTTTACACTCGCTGCCTCCTTATTAAGCTCAGGATACCTCACCCTCGTGTGATAGATTGTGGCAAGTCTCTGTTTGAAAACCTTCTTGATCACCTCAACATCATGGAATGAAATGGGAGATTCCTTAAACATCCCGTCTGCAATTTGGCCATTAATTATGTTTTCCACCAATCGGTCGATCGACTCCGGTGAATAATCCGTCAACGAACGAGAAGCCGCCTCCACGGCATCGGCCATCATCAGGATAGATGTCTCTATGCTCTGTGGATTAGGTCCCGGATAGGAGAAATCCTTCTTGTCGATTACCTTATCGGGATTATTATTCACTGCGGTTGTGTAGAAATACTTAGCCATCCCCTTTCCATGATGTTCAAGGATAAAGGATTTTATGAGTGGCGGCAATTTATGTTTGTTGGCAAGATTTGCTCCCTCTGTGACGTGACTCACTATCTTCTTGGCACTCGTCACCGGATCAAGCCCCGCATGAGGATTAACTCCGTGCTGATTCTCCGTGAAAAAGATCGGACTTGATAATTTCCCGATATCATGATAAAGCGCACCGGTTCTCACAAGCGTAGTGTTAGCCCCTATGGCCCGGGCTGCTTCCGCAGCTATTGTAGAAACTTGAATGGAATGTTGGAACGTTCCGGGGGCCTCTTCGGCAAGACGCCTCAGCAACGGACTGTTGATATCGCTAAGTTCCACAAGGGTCACTGCCGACGTGAAACCAAATATCTTTTCTATCACCAAAATCAAGACGTAGGCAAAAGAGAGGATCACTGCATTGATAACGAACATTATCAATACTCGCCATGAGAATTGTCCTAAATTTCCCTCCATGATCAACAGCATCGTGAAATATGTAACCATATAGGTCAGAAGCGAGAGGGCCGCTGTACGCAAAAGTTGTGACCTCCGGTCAAGTTGCCATATACTGAAAGTGGCTACAAGACCCACCACCAATTCCATAAAGAGGAATTCCAAAGGATAGGTGGACACTAACGCAGCTAAAAATACTGTCGTTATCAATGAGAAAATAGCTGTTCGGGAATCAAAGAAAACAAGCACTATCACCGGAACTGCCGCAAATGGCACCACAAACAGTCCCGACACGACATTCTCGAACATGAAGATGGCAAACATCGTGAAGAGTGTGATGAAGCTCATCAAGAAAGTCATCTTCCGGATATCCGAAAAGAAAAGCGGTCGGTATATCATCAGGAAGATGTATAAAACCGACAGAATGATGGATATATATATTCCTTGCCCGATTATGAAATAGGTGTGGTCATGGCGGTCGCTCTGACGGCTCGCCATCATCTCCATATATGTATTCAGGTTCGTATATATCTGCGGAGTGATTATCTCGCCGCGGTCAACAATCCTTTGGCCGGTCTTTATGACTCCCATAGCGCCGGTCACAGTCAGATATTCCTGGTCGCGATATCTGGTGTCGGTCAAAGAATCTATCACAAAATTCGGGTTAAGACACAGATTGATGGCTCGCGTGAGCTCCTGAGACAGCGGTTGCATCGAAGGACTCTTCTCACGGTTGTATAAAGAATCTAAATAGGAATAAGCTCGGCGGGGCGACATCATCTTTGAAGCATCGAGCATCATAATCTCGCGTGAACTCCCCTCCGATGCCACCAAGCGCATCATCGATGAGTTATTCTTATTCAAATACTCAATCAGCGGATTGTCAAGAATACCCTGACGGTAGGTCTGAGTCATCAACCGGGTAAGCAATTGTGTTTGCTCCGGAGTGGAATGTTCTGAAATAATCGCCCTGAATCTATCGATATTTGCCTTCTCCTCCTGAAGATCCCTCTTTACGAAGGGTACAAACTTGCTGTCGATACTGTCGCGCATCTCTCTCATGGAGGCTGAGTCTCTCATTATCGGGATATCGAATTCTGCCGTCAACAAAGGATACTTCCAGGGCTGATTCTGTTCGTATGAGAATCCTTGATGGTCGGCACGCGGCAATACAAGCAGTATCAACGTTATCGAGGCTGCCGCAAGTATAAACCGCAATATATTTAATTTCGAAAATATCTTCTTTAACATGAAGTCATCCCTCTTACTTATATCTAATCATTTGTTACTTCCCAACTCCCAACTCAAAACTCAAAACTCCCAACTCCCAACTCACAACTCCCCGCTCCCTTTGCCCGGCGGACGCGACAGGTCGCGTCCCTACAAGCCCTCCAACTCACAACTCCCAACTCAAAACTCACAACTCCCCACTCACAACTCACAACTCAAAACTCACAACTCCCAACTCCCCCACTACCCCTTCCTATGGGCAAACTTTATCCCTTTAAGATGGAGCAGACTCTCACACAAATTATCTACCCTTTCTGCCGTGTCTGTAAAAAATGACATCTCGCAATGAAAAACCTCCTGACTCGTCGATATATTCATAGAACGAATATTAATGTCAAATTTGTGTGACACAAGGTCTACTATCTCTTCCAAAATTCCTCTCCGGTCTATCCCGTCAAGCTCTACACTTGCCATGAAACGGGAGGATGAGCCGCCCCATTCAGTCATCACTAAGCGTGACCCATAGACACTTTTCAACCTCATTGCTATAGGGCACTCAACCTTATGAAGCACCACCTCCTCATCCTCATTTACAAATCCCAAAACCTCATCTCCCGGCAACGGTGAGCAACATGTTTCTATGTGATAGTTGGGCTCTTTGTCATCGGGATAGAGTCTGAAAACCTTCCCGCGGTCGATCTTCGGCGATTTCTTTTCCCCCTTTTTCTTCTTGGAGGAGAAAGGATTTCGCAACAGACGTTTCACTAACGAACGTTTCTCCTCCTGACTGCTTTCCGGAGTGGCAATCCTCTCCATCTCCTCAGGAGTCAGGATTTCCACATTGTTTGCCTTTTTCAGAAATGTTCTTATTCTCGTCTTTGCTTTCGCCGTGTGGCAGAAGTCCATCCATTCCGGGGTCGGGATCCTACTATTGGAGGTGATTAACTCCACCTGATCTCCGCTCTGAAGCTCATGACTCAACGGCACAAGCTTATGACTTATTTTCCCTGCCATACAGTGAAGTCCAAGCTGACTATGGATCGCAAATGCCATATCCAAAACGGTAGCACCCTTTGGCAATGTCAGCAAATCCCCTTTCGGAGTGAAGACATAGATCTCCGTAGAGAAAAGATTCAGCTTTATAGTGTCGAGGAAATCGAGAGCATTCGGCTCCGGATGGGCAAGGATATCCTTGATGGTGTTCATCCAGGTGTCAAGTTCAGTCTCATCCTCATTCACTCCATCTTTATATTTCCAATGTGCCGCATACCCCAATTCGGCAATCTCGTCCATCTTCCGGGAACGTATCTGCACCTCTATCCATTTTCCTTCCGGTCCCATGGCCGTCAGGTGCAATGCCCGGTATCCATTCGCTTTCGGAACCGATACCCAGTCTCTCAATCGTTCCGGATGCAGTTTATGACCCTCTGTAAAGAAGGTATAGATCTGCCAGCACCTTAATTTCTCGAGACTATCATCATCATTCTCGAAGATTACCCTTACCGCATAAACATCATAAATCTCCTCAAAGGGTATCTTTTTGTTCTCCATCTTCTTATAGATGGAATAGGCACTTTTCACCCTGGCCTTTATCTCATATTTGAAGCCGGCTTCATCAAGCATTCTACGTATCGGAGTCACGAATTTCTCCACTATTGCCTCGCGATGTTCCTCCGTCTCGTTTATCTTCTCGATAATTTCCCGGTATTTCTGAGGATGTTCATATTTGAAGGCCAAGTCTTCAAGTTCATATTTTATTTTACTGAGTCCTAACCTATGAGCCAATGGGGCGTAGACATATAGGGTCTCCCCCGCTATCTTAAACTGTTTTTCGGGCCTAAGGCTACCTAAAGTGCGCATATTGTGGAGCCTGTCGGCCATCTTGACCAGTATTACTCTTATATCAGTGCTCATCGACAGAAGCAACTTGCGGAAACTTTCTGCCTGAACTGATGCCTTGTCACCGAAAATACCACCGGAGATTTTTGTAACCCCCTCCACTATATCAGCAATCCTCTTTCCGAATGCTATTTCTATATCTTCGCGTGTGTAAGCGGTATCCTCTATCACGTCATGCAACAAGGCTGCACATATGGAGGTAGACCCGAGCCCTAATTCCTCCACGACAATACGAGCCACAGCTATCGGATGTAGTATATAAGGTTCTCCGCTGCGCCTCCTGGCCCCTTTATGTGCCTCCTTTGCAAACTTGAATGCCTTCTCAATGATTTCAACCTTCTTCCGATGGTTGCTTTCCACATAGCATTTCAACAAGTCGCGGAAGGCCGCATCCACTACCTTATCTTCGTAGGATGTAGCCCCCTCTACCGGTTGCAAAAATGGTGAATATCCCTTATTATCTGTCATTTATAATCTTTCATTCCAACAACAGGCTTGCCATCTCTATGGCGGCCACGGCGGCCTCCGACCCTTTGTTGCCCAATTCTCCTCCGGCGCGTGCCAGGGCCTGTTCACGGTTCTCCACTGTCAGAACCCCGAAAATCACCGGTGCTTTCCCTCGACTGTTGAGGAGTGCAGTTCCCTCCGAAGCTATATGGCAAACATAGTCGAAGTGAGGAGTATCGCCTCTTATGACACAACCCAAGATGATGACTGCCGCCGGTTCAAAATGTTCTATCACGGAGGCTGCACCATAGATGAGTTCAACTGTGCCGGGAACTTCCCGCCATACTATATTCTCAGCCTTCACACCGGCTGACAGAAGTGTTTCTATGCACCCTTCGCGCAGTTTCCCTACAACGTCATCATTCCATTTCGCTGAAAACACGTAGAATTTTCCTCTTACATAATGGGGTAGACGCACTATCTCAAGTTCCTTCCCTTTATTTAATTCTGTTGCCATAATTTTTTTCTAATTGAACTTTTATCTCAAGGAATGTTACCCTCTATCACTTCTTCTTGCGATAAGATCCCGTGATTACTTTATGCAGGAATACTCTCCAGGTAGATTCCGGCTCTTCCGTCTCATCAAGCATCTCTATCAGCGAGATAATATCCTGCTGCAACTCCGGAAGTTTCAATGCCACTGCATGCGGCAGTATTGTATTGAGAAGACGCTTTGCACGCGGTTGCAGATTTTTCAGGCGCATCATCACTGATGCCATTTCCATACTCATCTTAACCTCCTTGGGAGTTACCTTGCCGGTACGCTTCTTTGAATATTTTATAGCCTCGGCGTAAAATTTCAATGCTCCGCGCACATCACCCGTAGCAGCCAACAACCGGGCAGTCTCACACAGACTATCCACCAACTTGTCGGTGGCAGCAACTATTCCCGAATTCACTTTCTCAAGGAGCAATCCGGTAGTGATCTGTTGTTTCACCAACAAATCCATAGCCTTCCTGCGGCTCCGCAGGATCCTCGTGGAGAGTTCCATGGCAAGGATATGATACTCGCCGAAACGCTCGTCATCATCCTTCACCAAAGGATCTAAAACTTTGAAGAGCATCTCTACCTCTTTCTCGCTCCGTTTATAGTTTTTCAAGCTATAATGGAGTTCGGCGAGATCAAAAAGGATCGCCACAAGCAACATCCGGAACTCCGGGTTTTGATAATCCGGGAACTCTCGCATATTCTTCAATGCGGCGACGGTGCGCTCCATTGCCTCAAGATATTTTCCCTCCTTTATATATTCACCGGCCTCTTTACGGTAGTCAAGACTCTTCCGTAATTTTGCTGCGCTTTCCTCCGATAAGCCATCAAAGTTTAAATTCAGTTCTATTTGTTTCATAAATCTTCTTTGTCCTCTCTCACTCTTTTTTAAGCCTCCTATATTCGGTTTACGCGAAAGGTCGCGTAGTCAGCTTTCTATCTTACTTATTTACTTATCACTTCCCCTAGCGCATTACGCCAGGCTTCGCTCAGCGGTGCCACCTTCTGGGTGGCCGGATCAAATGACACCATCACTGTCTCACACACCGACTTTACCTCCCCGCTTTCACTATTGCGCAACATCTGAAGCAACCTGAAGCTCTTGTCGTGTATCCCCACGCATGCCGTCAGAACCTCTATTTTCTCACCCCACAATATCGGAGCGATAAAGGCACAGTCTACATTTGCCACCACTGTATCCACCTCATCCCAGTTGATGTTTTTACCCAAAACATTGGTCATAAAAGCCGCCTTCCCCGTGTCGTAATAGGAGAAAAAGTTGATGTTATTGACATGGCCTACCACGTCGATATCACTGAAACGGAGCTGGATTGGCTCCCGATGGCGGAATATCTCCAATGCCGGCAACTCTTTTGGGTTCATGATGTGAATTTTATCTCTGTTATTATCTCTTTTCCTATACTTTGGTTGATCAGCTGACGAAGAGTGCTCCGACTGATATACAATTCATTTCGCAGAGATGCATTCGGGACTCCAATCAACATAACTCCTTTTCTCACCAACGGTATGCTGCATTGAGTCGCTATATAATCTCCGACAATTCCTTTCCACATCCTCGCAGCCCTGAGCTCTTCCATTCGGTTGGCCAAGGAACTCTCCTCGAGGAGTACCCGTATCACATCCCCGATGCTCTCCGGTTCATGTCTTTTCATATCACCTCGAATTCTCCCTCCTCAACATTTATCAAAATCTTCGGCCCTTCGATTCCCGAAAGGATATCGTCAAGATGCTTACGGTTGGTATCGGTAATAAATATCTGGCCGAAATCCCCTTCACGGCTCACTTCCCTCATAATATTCTCGACCCTTGAGGAATCAAGTTTGTCGAAGATATCATCAAGCAGTAAAAGAGGAACCATTCCTTTTTTCTCTCTAAGGTATCTATAGATGGCAAGCCGCAAAGCCACGGCAAAGCTCTTCAGCTGACCCTGGCTCCCCAATGCCCTAAGGCTGTAACCGTCAAGACTCGTCTCAAGGTCATCTCTATGCACCCCTGCCGAAGTGAATCCGAGTATATGGTCTTTTTCACGATGTGAATCAAGCACTTCTTGCATCGTGGCGCTATTCAGTGAACTCTTGTAGTTGAGCCCGGTCTTTTCACGTCCTCCCGATATTCTCTGATATATCTCCTCCACTATCGGCGTTATAGCTGCCACCCACTCCTTTCGTGCTTCATGGATCACTGCCGCCGTCTCTGTCATTGTCTTCTCGATAGATTCGTAGAGGATGCTGTCTTTCACGCCTGCCCGCAACATCTTGTTACGATTTTCCAACGCCTTGTTATATCTGATTAAGGCGGATATATATCGGGCGTCGGCCTGGGATATCACCATATCCATCAATTTACGGCGCTCCTCGCCGCTCCCTGACACTATCCGGGAATCTTCCGGCGTGGATATGACCACCGGATACCGGCCTATATGTTCCGAGAGTTTCTGATACTCCTTGCCGTTGCGTTTCAAGCTCTTGCGCTTTCCCTTGGCGAGTCCGCAGCTGATAGTGTCACTCCCTCCGGCATCCGTGGCGAAACTCCCTTTCACGAGCATCAATTCTTCTCCATGCTTGAGCAGAGATGAATCAGGCAATGAACTCATGGAACGCGCCATGCTCAGAAGATGGATGGCATCTAAAAGATTGCTCTTACCCATGCCGTTCATCCCCAAAAGACAGTTGACACCGGGTGAAAAGTCAAGCTTTGTATTCCCGATGTTCTTGAAGTTCAATATCTCTATATTCTCAAGCCTCATATCTTATTCCCTCCCGATTTCTTCTCTCAGAGTTTCTCTCCAAAAGCCAAGTCACCGGCATCCCCGAGACCCGGCACTATATAGCTGTGGGCATTAATTTCCGGATCTATTGCGGCACTCCACACAGTAGTCTTGTCAGCAGGAAAAACCTTCGCCACATAATCTATGGCCTGTTGCGAAGCGATCACTGATGCCACATGGATTTTCGCCGGCGTACCATTGTTAAGCAACGCACGGTAGCCCAACTCCATACTTGACCCCGTCGCCAACATCGGGTCGACAATTATAAGTGTCTTACCCTCAATATCAGCAGATGCCAGATATTCCACCAATACGTCAAAGGTTTCCCCCTTCTCGCGATATTTTCGATAGGCGCTCACAAATGCGTTCTCTGCCCTGTCGAAATAATTCAGAAAACCAAGATGGAATGGGAGACCGGCCCGCAATATAGTGGCCAAAACAATCTTGTCGCTTGGCTCTTTCACCTTTGCAGTCGCCAAAGGTGTTGTCACCTCCTCTTCATGGTAGTTAAGGCGTTTGGAGATCTCGTATGCCATGATCTCGCCTATCCTCTCAAGGTTTTTGCGGAATCGGAGGGGATCACCCTGGATGGTTACATCGCGCAATTCACGTATATATCGGTTGAGCAAACTGGGTTGCTCTTCGAGATTTATTATTTCCATATAATTCTCCAATTTTAGCAAAATTAATCAATTTTCTTCCTCTCCCCTATCATTTTCCCAAAATTATATATTTTTTCAATGGTGTCTGACACCACGCGTCGACCCGATTCGCACCAACATCCTGGCCATGCGTGGTGTGAATGAGATAAACACCAAAAAAGCCATCACCAAAAGATAGATAAGGGTGCAGTTCCACAAGAACCGCTCATTATCACTCGCAAACGTGCCGGCATCCCGCGACACTCCCGGATCAAGAAAATCATCGATATCTATCGCACTGAGAGTGGATTTCCATACTATCTTCCCATCATCGAGATAAACTACTCCCGGATTCCCTCTCACTACCTCCTTGATGGCCGTGTCATCTGCCAGATATATCGGATATGAAGCCATCGAGAGGTCTTCCCATTCATCTATCTCCTCACGGCTCCCTGACACTATCCCTATCATCTTCACACCGTTGTCCTGCGACCATTCATAGAGTGAATTGAGTTTCCACGTCGTAGAGGGCGATACGTATGCAACATTCGGCATCATCACTACCAATTCCTTTCCTGTAGAAACGGCCTCCTCATTCATATCATCCCCGGTGTCGACATCGAAAACGTCGATTCCCTCCGAATCTGCATCATTGTTATCGGCAAAAAGAGCCGTCCCCTCCGGGAAAGAGCGGAAATCTATAAGGGGTTGATAAAAATAACCTATCAGTTCTATGGCCACTATAAAGCATCCTGAGGCCACAACAGCAAGCCATTGCACAGCCGGGGTGATAAGACATATTCCCAGAAGATTATATTTGATAAGCCATATGATCCCTGCCGTCAAAACAACGTTTTTCCAGAATGTGGCCCAATTCGAGATTACAACTGCATCCCCGAAACATCCGCAATCACCCACCGGATTCTCCATCGCTATCCACAAGGAGAGCGGGAGCATAAACACCATTATCAAGCCGGCAAACACCGGACATGACTTGCGGAAACATCCTATGGCAAGAAAACAACCCACCACAAACTCCACTGCACATAATGCAAAAACTCCTAAGCGCATCAATGCCACCGGTAGTGGAAAACCGAAAGCATTCAGGTATTCTTCAACCTTGAAGATTGTGCCCCACGGGTCGATGGCTTTTACAAACCCCGAGAAGATGAAGAGTCCGCCGCAAACTATGCGCAGCAACCAGGTTATGATTCTTAGAGCCCGTTCCACAATTTATGTTAAAATTTCGGCCAACTATTCCCTATCCCTGCTCTGCTAACTTTATAAGTGCGAAGAGGGCATAATTGATAATGTCGCGATAATTGGCATCTATCCCCTCACTGATGAGCGTCTTCCCGTCATGACTCTCAATCTCCTTTGTGCGGAGTAATTTCTGAAGGATTATATCCGTGAAACTGGAAACCCTCATCTGACGCCAGGCCTCGTCATAATCATGGTTTTTGTCGAGCATAAGGGAAGTAGAGGCCTTGATTTCACGGTCGTAGAGCTTGAGAGCCTCTTCCACATCTATTTTCTCCCCGCTCCCTTTCTCAAGTTGTATGAGGGCTATGGCGCAATAATTGACAATACCGATGAATTCCGGGATAACTCCCTCCTTCACCTTCATATTGTCATCTCCTTTCTCTTCGATGCTGCGTATCCGGCGTGCCTTTATATAGATCTGGTCGGTCAGGCTCGACGGACGCATCACTCGCCAAGATGTGCCGTAATCCTTTAGTTTCTTTTCAAAAATCTCCCGACACTTGCTGATTGCAATTTCAAAATCCTTGATTGTATTGGCGTTTGCCCTGTCTAATTTCTTATCATCACCCACGCAATCCAATTTATCTGCCATATTTATCTTATATGCTATAGTTATACTGCAAATTTAATAAATTCCCGTATATTTGCAGTCTAATCCGCAGATTTCCATCCTTTGGTTTTCGCCATGCGGCTAAATCTCTAAACCTATCGAAACATCCAAAGCCACATATTTCCTGAGCGATTTGCATCTCGGAGCCCCCTATATGGCAGATTCCAGAGAAAGCGAATTGCGTATCGTCAGATTTCTCGACTCCATCAAAGATAAAGCCGATGCTATTTATCTGCTTGGAGATATCCTCGACTATTGGTATGAATACCGCTATGTAGTCCCAAGGGGATATGTCAGATTTTTCGGAAAATTGGCGGAACTCTCCGACTCAGGCATTAAAATCGTATGGCTAAAGGGGAACCATGACATCTGGATATTCGATTATCTCCCGAAAGAATTAGGAATTGAGGTTAGAGACGGGACACTCATTGAAGAAATCTACGGTAAGAAAATTTTTCTCAACCATGGCGATGGTGTAGGCAAATTGGCCCCCTCTTTCAGATTCATCCGATCCCTTTTCCGCAGTCGTTTTTGCCAATGGTTATTCGAAGGCATACATCCGCGTTGGACAGTCCCGTTTGCTTACAACTGGAGCGCCCACAGCCGCAAAGGGGGAGAAGAAAGAGGAATCCCCGACGAGAATCTGCTTAAAAATCTGCGTGAATTTGCGGTCGGTTATCATCGGGAACATCCGGATATAGACTACTTTATCTTCGGACATATCCATATTTTGAGCAGGGAAGAAATCGCCGACGGTTGTGAAATGATTGTCTTGGGGGAATGGATCCGCACTTTCAGCTATGCCCGCCTCTCTCCCGAAGGGCTGGAGTTAAGTCTTTATTTGTTGTGAGTCCACCTCACAGATACCCAAGCTCCAACTTTGCCTCTTCGCTCATCATGTCTTGATTCCATTCCGGCTCAAAGACGAGGCGAAGATCAAGTTTCTCCGGGCCGTCAACACTAAGGAGTTTCTGACGCACATCCTCCATTATGAAATCTGCCATCGGGCAATGGGGAGCAGTCAGGGTCATATCCACATGAAGGCTCTTATCTTCCGGTTGGTAATCAATCTTATAAATCAGACCGAGATCATAGACATTCACCGGAATTTCGGGATCAAAAACTGTCTTTAGCATCTCTATCGCACGCTCAGTGACTCTCAGAGTCTCTTCATTCTGAGATATTTCTTTAGTTTCAGAGTCCATATAGCAGAAATTTTAGATTGCAAATTTACTATTTTTCCTTGCATTTCAAAGTTTTTATTAAATTTGCATAATAAACATATCAAAACCATAAGATCATGAAAAAGATTTTAGTAGCGTTGCTGATTGCCGTGATGAGTGTAGGAGTGGCAAACGCACAATTTAAATTCGGTGTAAAAGCAGGAGTAAATGTCAATCATCTCTCATTGAAAAATGCGACTCTTGCCGAGAATGATAAAGCAGGCTGGACTGCCGGTGTGATGACTGAATTCCAGGTCCCCGTTATTGGCCTCTGCCTCGACCTCTCCCTTATGTATGCTCGTCTCAACAACAACGACGGCAACAATAATTTCCTCATGGTGCCTTTGAATGTAAAATATAAATTCTCTTTACCGGTGGTTGGAAGATTCTTGGCCCCCTACCTTTTCACCGGACCCTCATTCGACTTCAAATTAAACAAGTCAACCTTGTCATATTATAAGACAAAGACTTTCCAGGCTGTCTGGAATGTCGGTTTAGGTGTTGAGCTTATCAAACACGTGCAGATCGGAGCATCTTATGGCTTTGGTATCAACAATATCGCAAAGGTTGTAGCTTCTTCTGCAAATCCTGTCAAGCTCCACAACAATTATTGGACTATCTCAGCAGCTTATCTCTTCTAAATGAGGAAAATACTAATACTTGGAATAATATTAATGACATCCCTGTGTGCCTCAGCCGAATTCCGGTGGGGGCCCACGGCGGGTGTTAATTTTTCCACCTTCCACTGGAAACAGGATATAGCAAAGACGACGATGCGCACCGGCTTCGACGTTGGTTTGGCCGGAGAACTGATGATTCCCGGAATAGGATTTGGCGTGGATATGGGTATCCACTATAATCTCCACGGTGCTCACGTAGCTTTCGGAGAACATAAGGTGTGGAGTATTGATGGCATTGAAAACCAGAATGTTTGGCTGCATACTTTGGAAATTCCGTTAAACCTGAAATTCAAGTGGACAAGATTGAACGGGCTTGAGAGAATCATAGCACCGTTGATATATGTAGGTCCGGTATTTAATTTCACTCTTGCCACCAATGATGCACCGGCAATCGAGACTCCTGCCGGTTATGTGGCCATACAGCTTGGGGGCGGTGCCGAGCTCTTCGAGCGTTTTCAAATTTCCGGCGGTTATTCCTGGGGTGTAAGTTATCAGTTGCGCACCATCAAGCTCGACAATTATTCCGCGCAACCCAGGGGCGGTTTCATAAGGTTGGCATATTTCTTTTGAGCTCACAACGCTACGTTGACGTAATCCTGCCGCTTCCCCTCTATTCCTCCTTCACATATTCAGTGCCTGAAGAGATTGAAGGGGAGATACAGACGGGGTCGCGCGTTCTTGTGCAATTCGGCAAAAAGAAATATTACACCGGGATAGTCGAAGCCCTTCATTCCAACGAACCGAAGGGTTACGAGGTGAAACCCGTTGTTGCCCTTTTAGATCCCGAACCCATATTGCGATATCCTCAATTGAAATTCTGGAAATGGATATCCGACTATTATCTATGCAGCCCCGGAGAAGTCTATAAAGCCGCCGTGCCAACCGGCCTTAAGCCGGAAAGCGAAACACGCATATCCCTAAATCCCGATTATGAGGCTGATGAAAAACATTCTTTAAAGCTCACTGAGCAACAGGCCCTCGTGATAATGACCCTTCAGGAGCATTTGCGAATGAGAGTAGATGAACTTGAAGGAGAGACCGGTTTAAAGAATGTGGCGAAAGTTATTATGCCGATGCTTGATGCCGGAATCCTCGAAATCGACGAGAGAGTGGCCGAAAGGTACCGACCTAAGAAGATAACGGTAGTATCATTGAATTTCGAGAGAAATAACGAGCAGAAACTCCATGAGAGTTTTGACGCTGTGAAGCGTTCACAACTGCAAGAAAAGGCTCTCCTTTCATATCTGGATTTGTCGGGATGGTTGAATCTCAACAGCAAGCTCCGGATGGTCTCCAAACAGCAACTGTTGGAGACGGCAAAAGTATCACCGGCCGTTATCAAGGGGATGGTCGACAAGGGGATTCTTAAGATAGAGAAAAAAACGGTCAACAGGTTTGATTCCCTCTCGGAGATACAAGAGGAAATTGACTTGCCGGTGTTGTCAGAACCTCAACAAAGGGCTTTTCAAGAGATCGACCGTGGATTTCGTGAAAATTCTATCCAATTACTCCATGGGGTCACCGGCAGTGGGAAAACTGAAATCTATACCCATCTGATGGCTAAAGCTATGGAAGCCGGTAATCAGGTGCTTTTTTTGGTGCCGGAAATCTCTCTGACGACACAACTCTCCGACCGCCTTCGTAAGATTTTCGGCCACCGGTTACTCGTTTATCATTCTAAATTTTCCGACTCCGAAAGAGTCGATATATGGCGACGGCTTCTTACGAGCAATGAACCTTTGGTGGTGGTGGGTGCCAGATCATCAATTTTCCTGCCTTTTGCCCGGTTGGGATTGGTCGTGGTTGACGAAGAGCATGAAGCCTCCTTCAAGCAATATGATCCGGCTCCACGTTATAATGCCAGGGATGCCGCGCTGATGCTTGCCCGAATGCATGGGGCCAAGTCTCTCTTGGGGTCGGCCACTCCGGCTGTCGAGACATATTTCAAAGCCATCGAGGGGAAATACGGGCTCGTGAAACTCCCGGAAAGATATGAGGGTTCCGTGCTCCCCGATGTCGAGATTCTTGACATGAAAGAGCTCCGCAAAAAGAAGGAAGCCTCAGGCATCATTTCCACACCCTTGCGCGACAGGATAATCCGTACCCTTCAGAACAAGCGGCAGGTGATCCTTTTCCAGAACCGCAGAGGGTTTGCGCCCGTAGTTATCTGCGAGCAATGCGGATGGACTCCCAAATGTGCCAATTGTGATGTCTCAATGGTCTATCATAAAAACTTAGGGATGTTGAGATGCCATTATTGCGGCTACTCCACTTTGCTCCCCTCGTTATGTCCCGCTTGTGGTTTGAACGGCCTGAAAATTTTCGGTTACGGTACAGAGAGGATTGCAGAAGAAGTGAAAGAGGCTTTCCCTGACAATAACATTGCGAGAATGGATCTCGACACCACCCGCAACAAGGATGCATATCAGAATATAATCGAAGATTTCGCTCACCATGACACTGAAATTTTGATCGGAACTCAGATGGTGTCTAAGGGTCTCGATTTCGGAGACGTCGCAACGGTGGGGGTATTGAATGCTGACACTCTGCTGAATTTTCCTGACTTCCGCAGCAACGAGAGAGCATTCAATATGTTGGAGCAGGTGGCCGGACGCGCCGGAAGACGCCGTGAAAAAGGGATGGTGTTGATCCAGACTCTCAATCCTAAACATGAAATATTGAAACATGTCAGGAATCATGATTATGAGGGTTATTACTCCAATGAGATAATGGAGAGAAGGAAATATGCTTATCCCCCGTTCACCAAGATTATCAATATCTATATCCGGAATAAGAATCCGCAAATGTGCGATAAGGCTGCAGTGGATTTCACATTGGCGTTGAGAAAAGTGTTCGGTGATCGTGTTTTAGGTCCGGAGAAACCCTACGTCTCAAGGATAGCCTCCTATTATATCCAGTCGATTATGTTGAAAATGGAGAGTGGAGTCTCCATGAAAAAGGTAAAAGAGATTTTAAGGCAGGTATATGCCGGGATTGCACAGAATATAGAGATGAAGAGTTCCGTGGTCCACTATGATGTCGACCCTGTCTGATAATGATTAGGAAATCGTGATACCCTGCAAGGTTTCCGTTGCTGACAGGTATCCTTCAAGCTCAATACGATAGAAGCGGAAAGAGGCTTTCGGGAGGCTGACTACCGTACTCCCCCGCTTTTGCGACACAAGCCACCAATGCAGCATATCACGACTCGCATATACAGAGATTCCTATATTTTCAGGCCGATATTCACCTCGCAAATATAAGCGCCTGCTGCTTTTCAATGCTCCGGCTCCGGTTAGCTTTATGGGACGTGTCTTTAATGTAAAATTAGAATCCTCTCCTCGTAAATATATAAGGGCTGCACTCTTGCTGGTCTCCCCGATACCCTCTCCCTTCAACTCTTTCAGGTCAACCCCTGTTGACTTTCCTCCATAGAGCCGGTCGCCGATGCCCCGCATCCCTGCAGCTCCCCATTCACCGGCCCGGTCGATCTCGCCCAACGGTATAGTAGCAAACGGATAAAATTTCAAATCTGCATTTATCCACGAATCCAGATTCTCTTCTCCGACTCCCTTGAGATTTGCCTGCCATGCCACAGGAAGGGTCATCGTGCATACTTTCGTTTCCTTAACTTCACCTGTTGTTAGATCGAGAGCTCGACAGAAATTCGATGTCGTAACACGTTTTCGGGGCAAAAATGCTGAATAGGAATCATATTTTTGTAAAGGGTCGCTTACCAATATCTCCAAAGATTCTATTTTACCTACCCATTTTCTCAACACCTCCGGAGCCCTCATCCGGAAATATAAAGAACAGACTGCCGCAGCCACGCGGAATTCGAGCTCCGTGGCCGTTAGATTATCATCCGTGGCAACCAAAGGAACGCTGCTGTTCGGAACCATTATAACCGGCTCTGAGGCGGAAAGATAACTCCCTCCGATGGTTTTCCATGTTCCCATAACATAGAACGGAGCAATGAAAAGAGAATTTACAGAACCCTCGGATTGAAATTGGGATAGAAATTGAGATGCCATCTTTGTCCAGTATTCCAAAGAGGGATCGGTGGCTATTATTGTCTGTTTCGGGAAATCATCCGGAACGGCATGCCATCCTTTCAAAACATCCCTGATAATTGCAAAATCTATATCAGGTGCCGGTGGAAGATCAACTCCGGCACCTGCAATCCCGGAAATTGAAAGAGAATCACCCTCAATTTCCCCTTCATAACCCAAATTAATAGCAGAGGCTATCTCCCCGTCCTTACATATAAAATCACTGTCGGAACTCTTTAACCTGAAAGGTATATCAAAAAATTTGCCGTCCATAAAAGTCTGTTTTTAGATGCTTTTACCGACGGCAAATATATAAGGTCCGATAGAAATCTCCGGGTTATTCTACCTTATTCAATGTTGATCAGAAAATAATTTTTCTTACCTTTTTGTGCGAGGATATACTTTCCGTTCAAGAGGGAATCCGTGCCTATGGTGGTATTCGGATCTGTCACCTTCTTTTTATTGATGCTGACTCCACCCTGTTGCAACATCTTGCGTGCCTCACCCTTCGAGGGGAACACCTGAGTCTCCTGAGCCAGGAAATCCAATACCGGAATACCGGCCTCTAATTTATCACGCTTCACCACAAAAGTAGGAACCCCTTCAAACACTTCGAGGAATGTTTTTTCATCAAGTTTATTCAGGGCCTCGTCGGTGGCATTCCCGAAAAGGATACGGCTGGCCTCTATTGCCTTCTGAAGCTCCTCTTCGCCATGCACCATAGTAGTTACCTCTTCGGCGAGACGGCGTTGCATCGGGCGCGCACCCGGATTAAGAGCATGTTCCTCCACGAGGGCATCGATCTCTTCACGGGTCAGCGTTGTGAATATCTTAAGATACTTTTCCGCCTCTTCATCGCTTACGTTCAGCCAGAACTGATAGAATTTATAAGGGGATGTGTAGCGGGCGTCGAGCCATACGTTTCCACTTTCGGTTTTCCCGAATTTGGAGCCGTCAGGTTTGGTTATCAAAGGGCAAGTGAGGGCGAATGCTTCCCCTCCGGCCTTACGCCTGATAAGTTCCGTGCCTGTGGTGATATTTCCCCATTGGTCGCTGCCACCGAGCTGCAGTTTGCATCCTTTCTGCTGATAGAGAGTCAGAAAATCAAACCCTTGCAACAGCTGATAGGTGAATTCTGTGAAACTCAAACCGTCACGGGCTTCTCCGTTAAGACGTTTCTGCACAGAATCCTTTGCCATCATATAGTTGACCGTGATATGTTTCCCTATCTCGCGTGCGAAATCCAGGAATGTCACATCTTTGGTCCAGTCATAATTATTCACCATCTCGGCTTTATTGGGGGCATCACTGTCAAAATCAAGGAAACGTGACAACTGTTTCTTGATTGCCTCTTGATTATGACGCAATGTCGCTTCATCGAGCAGGTTACGCTCCGCACTTTTACCGGAAGGATCCCCTATCATCCCTGTGGCGCCTCCGATAAGAGCGAGAGGCTTGTGGCCGCATCTTTGGAAATGACGCAACATCATGACGCCGCAGAGATGCCCGATGTGAAGCGAATCAGCTGTCGGGTCTATTCCTAAATAGGCGGTCGTCATCCCCTTTTTCAACTCTTCATCCGTGCCCGGCATCACTGTGTGAATCATGCCGCGCCAGGTCAATTCTTCAATAAAATCCATAATTACAAATTACCGTAAATCATCAAAACCCAATGTCTCACTTAATAAACCGGAATCGGGGCTTTAAATTTTATGCAAAAGTAGCACGATATATTCTTTCCTACAATAAAACAGGAAATAAAAATTTCCCGGTCATCCTCTTAAGGATTGAGTCGACTCTTAGCGAAAGCAACACTTACTTGGGCGCAGATCAGTCCGATTATAAGGATGGGAACAAATGTTATTGCCATATCAAGCCATTCCACTCTGACCGGATAAGCACGCATAACCAAGTTTTCCGGATCTCCCGCAAGTTTTATGATGCTGAATTTTTCCTGCAAGAGTGCCACCACCACTCCGATGATTATGCCGGAGACAGCTCCGATAAGCGTGACAAGAATACTTTCCCACCAGAAAATCAGTCCGATTTTCCTTTTATTCATCCCCATATATGAGAATATACGTATTGCCTCTCCTTTGTCGAGGATAATCATACAGAGAGTGCTTATAATATTGAAAGAGGCGATTACGAGGATAAAAACAAGGAGAATGAATGTGAGCCATTTCTCAATTTCAACCATCCGGAAATTGATATCCTGTTGCATCAGGCGGTCTTTTACTATATATTCTTCTCCTAAAATGTTTCGGATTTGGTCGGCTGAATCCTGTATATCAGCCCCGGCTTGTAGCTTTATTTGGATGGCTGTAGCTTCAGTTTCATATTGAAAGAGTTCTCGCGCCACTCCTATATCAGCGATGATTGTGTTTTCATCAAATTCATTCTGCAGGCTGCGGAAAACAGATGATGCCACAATTGAATCGGAAATAAAAGAAGAGAGAGGATTCGCAATATTAACTCTTCCAAGCCTCTTTGGCGCAAAAATCAAAAGAGTGTCGCCCGCTGAATAGATACCCAGCCGTTGGGCCACACCAACTGCTATGGAAGTCTCTTTTTCTGTATAATCCCCTATAGGGGTTCGATCCAATAATAGGGAATCAATCCCGGTGATTTGGCCAAAAATATATTGATTGACTCCCCTGAGAGTCACCGGCATCTCCTTAGCTCCTGAGATGACGAGAGCATTGTCGGTCACTTCCGGCATTGCAATTTCTACAAAAGGAAGCTCGGAAAGTCGCAAAGCGAGGGAATCCCCTTCGGAAATCGTTTTTCCATAGGCCGGAGCTACCGATATGTCGGGAGTCAATGAGTCGAGACGCTCATTTAGATTATACCTGAACCCGTTGAAAACCGACAGAACTATTATTATGGCCGCTGTGGCTACTGCCACTCCCACAATCGATACAATGGCAATAGCACTCACAGCTCCATGCGATTTTGGAGCCGTGAGATAACGCCATGATATGAGAAAGGAGTTTGTCAAGAACCTAAGAGGCGGTCTATATTTTCGATATAATCGAGTGAATCGTCAAGATAGAATTGTAGTTCCGGGCACTTCCTAAGCACATCTTTCACGTTTTGTGCCAGTTCATATCTCACTGTCTTTGACTGACTTTTTATATTTTCCAAAATCTCAGCACTTCTCTCGGGAGGGAAAATACTAAGATATGCTTTTGCGATGCTAAGGTCAGGAGATACGCGCACCTGACTTACACTTACCAATACCCCTCCAAGGGCAGAAGTTTGTTTTCTAAATATCTCGCTTAACTCCTTTTGGATGAATCGAGCGATTTTTGCTTGTCTTTTGCTTTCCATAATTCATAGTTTTAGAGTTGTTGAAGAAACCCTTCGGAAATATAACGCTTGGAAACAATAGATGGTTTGGTTTTCATTTTCCACTATTCAAATCCCCCTTCTATTATCTTTAAACGTGAGCTGTTTGGACGCTATGATCATAATGGTGACAGACTTTCGGCACTTTTCCGGATAATCGTCAGACCGTCACGGATAGGGATAATGGCCACTTCAGTGTCAGGAGTGTTGACTACAAGTTCATTGAATTCCATTATCCCTGAAGTTTGAGATGAATGTCTTGTAGTTTCCGTCACATGACCGTCCCAAAGAGTGTTATCGGCTATTATGAAGCCACCCGGTTTTAAAAGCGGCATCACCTTATTGAAATAGGCGGAGTATTGACGTTTGTCGGCATCAATCAGCACCAAGTCGAAAAAGTCAGGTTCAAATTCACTCATAATTTCCAAGGCATCACCGATATGCAGTCTCACCTTCGATCCATGTTGAGAAGAAGCAAGATTTGATCGGATTTCATCCTCTAACTCATCATCAATCTCTATGGTGTGGATGACAGCGCCATCACTCAAGGCCTCTGCAATGCAAAGAGCTGAATAACCTGTGAATGTACCCAACTCAAGCACATTTTTCGGATCTATCATTGCAGTGAGCATCTTCAGAAGTCTCCCCTGGATATGACCTGAACACATCCTGCCGTTAAGCATCCGCAGATTTGTTCTACGGTCGATAATTTTCAGGTTGTCAGGCTCCTCAGAAATATGTTTCTGTATGTAATCCTCAAGCCGTTGATCCATAGATTCTTGTATAAATTTGAAACTCCGGCTTATTTCCCGAGCAGGAATGTTATTGCGAGAGCATACCCTTCGAGTCCGAAACCTGCTAACAATCCCTTACAATAAGGAGCCGTCACAGATGTGTGCCGAAATTCTTCACGACCCATTATATTGGAAATGTGAACCTCCACCACCGGGATCTGAATAGCGGCTATGGCATCGGCTATGCCGATTGAATAGTGGGTGTAAGCTGCCGGATTAATCACAATCCCCTTACAGTCGGGAGAATCATATCCAAGTTTATGGATATAATCTATTATTTCGCCCTCGGAATTCGATTGGAAATATTCTATAGGAGTTTCCGGGAAACGCTTCCGAAGGGAACGTAGGAATGTTTCAAATGATTCGCTACCATAGATTTCGGGTTGCCGTTTACCAAGTAGGTTAAGATTTGGTCCGTTGATAATCGCAATCATAAGAGGTTACATTTTAAAGGTGGTCTGTTAGAAAGAGGCTTGAAAATAATTAAAAAAAGAGCAGCAGGAAACCAAAGTTTACGCTGCTACTCTTCCTCTCTCCTCGGCGGTGCGGACGGGACTCGAACCCGCGACCCCCGGCGTGACAGGCCGGTATTCTAACCATCTGAACTACCGCACCAAGGTATGCTTTCCAGGGCCTTCTTCTTGTAGATTCAGGTTCCTCCCTGTTTGCAGGTGCAAAGTTATTGCGAATTTTTTAATCCCCCAAATTTTTTCAAAAAAAATTTTCTATTTTTTTTACAATTTTTCAGGGAACAGAGTCAATCGGTTTTACCTTTCGAATATCAAGATACCGCCAACCCTCTTTCTCATTAACATTTAGGTCTCCTCTCCTCAGGATTTATCCCTCATGTAAATCTGGATCGGAGTTCCATGGAAATCCCAATGTTCCCTGATTTTATTCTCAAGGAATCTTCGATATGGTTCCTTCACCCATTGTGGCAGATTGCAGAAAAATATAAATGTGGGGATTACTGAATCCTTCAGCATTGTGATATATTTTATTTTCACAAACTTACCCTTATTTGCCGGCGGGGGCGTCTGTGCTATCTGCTCCAGCATATAGGTGTTTAGCTGGGAAGTAGGAATCATCCGCTTCCGATTGTTGAAGACATCTATAGATGTTTCGAGCACTTTAAAAATCCTCTGTTTTGTAAGTGCCGAAGTGAATAGAATCGGAAAGTCGGTGAAAGGAGCAAATTTATTCCTGATGGCCTCCTCATAGCGTTTCTGGGCCGTCAGCGACCGGTCTTCGATAAGATCCCATTTATTGACACAGACCACCAATCCTTTCTTATTACGTTGGATCAGCGAAAAAATATTGGCGTCCTGCGATTCAATGCCACGTGTCGCATCTATCATTAGAATACATACGTCACTCGCCTCTATTGCACGTATAGAACGGATCACACTATAATATTCGATATCTTCGTTGACCTTATTCTTTTTCCTGATGCCGGCGGTATCAACCAAATAGAAGTCAAAGCCGAATTTATTGTAGCGATGATAGATTGAGTCGCGGGTTGTGCCGGCTATATCGGTGACAATGTGCCTTTCCTCACCTATGAATGCGTTTATAAGAGAGGATTTGCCCGCATTCGGACGTCCCACAATTGCGAATTTTGCAACATTATCTTCCGGTTGATCATCCTCTTTGGGCTCCGGCATATCTGCTATTATCTTGTCGAGAAGTTCACCTGTACCGCTTCCGTTGGCAGATGATACTTCAACAGGCTCTCCAAGTCCGAGTGAATAGAATTCCGGAATATTGAAACGTGCATCTCCTTTATCCTCCTTGTTGGCAACAAGGATTACCGGTTTCTTTGAACGACGCAAAATCTGAGCAACCTTGTCATCAAGATCAGTGACTCCATTGGATGCATCCACCACAAAAAGAATCACATCGGCCTCCTGAATGGCTATTTCAACCTGTTTGTTGATTTCAGATTCAAATACATCATCGGAATTGACTACCCATCCCCCTGTATCTACAATCGAGAATTCCTGACCACACCAGTCTACTTTCCCATATTGCCGGTCGCGTGTAGTGCCCGACGTGTCGTCCACTATCGCCGAGCGGGTCTGTGTCAAACGGTTGAAAAGGGTGGACTTCCCAACATTGGGGCGTCCTACTATTGCTACTAATCTTCCCATACGGTTTTAATATATTATGCCGTTTTAATTTTTACTCGATATATCCGAAAGCCTTAAGTTTGTTCTCACGGTTTCGCCAATCCTTTTCAACCTTGACGAAGATCTCGAGATAGACTCTCTTGCCGAAGAAACGCTCTATATCCTGACGGGCCTCGATACCAACTTTCTTGATTTTATCACCACCTTTACCGATGATAATTCCCTTCTGAGTGTCTCTTTCCACATAAATAACGCTCATTATATGGATAGAGCTTTCCTTCTCTTCAAATTTCTCAACCACAACTTCCGAACTGTAAGGAATCTCCTTGTCATAATTCAGCAGAAGTTTTTCGCGAATTATCTCTGTCACGAAGAAACGCGCCGGCTTATCAGTCAATGCATCTTTCCCGAAGAACGGAGGAGAAACAGGAAGAAGTTCTATAATCCTATTTTTCAGGTTATCAACATTGAAATTTTCAGATGCGCTTGTCGGGAAAATTTCAGCCTTTGGAAGCCGCTCGTGCCATTTGTCTACAATTGTCTGAAGATCCTGATCATTCTTCAACAGGTCGATCTTATTGATGACAAGGAGCACCGGGATATTTTCGTTGGCAACTCTGTCGAGAAACTCTTTATTTTTCTCCGGATCCTCCACAACATCGGTGACGTATAGGAGTATATCGGCATCTGTAAGAGCCCCCTCCGAGAAACCAAGCATCGATTCCTGAAGCTTATATTTAGGCTTCAACACTCCCGGAGTATCTGAAAAGACTATCTGATACTCCGGAGTGTTTACGATGCCCATAATCCTGTGGCGAGTAGTCTGAGCCTTAGAGGTTATGATGGAAATTCGCTCTCCAACTAAGTCGTTCATAAGGGTAGACTTGCCTACATTCGGATTCCCTACAATATTCACAAAACCGGCTTTATGGCCATTCACCGGTTGTTCTGACAATATTTTAATATCTTCTTCCATAATATCTTTTTCTTAATAGTAAGATTCAAAATTTCTTTTTCTACTATTAAAACACCATAAGTCAACGTAAGTTCATAATAAGAGCCCTAAAAGAAACAAAACAGAAAAATAGAATCCTATTAAAGAAGAGACAAAACAGACATCCTGCTCAAAAGTTAGTAGTTAGTCAGTCAAATAGTATAAGGGTAATATTAATACAACAAACCGAAAGCCCACAACGGTCGGATATTGCCAAAACCATACTCTATATCGTCTTTCACAAGAAAAGCATTTTCAATTCCTTTGATTTGTGTTTGTTTTTTTCCTTTCCCTCCCACTTCAAAAGTATATTTACCCACTTGGAAATCAGATTCCTTGCTTGCAAATATTTTATGTGACTCCTTAAGTAACGAAAAAAACACCGTTTCACGTAGGTTCCCTATATCAGGTCCATTATCTGAAAGTGCAAATGACAAATTTGTGTTAGAGAGAAAAATTTTCTCCACTTTTCCCAAGAGCCCTATTCCTCGAGCTTCTTCCCTAAGAATGTTGATAAGTTGAGATTTTTCCAGCCATATCATAAGATCGGCCACATCATTTCTACTGATATCCAAATCTCTGCCGATTTTGGAATAATTAGGTTTGAATGGAACGCTTTGCACAATAATGTAAAGCAGTTTTTTCAGTTTTTCCACCCTTGAAACGGATATCCCTGTAGTCAAAGGTATATCTATCTCTAAAACGCGGTTCACTACATTCGATAATCTCTGATAGTAGGAGGAAGCCTTGAAGTAAGGATAATAACCTTCCCGAAGATACTTTTTGAAAAGAGGCAACGGGTGAACTTCATTCACCGGGAACCGGATTTTATTTTCAATTATATCATCCAAAGAATGAATAGGTATATCTAAGTTTTGTGAAAACTTAAGATATTCCCTAAAAGAGAGTCCATACATGTTATATTGCAGAAGTCGACGGCTTAAGTCGGCATTCCCTTTTTGAAGATCAAGAATTGAGGAACCGGTGTATATCACCTTCATTTTGGGGAAGTCATCATAAATATTCTTTATTTCCTGACTCCAGTTATTATATTTATGAATTTCATCAATAAAGAGTTTGAATCCGCCTTCCTTGTGAAATTCAGAGGCAAGTTCGTAAATAGAATGGACAGAAAACCATAAGTCGTCAGCTGAAACATATAAGCACCTGTCTATATTTTCATATTTCTTGATGTGTTGAAGAATCATAGTAGATTTTCCCACACCTCTCCCTCCTAAGATGGCAAGCAGTCTCTCTTCCCAATCTATTTTAGAATGAATGGCGCGTATAAAATCCAAAGGTATATCATCAATTTTTTGTCTGTATTTTTCAATGAGGCTAAACATATAAAGAGTCAATAGATGATAATTGTATTTGCAAAAATGATAAATATAAACGGCTGTTAATTAAAGAGTTTATGCAAATATAAGAAAATTGCACCAAATTTGGTGCAATTTCATCAAAAAACTGCATCAAATTCAGTGCACTTTAAAAACTTTCTGAAAAATCAATTTTTGAGTCCCAATTGATTTTATGAAAGAAAAGATATTCTGCATGAAAAAAGGCTGTTCTGAAGAACAGCCTTTTTACTATATAAGGAATTTGATTTAGTTACCACTTGGACTAACCTCATTGTTGTAGTTGGTTTCTTCCTCAGGAATAGTCCACCTCCAACCGTTATGGTCGCTTACGTTGAGAGTGCCAGTCATAAATAAATCCCAGTTGCCACTGTTAGTGTCACCTTCTACCCATCCATTACGTACGATGGGTTGATTCCAACGTTTGAAATCGAAGAAATTGAATCCTTCACCCCAAAGTTCCCAACGACGTACATTCTTAATGTAATCATAAAGGGCAGTTCCGGACTGAGTGGTCCCTGCATAATTCTCGATACGATTTTCCTGAATAGTTGTTATTAGGTTTTGAGCTTCGGATACGTTGCCGAGCTGATAAGCAGCTTCTGCAGCATTCAGAACAAGTTCAGAATATCTCATAAAGGGATAAGCACCTGAACCATAAGTAGAATTACACCAGAATTTATAATGAGCACCGAAAGGAGCGTTACAAACAGCGCCTGCATTGGAAACATATGCACCTCTTCTGAAACCACCTGAACCTGTGTCATAATTAACTTGATTACTCATTTCAGCACTATAGGCAACAAATGCTTGTTCTATTGCAGAAGGTACTTCACCGTCTGATACTTTAGCCACCTTTAGTGTTAATCCGGCAGTTGGCTGGAAAACAGAGCCATCCCAGAAATCAGCCTTCAGATCGTCTGAAACCTTATCCGGAGTAAAGAAGCGTTCAGCACGAATGTCATTGGGATCATACATTTCTTTATAGAAATTATAGTCGATTGCACCGCCGCCGAGAATAGCCCAGTTAGTGACATAACCTCCATTACAGCCTCTGATACCAAAAGAACTCCACCAATAGAGGTTCTGTTCTGTCTCGGAAGAGGCCCAAATCAATTCCGAATTATTAAGACCATTGAAGCCATAAGTTGCATATTCGTCAATATCCATCATATCAGCCCCGATATTGAGAGCAGCAGCTTCCATCGCATTCTTAGACATATTGTAAGCAGTCTGCCAATCATTCTTAATCAGAGCTGCTCTTGAATATATACCATAAGCAATTTCAATATCAGGCTCCCAATAATAGTCGCGATTCCATCCTGAAACTTCATACAATTCTATAGCTCTGTCGAGGTCGCTATAGATTAAGTCAAGAATTGTATTCATGCTAACCAAGGGACTGTTTTGGTCCTCTTCATTAGTAGGAAGAGTGCGGAGAACAAGACAAGGTGTGGCTCCATTGTTAGAATCCTGCCATCTTGGAGCGAAGACCTGAAGAAGATGCACATAACCATGAGCACGTATAGTGTAAGCCTGAGCCATACGGAAAGCTGCTTCATCAGATACATTCTCTGTATCGGCCGGTAATAGATTATTAGCCAAAGAAATCAGATTGTAGCAATACATCCATGCCTGATAGTCATATTGGTTGCTGTTGTCATCCATACCCGACCATTTTACAATGGAGAGATTGCTATTACGGAACTCCCAGAAGTAAGAGATAAAATCCTGTCCGGTAGCTTCGCCGAATGTACCAAGGAACATAGGTTCACCATTAAACCAGTTAGTCCATCGGCTCGGGTTAGAATAATATTGGCAATACATTCCGCTTATCATACCATAGGCTGCCAATGTCAAAGATGACTCCGACTCTGTTACATCATCGGCAGAAACCTCATAATCAGGGGTTAAATCAAGGTAATCACTCGAACAAGCAGTCATAGAGCCTGCAAGGAGAACTATTCCAAGACCTTTTAAAATATTATTGATTTTCATATCGATTCATTTATTAAATTAGAATTTAGCCTGTAGTTGGAATGCAAATACTCTTGCAGGTACATAATACAAACCTTGACCACCACTAAAACCATAAGTCGGGTTCATACCCTTCTTCTTAGCCACCAAGAAAACATTGTCGATGTAAGCACCTATATTAAGGTCTTTCATCTTCATAGCAGAAGCCCATTTTTTGGGGAATGTGTAAGAAACATTGAGATTCTTAAGTGCAAGATAACTTGAACTGAAAATGAATCTGCTTGAGGTTGCGTTGTTGTAAGAAGACATGGAATTGTCAAGTATTGGAGTTCCATTCGGGTCAATACGATTAGGGCTGTCTGCAGTAATTCCTGCAGGAGTTCCTGTCCATGATTTGAGCACATCTTTGTGAAGCGCGCCTGTATTACTTGTGCTGGTAGCCATCAATCTACGATAATTGGTGTCAAGGGTTCTACCACCTACCTGATATGTGAACAAAAGACCAAGATTGATTCCTTTCCAACTTAAATTAGTGCTAAAAGAACCGAATACAGTGGGAAGAGCATCAAATGCTTTTGAAGTTGCATAAGCGGTATTGTTGGTGTAGTAATGACCATCTTTCTCATAATATATCCATTGGTTACTTCCGGCAGCTGCGTTTTGGGCTGCAGCTAAATAAGAGTTAAATGCGTCCTCATCATAAAGTGTTTTCCCATCTGCATCAAAATACATGAAATCGGGAGATTCAAGTTCGATTTCATATAAGGACTGACCTGTAAGTTGGTCAACACCAGCCCAATTGAGGGTCTGAATCTGATAGATGCTCTTTCCTACATAAAGTCCTTCTCCCGGGAGATCATGTTCGGGAAGTTTCTTGATTTTGTTTTTCAAGAATGTAGCATCAATGTTGAAATCCCATTTCAGATCTTTATTGCGAATAATGTCTACACCAAACTGTAATTCCCATCCTCTGTTAAGCATGTCTCCTACGTTGGTCCATGTATATGAAGGCCATCCGTTAGAGCCTAAAGAACCCATTGATGAAGGAAGGTTTACTGAGAATAGAAGATCTGAATTATACTTATGGAAATAACCGATGCTGAAATTGAAACGGTCGTTGAAGAGCGAGCCTTCCAAAGCCACGTCAAAGGTCTTGGTTGTCTCCCATTTAAGGTTTGTGTTACCAATTACAGATGTTTCAAGTATATTCATACCACCCAGAGCAGTTGAAAAGCCGTATGTTGTCTGATAACCATAATAAGGAGCAGAAGCGTCATTACCGGTTGTACCATAAGCAGCACGGAGTTTCAAGAAGTTCACCCAATTAACGTCGTGCATGAATTTTTCTTTTGAGATAACCCAGCTTGCACCAAGACTCCAGAATGTACCCCAACGGTTGTCTTTCGAAAATCTTGAAGAGCCATCTCTACGAATGGAAGCTTCTGCAAAGTATGTTTGGTCGAAATTGTAACGGAGACGTCCCAAGTAAGATTCAGTTCTTGTCTGGTTTCCACCTGACAAAGTGTAATAATTTTCTTCAAAGTTGTTGAAGTTGTTTTCGAAGCCATCCATCAACTGATATTCATTCTGGAAATAATCATAAGAATATTCATAATTGAAGTTCTCATGATCGAGAAGCACGTCGATATGATTGAGGCCATACTGATGTTCCCAAGTCAACATCTGCATGAAAGTATGGCTCTTAAAGAAGTCAAACTCTTTTACTAAACGACCTACACCTACAGCTGAACCTACTAATCTGTTGTCATATTCATAGTAAGTTTCCTTATCACGATAAAGCTGACCTCTGAAAGTGAGTTCAAATCCATAAGGAATCACAGCAGTGATATAAGCATTTCCATCAAGAGAAGTCTTGCTTAAGTTACGTTTATTTTCACGTAATTCCCAAGCATAGTTTGAGGTACCTGATAACCAGTATGCACCATTAATAGAACCTGCCCAAATAGGTTGGCCGTTATCATCACGCATGATGGAACCATCACCATTGTGGAGATAGTATGGGAGGTTTGGAGCCATAAACTGGGCCTGGAACGGGTTGTTTGTGGTGTTAAGAGAATTGGATTCTACATTACCATATTGACTTTCCTGTTGGGTTCCTGCGAAATTCACACCAAATTTTAGATATTTTGTAGGATTGAAATTTGCATTTACCCTTGCAGTGAAACGGTCGAAATCTGTGAGATACATATAACCGTTTTCTTTGAGATAACCCACAGAGGCAAAGATATTGAATTTATCGGTTGCTCCTGAAGCGTTAACATTATATTCCTGACGGTAGCCACTGCGAGCAACAGCATTCCACCAATTAAGGTCTGTGTATCCGGGGAGAACCGACTTTCCTAAGAACTTACCTGTTGTGGGGTCGAAGAGTTGGTCATTACCAAGACCTATTTGAGTGCCGTTTTCAGCTATACCACCATAAGGGTTGTATTGGAGTAATGACATTATGCCACCATTAGCAAGCAATTCTCTATTTTTGTCGTAAGCTTCACCTGAAGTGGGGGAGAATACATCACCATAACGGGCTAAAGCATTCAATTGACCGTCGAATTCTGCCTGCATCCATTCATTGATTCCAAGTCTATCGTAGAATGGAAGACCACGGTTATACATACCCTGTCGGATAGTAGCTGTCACATCTATTGTCCCTACATTCTTTGCTTTCTTTGTTGTGATAAGGATTACACCGTTAGCTCCACGACTACCATAGAGAGCTGAAGAAGCAGCATCCTTCAATACAGACATAGACTCGATATCGGCCGGGTTAAGGTCGTTGATATCACCTTCAAAGGTAACTCCGTCAACCACATAAAGCGGGGAGTTGTTACCGTTGATTGAGTTGAAACCACGGATACGGATTGAGGGTGATGATCCCGGAGTTCCTGTAGAGTTGTTGACCTGTACACCTGGAGCGTTACCTTCCAAAGCTGCTGTTACGGTAGTGACCGGGCGGTCTTCAATCTCCTGGGAGCCCACAACGGCAACTGAACCCGTTAGTGATTCCTTGGAGGCAGTACCATAGGCAACTACAACCACATTGTCGAGCGCTGTGGCTGCATTCTGCATGTAAATGGTCATACCATCGTGCAGCTCTACTGTCTGTGTTGCAAAACCAACATAAGACACCTGCACCTTAGTTACATTTGCCGGAACTGTGATGGCGAACTTACCCTCGACATCGGCTGCGACTCCCTGGCCGCCGCCTATCGGCATAACAGTAGCCCCTACGAGAGGCTCATTGTCTGACGCATCCAATATGGTGCCCCGATAAGTGCGGGTCTGTGCCTGCATCCCTACCGTGCACGCCAATAGCGTCATCATGATAAGAAATAATTTTCTCATACTTTATTTATTTGGTTAGTGTTTTTATTGAAACCGAAGCTCTCACGAGAACCGGCTTCAGTTGTTATTTAGTTAGTTTCTGTGTATCCCCAATCTCGGGCATTAAGGAA
>JAFLTQ010000053.1 GCA_022510385.1 Muribaculaceae bacterium | reverse complement strand
GTCGTTCATTAAAGAAAGGACCGTTTATCAGCGTAAAGCTTGAGAAGAAGGTGGCAGATATGGAGGCAAGCGGTAAGAAGAATGTCATCAAGACATGGAGCCGTGCATCAATGATCTCCCCTGACTTTGTAGGGCATACCTTTGCTGTGCATAACGGAAATAAATTCATACCTGTGTACGTTACAGAGAATATGGTAGGTCACAAACTCGGAGAGTTTGCACCGACCAGAACATTCCGTGGACACGCAGGCAACAAGAAGAAATAATGGCGTCGGGCAAGTAAGAAAAAACTGAGACCCGATAAGTAGTAACTAATAATAACAGAGAAAAGAAAAACAATGGGTGTAAGAAAAAGAGAAGCAGCCGACGCCATGAAAGAAGCTCGCAAGAGTGAATATTTTGCTAAGCTGCATAATGTGCCCTCCTCACCGAGAAAGATGCGCCTGGTGGTTGATATGATTCGCGGCCAGGAAGCTTTCAAGGCTTTGGGTATCCTGAAGTTCTCCAACAAGGAGGCAGCCAGGAGGGTTGAGAAGCTGCTCAGAAGTGCTATAGCCAACTGGGAGCAGAAGAATGAGAGAAAGGCTGAGGCCGATGAGCTCTACGTAAAGACAGTGTTTGTAGACTGTGCTCCGATGCTTAAAAGACTAAGGCCGGCTCCGCAGGGAAGAGGCTACAGGATTAGAAAGCGTAGCAATCATGTTACTTTGTTTGTTGACACAAAAAATTAATTTGAAAGATGGGACAGAAAGTAAATCCAATCAGCAACCGTCTTGGAGTAATCAGAGGTTGGGACTCAAACTGGTTCGGAGGTAAGAAATACGGTGAGACTTTATTGGAAGACTCAGTGATCCGTAAATTTCTCCGCACTCATCTTGCAAAGGCAAGTGTGTCGAAAATAATCATTGAGAGGACTTTGAAGAATGTGACAGTTACTATCTGCACGAGCCGTCCGGGTATGGTTATCGGTAAAGGTGGTAAGGATGTCGACGTATTGAAAGACCAACTCAAGAAGCTGACAGACAAAGATATTCAGATCAATATCCACGAAATCAAGCGTCCGGAATTGGATGCAGAGATCGTAGCAACGAATATCGCAAGGCAGATAGAGAACAAGGTAGCCTATCGTAGGGCAGTGAAGATGGCCATCGCCTCCACTATGAGAATGGGCGCTGAAGGAATCAAGGTTCAGGTAAGCGGTCGTTTGAATGGAGCAGAAATGGCGAGAAGTGAAATGTTTAAGGAGGGAAGGACTCCGCTACATACACTTCGTGCAGACATAGACTATGCCATGGTGGAGGCCCTGACAAAAGTGGGCATCATCGGTATAAAAGTATGGATTTGCCGTGGCGAGGTTTATGGCAAGAAAGAATTGACCCCCTCTTATGCAGTAGGCCAGAAGGAGAGCGGTCGTCCGCAGAGCGGCGGCAGCAGGAAAGGCGGATTCAGAGGCGGCAAAAAGAATAGCAACCGTTAAAGAATAGACAGCGATGTTACAACCAAAAAAGACAAAATACCGTCGTTCGCAAAAAGGCAGGATGAAAGGTGAGGCCCAGAGAGGTCATCAGCTTGCATTCGGGTCGTTCGGAATCAAGACTTTGGAATCCAAATGGATCACCGGTAGGCAGATAGAGGCTGCTCGTGTTGCAGTGACACGTCACATGCAGAGACAGGGACAGATCTGGATCAGGATATTCCCTGACAAGCCGATCACCAAGAAACCTGCTGAGGTCCGCATGGGTAAAGGTAAAGGTAATCCGGAGGGCTTCGTAGCTCCTGTAACTCCGGGACGTATCCTTATAGAAGTAGAGGGAGTTCCATATGAATTGGCAAAAGAGGCACTTCGCCTTGCAGCTCAGAAGTTGCCGGTGACCACAAAATTTGTGGTTAGACGCGACTACGACCCCTCACAGACATTGTAAGAAAACGGGAAGGCTCCGAGCCTTCCCACTCCTAAGCAATGCGGAAGCCGAAAAATAAAAGACTTCCGCAATAAACAGAAACCTTAAACAAAATGAAAAAGGAAGAAATCAAGGAATTAAGCATTCCGGAATTGCACGCCCAGATAGAGGCGAGCGAGAAGGCTTATCGTGAATTGAAAGTAGCGCACGCG
>JAFLTQ010000052.1 GCA_022510385.1 Muribaculaceae bacterium | reverse complement strand
ACGGATGTCATTCCGATTTTCTTTCCTAATAATCCTGGCATTTCTTGTATTGTTTTAGATAGTTTTTAGCTCTTGTTTTTCAGCTAATTTTGATTACACTTTTATGCTCACGTCTACGCCGCTGGGAAGCTCAAGCTTCATAAGAGCATCTACAGTCTTTGTTGTCGAGCTGTAGATATCTATAAGACGCTGATAGCTGGATAGCTGGAACTGCTCACGGCTCTTCTTGTTCACAAATGTGGAACGGTTTACGGTGAAGATCCTCTTATGCGTCGGCAATGGTATCGGGCCACTGACTACCGCACCGGTAGACTTTACTGTCTTCACAATCTTCTCCGCAGACTTATCGACCAAGTTATGATCGTAAGACTTTAGTTTGATTCTGATTTTCTGATTCATATTATGAGTTTCTTATTTTATTTCAATAGGTCAACACGGCCTTGAACCTCTGTGAGGACATTCTTGGCTATCGAGTTGCTCACTTCGGCATAGTGGCTGAACGACATGGTGCTAGTGGCCCTACCGGAAGTAATCGTACGAAGTGCCGTTACATATCCGAACATCTCTGCCAACGGTGCCTTTGCCTTTACAATTCTTGCACCGCTACGGCTTGTCTCCATGCCTTCCACCTGTCCGCGTCTCTTGTTAAGGTCGCCGATAACGTCGCCCATGCTCTCTTCAGGAGTCACAACCTCTATCTTCATGATTGGCTCCATAAGCACCGGTCCTGCTTTCTCGCTCCCTTTCTTGAAAGCCTGTATGGCTGCAAGCTCAAACGACAGCTGATCGGAGTCTACAGGGTGGTAACTGCCGTCAAGCAGTGTCACCTTAAGTTTCTCAACCGGATACCCGGCAAGAACTCCATTTCTCATTGCTGTCTGGAAGCCCTTCTGCACACTCGGGATATACTCCTTCGGAACATTTCCTCCCTTAACTTCATCCACGAATTGCAGGCTACCCTCGAAGCCTTCGTCAACCGGCTCGATCCTTACAATGATATCTGCAAATTTTCCGCGACCACCTGTCTGCTTCTTGAATACTTCGCGAAGTTCTACAGGCTTGGTGATAGCCTCCTTATAGGTCACTTGAGGACGTCCCTGGTTACATTCAACCTTAAACTCTCTCTTCAGACGGTCGATAATGATATCGAGGTGAAGCTCACCCATACCGCTGATTACTGTCTGACCTGTCTCTTCATTGGTCTCTACTCGGAAAGTCGGGTCTTCCTCGGCAAGCTTCTGGAGCCCTACACCAAGTTTGTCAAGGTCTTTCTGGGTCTTCGGTTCAACTGCAATACCGATCACAGGATCCGGGAATTCCATAGACTCAAGAACTATAGGTGCATTCTCGTCGCAAAGGGTGTCGCCGGTGCGGATATCTTTCAGACCTACTGCTGCGCCGATATCTCCGCAACCGATCACTTCCTTGGGATTCTGCTTATTTGAATGCATCTGGAAAAGACGTGAAATCCTCTCCTTTTTCCCTGAACGTGTGTTGAGGACATAGCTTCCGCTCTTCATCTCTCCGGAATAAACCCTGAAGAAGCAAAGACGTCCCACATACGGGTCGGTTGCTATTTTGAAGACTAATGCACATAAAGGAGCTTCGGGGCTCGGTTCGCGAGTCTCGATCTCATCTACATCATCTACTGCATGTCCCTCTACAATGCCTGTGTCTTCCGGACTCGGAAGATAGGCACAGACTGCATCCAAAAGGGTTTGAACTCCCTTATTCTTGAAAGATGATCCGCATATCATAGGATTAATTGCCATAGAGAGAGTAGCCTTCCTGATGGCTGCTTTAATCTCCTGTTCTGTGATAGAGGCCGGATCGTCGAAATATTTCTCCATGAGAGTTTCATCGTGTTCGGCCAAAGTCTCAAGCATCTTGTCGCGATACTCTTCTGCCTCTTCACGAAGATTTGCAGGGATCTCTGCTATCTCATATTCAGCTCCCATAGTCTCGTCGTGCCAGAATATTGCTTTCATGGTGACGAGGTCTACAACGCCTTTGAACGACTCTTCTGCTCCTATAGGTATCTGAATAGGCAGCGGGGTTGCACCAAGCACCTCTTTCACCTGCCTTACCACTTCATAGAAGTTAGCACCTGAACGGTCCATCTTGTTGACGTAACCGATTCTGGGCACATTATACTTGTCGGCCTGACGCCACACTGTCTCGCTCTGGGGCTCTACGCCGCCAACAGCACAGAAAGCTGCAACAGCTCCGTCGAGAACGCGTAATGAACGTTCCACCTCTACGGTGAAGTCTACGTGTCCCGGAGTGTCTATAAGATTGATTT
>JAFLTQ010000051.1 GCA_022510385.1 Muribaculaceae bacterium | reverse complement strand
CGATTCCCGTGATTTGGCCGAACAGAAGAAGTTTAAACCTTGCCACGCCGATGGTGATGATTGACTTTGGGAAAGCGTCAGAGTAGGTAATCGCCCCCTTAACCCAAGCCACCCCCACAAAGGTGGCTTTTTTTATGTAGGGACGCGACCTGTCGCGTCTGCCCGGCAAACCCCAAGAACGAAGGGGGTAACGGGGTAAAATTCTGTTGAATCTTTATCTTCGGGATAAAGATATTAATCCGATGCCTTCTGAGATGTCAGGATTATAATTCCTCATACAAATATTCAAGAAGGCTAACTGTTGAGGTGAGGAGATTCCTTTTATAACAATGTGAAGCTTTATAGGAACATTGGTTGGCAACATAAAAAAATTATAAGCAGATTCACTTCCAACCTTGAAATCTATATTTCCACCCTTGATTATGTCTCCGCTTAACGAAGCTGCAAAAGTCTCATTTTCATAACCTATTGCCCTTTCTTCGTATCCCACATGCGGTTGAATCTTTTTTGTAGATTTGTTTGTCAACATAAGATCAACCACCAATGAATTTCCCGAGCTATAAATATTACCCAAAGACACATTTACATAAGGGCAATTATTTTGAATAGTAAATTCTCCGTTTCCTTGAGCCACTGTATTGCTATTCGCCAATACATTGGTAATTGTCAGGTTACCTATACCATAGACTATATCGGGATTGATATTCCGGAAACAAATATTCATATAAGCGAAATCATTTACATTCGAAATGTTCTTGACGACAATATGAATTTTCACCGGAACATTAGGAGGCATTGGGAAAGAATTTCCGGCAGCATTTCCACCTACCGTACATTCTATTTTATTTTCCCTTATAATTGTGCCATCAGTGGTTACCGCCATTGTTTCGTTTTCATAACCTAACACATTTATAACCTGCGCAATGTAGGGATTTAGCGTATTATTGGATTTATTTGCCAAAACGAGGTCAAGAACAAGCGAGTTCCCGGAAATATTTACAGATGACACTGTACCTGCTAAATTTGGTATGTCGGTAGCAAGTTCAAAGCGTTGTCCGGAGTTTGTTTCTCGTATATTTGATGGTTTGGCTCCCTCAGTTTTCTCTTGCCTGGAAGTAGTAGAGGCCACTGTTTTTTTGGGACTCTCTGATTTCGCAATCTCCACTCCTTCCGGATTGAATCTGAAATCGCTTAACAACATTCCAACTCTCATGGGAAACTGTTTCTGGCCGGTCGATGCATAAGTGTCTTTTGCAAGTTGGTTAAGAGTTTCATCAAACGACATTGGATTCGAAAGATTATTAATTAGGGCTGCTGCAAAGGGACTGTTATCTCCGTCTCCATCGTCAGCAGTTTTGCCGCTTTCAGTAGAAAACACTATAACGGAGCCTCGGCTTCCTTCCATTCTTGCAAGTCCGGTTGAAGAAGATCGTGACCAAGAAGTTGGGATGTTGCGACAGGCATCAATGAAAATAATCTGCGAGGGTGCTCCCGAATCTTCCATTCTTTGCAACACGTCGTCGGCATGCAATGTACGGTCGAGTTCAGATTTACGGGTATTCTCAAAATTTATAGGTAATAGATAATTTTTTCCCTCGTATTGTAGTCCATGGCCTGCATAATAAAATAGGGCGACATCATAATTTTTTGCTTGAGAGGCAAACTTATTAAGGCCGGTCATCATATCTTCATAGGAAGCCTCATAGACTTCCACAACATCAAAACCGAGAGACATCAATACATCAGCAACATCGGTTGCATCTTTCTGGGCATTACGTAAATAGGAAAGATTCTCATAATTGGAATTGCCGATTATTAATGCTATCCTACTTTCCGGGAAATTGCCCGCAACTTCACTTTTTTTCAGTTCGGCACTACGGGAATTGTCTCTTCCGGAACCCTGATTTGTACGAAGAAAGAAATCAGATATTGATCCGATCACTCCTTTATTTTTAAAGGCTTTTTCAGAGAATTTATATAATACACCTGTTTCTACATCTTTCACTTCCATGGCCTGTTTCGAATCAGACCATTTGATATCGCCGGTGACAGAAAAAGTATCCCCAACTTTCAAAAGTTTTCCTCCAATGTTAATGGTGGGAGTGTTAAGCCGTACTATTTTATATGTTGGACTCCCATAAACGTTGAAGAATATACCGACACTAAGAAGGAGTATTATAAAGAGAAGACGTTGAATGTTTTTCATCTTTTATTTCGATATTTGAATATTCATTAAAATAGGATACACATGAGAACACAAGGGCCGGAAGCCAAGCTACAAAGGCTATGCCATAAATAGCATAAAGTGTGAGTTTCACTAACGAAAGAAAAATACCCCAGCCAATTAATGACATAATGAAGATGAGTCCCCTTGATTTTATCCTTAACAGTTTACAAATTTTGTAATTTAAATCATATTTTACAAGTAAAAAATATAAAATTAAGAAATATACGACCGAAGTTATTCCAAAACATACCCATGAAAACCGATAGACTCCTTTCTTAAGGGCCTGATATGTCCTCACCGATAATAAGGGACCGGGAACTTCTCCCATATATGTCTGATGCTTGTCGTTTTCGAAATCTCCTATTACAATTATCTTGTTTTGTGCCTCCGCTTTTAACGCCTCCGGATCTCTTTCTAATTCGTAACTCAGATAATGATATTTCTCACGCCCTTTTTCTCCTTCATGCTCCGTATCGTTAAGATAGAATGAAGGGAAAACCATATTATAGACCAGATGACCGTTGTCGTGATAATATATCCCATTGTATTCTATCTTTGGTTTCCCTTCGAGAACTGAATACATCCTCCAAGGTGTTGATTCATGGTTATCTTGCAATAACTCATACCTTGTGAATCCATCACGAAAATTTCCCCTGTAATCGGAATACGTCCCTTTATGTAGCAATGAGTCCGGTACGATACTACCTATATCTCTATGTAGAGAGAAGGAGAATCCGTCTAAATCAGACATCGTGGCAAATAGCAAAGAATCATCTTCACTTTCGGTGCCATCTTCGAAACGGATATCTAAAAATATATACTTGTATCCTGACTTCTTAATCAGATTCAGGTATTCTGCCAAAAGCTCCCGGTTGGTAATTGCAATAAACCCTATATCATCTCCGAATTCATCTTTTGCCGGCACTAATTTCTTGTCAAACCCCACGTTCACATAATAGATATCTGTGTCAGGAGCCTCTCCTTTTTTGGTTAAATAATCATATATCATTATACTGTCAACACTATCCAATAATGGATAACTGAAGTTGGTAATGAAGTAATCGGCAACTTGCATCACAACTACAATTACTAATGCAATCCAAAATCTCGATGAACGAAGGGTTTTAGAGAGAATATTTTTATTTCCGGTTTTTTGAGATTCCGTCATTTAGCAAATTTAATAAAAATCCTTGTCAGTTTTTATCAAATGAATGGCAATAAAAAAAGCCACCTTTGTGAGAGTGGCTTGGTTAAAGGGGCCATTACCTACTCTCCCGCTTTCGCAGTACCATCGGCGTGGCAAGGTTTAACTTCTCTGTTCGGCCAAATCACGGG
>JAFLTQ010000050.1 GCA_022510385.1 Muribaculaceae bacterium | reverse complement strand
TGAAGATACCGTTGCTCGGGTTAGCAACTTTCTGACCCTGGAGATTGTAAATTACCTCTCCGCCATTGAAAGGCTTTTCAATCGAATTCACACCGGTTGTAGCAACAGTCTGAACAACAATCTTACAGTTATCAGTGATTTTTACTTGATAAGTAAAGGTATCAGCTGATTCTGAATATGTGTTCCATGGCTCCGTCTCTGGATCTACGGTCACATTTTGTGCTACTACATATACCAATATAGCATCATCGTCATTAACATCTAAATAAGAAGGTGTAGTGATTGTGAAAAGAGTTCCTTCTTCCACATCAAAAGAATCATCACTTGTCCAGTCAAAGTCATCAATATTTGCTGCTTCAATTGTAATTTGATCTTGAATACTTTCTTCAACATCAAAAATAACAGAGAATATTTCAGGTTGTGCTTCTTCATTAGCCTCAGCTACAAATGAAACTGCCACTGATTTTGCGGAAGAAGGAATAGTAAGAGTAGCTTGCTCTGAATTGTCATCTACAGTTCCTTCAATTTCTTGATTTCCATTAGCTGTAGTAACCGCAGCTTTGACTGAAGTTACATTATAATAAACTTCATGGTTATTTGGATTCTGACTGAAAGTTATGGTAAGGATACCTTCTGACATTTGGCTTGTAAATGAAATTTGATAACCTTCAAGATCATCATCACTTGCTATTACTGTGGGTTGTACATCTGTTTGCCATTTTAAGGATGAAATCAAACCGGGATAATTTTCAACGTCGAAAGAAACGGCTACAGATTGGGCTGGTTTTTCTGCCACAGTAATATATATGGTTTCATTTTCAGTTACATCTTCAGAAACAACAACTGTTAATACATTATTCTCAAATGTTAAGCCACCCGGATATGAATTGCCACTGCCTATTTGATAGTTTTGAATGTAATATCCATCTTTTCCTTCGAAAACCAATGTTTTTGCTTCGTCGCTTACCGTAACGTCATAACGCATAGTTTTCAAAGGCTCTTCAACATCATCTACTTTTAAAGTAACGTTTTGATAACCATTAGGGCTAGGATAAATTAGAAATGTTACTTCGATAGGATCCGGCTCTTTGTTTGTGAACTCTACCTTAATAACTGAATCCTTGTTATAATAGGATTGTTTAAAAGGTATGTTCTTAACTTCAATATAATCCGGTGTAGATCCACTTGTTTTAACCAATGATCCTTCTCCATTCCAAGTTATCTGTTCACTTCCGGATGTATAAGTAAATGTTACATTTGCTTTATTGTAGGAATAATCACTTTCCAAAGTAATAAACAAAGAAATATAATCACCTTTAAATTCATCTAACCCTGTAATTTGGGTTGGAACTTCAAGAGGACTTCCATTCATATTGTTTACATAAACATCTTTGACAGCCGCCTCCGGGTTATATGTAGCAGTAATATAAGGAGTGTCAACGTTTCCCCCTCCTCCTCCTACTTGATTTGAAACTGTTACATTTATCGTGGAAGCACTTGGATTTACTGTAATAGTCCAAACAGTATTATCATCATTTGCAGTTCCTTTAACACTTGCGTTATTTGTTGTTAGAGAATTAATATAAAATCCCGATTCACAAGTAAACTCCAACGTGAATTGAGCATCATCTGAGTTAAACTCATAATTATCGGAATTAACATCTACTGTTGAAGTTACAGTTCCTGTTGCTGAATCTGTTTTCTTTTGGACAGTTACGTTTTGATACACAGGTGAACTTATTCCTTCCCCCGTATAGTTTATTGTAAATGTGTAAGCATTTGCTCCGAAGATGCCGAAGAGGCAGAGCAATGAAAATAGGGTAAAAAGTTTCTTCATAAGCTACTTTTTATTGTGGCCCCGAGCCCAAGGTAGCCATGAAACATTAGGTTAACAAACATAGAGAAGTAACGGGGGACTCTACCCCCCTCATAAGCCAAATAATCAACGTCTTACGAGGAAAATACCCTTTACTTATAAACAGATGATGCAAATTTACTAATTTTCACTATCTTATGCAAATAAAATTTCTATTTTTATCTTATTTTTTATCTTTTTTCATCTTTTTATGCCCATTCTGCTTACATTTTTCCATAAAAAAATTGGAGAGTGTATCATCTGTTATTTTGATACACTCTCCTTAACTGAACAATTATTAAAGATAGGATTCAGGAAAAATCCTTCCCGTTAAAGATGAACTTTTTTCATTTCTAAATTAATAGGATTTAGGAAAAATCCTTCCCGTGAATGATGAACTTTTTTCAAATTCTAAATTAATAGGATTTAGGAAAATCCTTCCCGTGAATGATGAACTTTTTTCATTTCTAAATTAATAGGATTTAGGAAAAATCCTTCCCGTTAATGATGAACTTTTTTTCAAATTCTAAATTAATAGGATTTAGGAAAAATCCTTCCCGTTAATGCGGATAATCATTGAATCTTTGCAAATCAATGAAGAGGAACAATCAGTCGAGGGTCACAAGTTTGTAATTAGTTGTACCGAGACCGATTTTCTCAGCATGGTCGATTATATGGGTGCCATGCATTTCCTTGATACGCTCTATCATCGGTTGGGCATCGTCACCGTCCACATTCTCATGACCAAACACAAGGTCAAGAGCCGCTTTATCGAGCGCCACCGGGTCGGTTGACGCAAGTATTCCCATATCTTTGAGCACCGGAGTTGCAGGATGTCCGTTGCAGTCGCAATCTATCGACATATTGTTCATTACATCTATATAGACGATATCCTTTCCGGGTTGTTTGAAATAATCGTGCACTCCCTGAGCAGCTGCTGCCATAGATTCAATGAATCCATCCTGATTGTCTACAAGTCCCCAGATTTTATCCACATCCTCTGTCCTTCCTGCAGTGTGGATATAAGTCTTTCCGGAAGAGGATGCAATGCCGATACTTGCATTTTTCAAAACTCCACCGAATCCTCCCATCTGGTGGCCCTTGAAATGAGCCAGATTTATCATATAGTCATAATTGGGAAGATGGTCGCCCACGATGTCATAATGAATCCAGGTTGTATCTTTCACCGGAATTTTTGTAGTGCCCTCGGCGTCAAGGATATCAACATCTGCGATATCGAGATATCCTCTTTCAGCTATAGCCTTGCGATGGGCTTCCGTAGTGTTACGGTTGCCATGATATGCTGTGTTTGATTCCACCAATGTACCATTTACTTTCTGCACAAGATCTTTTATCAGACCGACTTCAAGATTATATGAGTCTTTGGATTCTCCGGTGGAGATTTTCACTGCTACTTTGGCATTCTCCGGTACCGGCACTCCCAAGGCCTCATAGATTTTAACCAAGTTTTGCGGAGTGATGTCCTTGATGTAATATACAGTAGCGGTGTCTGATGGTGCTGACGCCACCACTTCGTTATCTTGTGATTCATGATTCTTTCCTGAACAAGCCAATATGCCCATAGAGGTTGAAAGAATCGCTAATGAGTAAAAAATTTTTTTCATGTTTAATATTTATTCTATTGTTTACTTGCTTTTTGACTTACTTAATAAACGCTCTACCCTTTTCTTTATTATTCAACTAACTATTAATATGGAGTCGGGTCTATTTTCATGATTCAACTTTTTTCAGTAAATTTGCACCGTAAATCACAAAAAAGGCAAAAAAAAGTTTATGGCAACAAGAATCAGATTACAGCGTCATGGCCGCAAAGGCTACGC